>JAFTEV010000029.1 GCA_017453465.1 Bacteroidaceae bacterium | reverse complement strand
CAACATCTGTTACTTTCCAATTGGGATCATCTGGAAGCAGTATCGACTGTAGGATTTCTTCTGCTGATTTCATACAGCATGCAAAGGTACAATATCTATTGCGAATTACCGCCTACCAACACAAAATCTTGCAGAACCGTTCTAACGATGGATACGTTGGCGTGACAGAGACAATCTGTCCTGTGCTCGAACCCATTAGCTTCCTCAGCAACAGTGCAAACATGACACGTGCCAGTCATGAGGAATCTGCAGCCTTGCTGAATGAGAAGTTCTATGTTTATGGAAGCAAAACGCTCGGCAATGAGACATCGCCCGTTTTCGACAACTATCAGGTGGAGTATGAAGCAGCCTCTGCTGGCAAAACGGAAACCAATGTGAGAGATTGGGAATATGTGGGCAAGACCTCAAAGAAGGGTGTCACCCAGGACATGAAGTACTGGGACTATAGTGCCAAGCAGTTCGACTTTGTAGCTGTGTCGGGGCTGGGCGAAGACGAGTACATCAAGAACACCACCGACGGTATGCGCATCCATGTAGCTGATGCTGCGGCCATGACCAAGATTTTTGTTTCCGACCGTGTGACAGCTACCGCTACTGCACAGGATGCTACGGCAGAAGCACCCGCAACGTCATCCTATAAGGATGTAGTGCAGTTCCAGTTCCGCCGCTTGGGTGCACAGATGCGCGTGGGATTCTACGAAACGGTGCCAGGCTATGCCGTGAAAGACCTCGTCTTCTACTACATTGGTGCTCCTTCGGGCAGCACAACCGTAGGTGTCGGCGGTGCCTTCCCCAAGTCGGGCACCTACACCGTCAGCTACGCCGACAAGACCAATGCCGCTACCGTCAAGTTTGCCGGAGCCAACAACGTGATGGCCTTTGGCAACCAGTTCGGCACACTGGCTTACACCACTGCTGATTCACGCGAAAATGTGCCGGGCAAGCCTTATCTTAATACGGACGGTTCTGCTTCGGCTACTGCTGTGAATGCATTCCTGGGCACAACTTCCGCTACTGCCACTTACGGAAAAGACGCTTACGTGATAGACGGGAAGCCCAATGTGCTCTCTGATTATAAGCCCATCCTCCCGAATGAGAACAATTCGCTCAAGATGCAGCTCCGTCTGGACTACACGCTGGTGGCACTCGACGGTTCGGGCGACGAGATTCACGTGCGCGATGCCTATGTATCTGTACCTGTAGAACACCTGCAGTGGAAGCCCAACTACTCCTACACCTATCTGTTCAAGATTTCGGCCAAGAGCAATGGTTATACCAGCGACGAGGGCATAGTCACTACAGGCCCAGGCCGTGACCCCGACCCAGAGAAGGGTGGTGACAACGACCCCGAAATTGACCCCACCACGGGTGAGGTGATTCCTCCCTACATTCCCGACCCCAATTACCCCAAGATTGAGGATCCCGACAATCCGGGCGAACTGATTCCCGACCCAGAGGCACCGCTGATTCCGAATCCCGACTATCCAGAAGGCCCCAAGGACGACCAGCACGACCCATCGAATCCTGTGCCTGTGCCAACGATTCCCGACCCTGACAATCCAGGCGGTGAAATTCCCGACCCCGACAATCCATCTAAGCTCTTCCCCATCACATTCGATGCTGTTGTTGTGGAAGCCGAAGAAGGTGGCCAGACTATCTACACCGATATTGAATAAAATAAAGTGAAAGAAAAAATGAAAGCCCTTTATTTACCTTTCCTCATCACGCTGGCAGCTTGTACGAATGACGGATATATAGGCAATCAGTCTTCCGAAGACAAGACTCCAGAACCTGTTGCCATCGAGTTCGCTGCCGGCTCCAACCGCTCCCACACCCGTGCTGACCTCACGGGCGACGCTGCGGCTACAGCACTGAACAACTTCTTCCGTGTTTATGGCACGAAGACTGTCGGTGAGTCGGACCTCATCGTCTATCCCACCTACATGGTGCAGTACAAGGGTGCCCCCAACTCCACCGAGTCGAACACCAAGGGCTGGGAATATGTGGGGCTGGAGGGCTACGACAGCCAGACCATCCACTACTGGGACTACAGTGCCAGCAGCTACACGTTTCAGGCTTGGTCAACAACAACAGGCCATGCCGACGTGACCGTGACCAGCAAGAACACGCTGACCGTGAAAGCGGCCAACGCCGACGACCTGTCCCGGCTCTATGTGGCAGACCTTGTCAAAGTGGCTAAATCGGCTTCGACAAGCGGTCTGAATACCTATGGAGGCATTGTCACTTTCACCTTCCGCAACATGGCAGCGAAGGTGAGGATGGGTTTCTACGAGACGATTCCTGGCTATACGGTCAGCAATCTGACGTTCCGTTCTGCTGCAGGTCGTTTCGACGGCACGAATACCCACGCGATGCTCGATGGCTCGTTCAATGCTGCTGATGCCACAAAGGGCGGTACCTATCATGTCACTTACAATGCAGAGACCCAGCGGGCCGAGTTCGACCTTGTGGCCGAGACTGTCCCTGCAGACACCTACGACTTCGGCACATTCTCCTCTGGAGTCATTGGCACGGAAAGCAGCACCCCCACATGGGTGGGCGGCACACCAGCCTTCCAGAATGTGCTCCCCAACGAAGACAATGCTGGCGACATGACGCTCTATGTGGATTTCACACTGACCCCGACCGACGGTTCTGAAGATGTAATCCATGTAACTGGAGCCAAGGTCGTGGTGCCCCAGAACGTGATGACGTGGCATCCCAACTATGCCTACACCTACCTGTTCAAGATTACGAAAGACGTGAACGGTACGACAGGCGAGGAAGGAACCGACCCCGAAAAACTCTACCCCATTACGTTTGATGCTATCGTGGCCGAAATAGACGAAACCACAGATGTCTATGAAAAGCCCGTAGAGTAACCCTCGCGTGTGCGCGTATGCGCGTGCGTGTATATATAATAATGTATAAGAAGAAAGAATCAATTTATTTATCAATTTCAAAATTTGTTTTATTATGAAGAATGTAAATTTACTTCTCGCAGCCCTTGCAGGTCTTGTGCTTGTAGGTTGCTCCAGCGACTATGTCGATGATGCAGCATCGTCGTCCAACTCCGCTGGTTCCAATGCGATTGCTTTTGGCAGTGGACTGAAGGCTACCACACGTGCCAATGAGCACTACGGTTTTGACGCAGCCAAAATGCTGAACTACAAGTTTGTTGTTGGTGGTTTCAAAGGCACAGGTAATGCCGACAATCCTGCCACAACGACTGTGTTCGACAACTATCTGGTTCAGTGGACGGAAAACACAGCAGGTGCTACTCAGTCTAACACTTCTGATTGGGATTATGTAGGATTCGATCCTGCTTCTACTTCAAGTCTACCATCAGGTAGTAAGCAGACCATCAAGTTCTGGGACTACAGCGCTGACCAGTACGACTTCATTGCCTATTCCACAGGCGAAGCAACAGGTATTACTGCATCGGCTATTGATGCTGCAAATGCAAAAACAGCTGCATTCACCTTGAAGGGAACTTCAGACCAGTTGCAGAAGTGCTACATTGCAGACATGGTGACAGTCTATAAGAACAGTACCACTTCACCCAAATATCAAGATGAAGTGCAGCTTGTGTTCCGTTCTTTGGCTTCCAAAGTTCGTATTGCCCTCTACGAAACAGTTCCGGGCTACAGTGTGAAGGATGTGAAGTTCTATACCAATAATACTGCAACTCTTGGTTCTGCAACCGAAACAAAGGCTACGCTCTTTACCGCTTCTACTGGAGCCACAAAGGATAACTTCTTTACCTCTGGTACTTATACGATTAGCTATCCAACGATTGGTAAGACTAATATTAACAATTCTGACTACAACCAAGCTCATGTGGCATTTGCTCCAGAAACAATTGGTGGTACGTCCACAACTTCTGATCAGGGTGCGCTGATTTATCAGGCAAAAGAATCTAATGAAAAAACTACAGACAATGTATTCTTGGGCCGTTCTTCTTCTAATCCTTCTTGGGCTGGTATTGCAGAAAAAAACTATTACACAATTGTGCTGCCTAACGAAGAAGGCACAGTGCTGGAAATTCGCATTGACTACACGCTGGAGTCTGTTGATGGCAGCGGCGAGGAAATCCATGTATATGGTGCAAAGGCATTTGTTCCAGCCGTATATGCAACATGGAAGAGCAACTACGCTTACACCTATATCTTCAAGATTTCCGACAACTCGAATGGTTGGACCAGCAAGACAGATACAGACCCCGCAGGTCTCTATCCCATCACATTCGATGCCGTGGTTGTTGACTCAGAAGATGGAATGCAGAGCACCATCACAACGGTTGCTGCTCCATCCATCACCACCTATCAGAAGGGACACGATTTGACGAAGGATGAATATGCAGCTGGTGACATCTATGTACAGGTTATGACCGGTGGTACATTGAAGGACGATTTGGCCACCAAGGGTCAGCTTTGGACTGTAACAGGCAGCACTCCTATTTCGGAAGCTACCGTTATGGATGCGCTCAACATTCGTGCCTCGACAAGCGGTGGGGTTGTAACGGGTCGCAATGGACTTACTCTTACCCCTGCGTCGTTTGATGCTACGGTAACTGCTATTCCTAGTGTAGATGGTAATAACATTTCTGTTAATGCTGGTGAAGCTGCTAAGTTTACAGCTTCTGCTGGAACATACGCTTATACTTATAAAGTGTCAAACAAGGGGGACACAAAGTTCACTACCGCTGTGAAATTGGATTCACAGCCAACAGACTGGCCTACAGGCTACTTCACAGACAAGGATGGTACAACATCCGTAACCTCATTCACAGCTGGAACTACCTATTATAAGAAATACACCAACCTCAACATTGTTTACGGTGTGAAGGTCATCAAGGTACAGTAATCTACTATCAGTCAAGCGAGGTTCGACTCCTCGCTTGGCTACAAACTTTGAAACAAAGGAAGTCCTCTACGGTTAGAGGCAAAAAACATTGAAAAAGAATAAAGTATTAAATAATCATTAACGTAAAAAAATTATGAAAAATTTTCTGTATTCAGCAATGGCTATTCTTACATTAGCCAGTTGCACAAGTGACGAGTTCATGGGTGACGAAAGTATCCGTGAAGCCAACAACAACGCCCCCATCAGTTTCGGCTTTGATGTGTCAGCAGCTACACGTGCTAATGCTACAGGTTCCGATGCCGCCGCGCATCTTGGTAATCAGTTCATCGTGTATGGTGAGAAAAACGAAAACACGGATGGAACAGCCCCTTCCGATGGTCATTTAGTGTTCCCCAATTATCAGGTGAACTATTCTGACAATACGGCTTATACGACCACTTCTAATACAAAGAATTGGGAATATGTAGGTACAAATCACTCCTCTGAATATGCTTCTAATATTTTCTTGGGTGATGCCGCTGTTACAACAAACCTTCAAACCGTGAAGTATTGGGATTACAGTGCATCCAATTATGTATTTACAGCTGTTTCAGCCAAGCAGGATGATATTACGAATGGTCGTGTGAAGATTAAGAAACTCACTTCTGGCTCTACGGTTTATGGCAAAGGATATGAAATCACTTTGGCAAAAGATGCCAGTAACAATTATCCAAGTTTGGCAAGCCTTTATTTTGCAGACCGTAATGTCATCAATCACAGTACAGAAACTAACCGTGAGGCTAACAATGCCTATGGTGGCAATGTGACATTTACTTTCCGCAATGCACTGTCTCAGATACGAGTTGGTATGTATGAAACAATTCCAGGTTACGACGTGACAGGCATTAGTTTCTATGTAACAAATGATAGCGAGGCAAAGGATGCTTCAAGCAATTCTGCTTTTGGTGCTATTGTTCCTAATGTAAAAGCTGATGCATTTACGGGTAAAATTAAGGTTACTTACTATGACAATTCAACTTCTGTTGAGAATCAGCCAAATCTGGAAATTACAGCTGATGCAAATCTTCAGAAGAACGACTTGATTCTTGGTACAAAAATCAATACTATTAGTACAGCTTCTCCTATGGCAACCTCAGCTTCTGCACCTACATGGGATACTAATAATGGTACATTTACATCTGTTCTTCCTCAAACCACCAATACAAGTAAATTGACATTGAAAGTCAACTATACTCTTTATAATTCTGTAACACATGAAACAATACAGATAGAGAATAAGACTGCAGAGGTTCCTGCTGAGTATTTAAAATGGAAACCCAATTATAAGTACACCTATTTGTTTAAAATCAGTGATAATGACCTTTATCCTATCACCTTCGATGCTGTTGAAATTGTTGCTGAGGACGGTCAGGCAGAGTACATTACGACTGTTAGCGAGCCAAGCATTACTACGTTTGGAGTAAGTGGAGGCAAATATGTTACTGGTGGTAACGATTACGCAGTAGGCAGCGATATATATGCTGTTATTGTTGATGGTACAGGTGCTGTGGTTAATCCCCAATGGAAGACAAATACTCACCTGTATAAAGTATCTTCATCTGATTCAAATTATGAGATAACAGAGGCATCCGTCGCTGAGGCAATCGAACACCCGACAGGAAACAAACTCACATGCACGCATATCTGTACTTCATGGGAGAGTGCAAGCAAGGCAACACAAGTATCTTCTGTACCAAGTGAAGATGGAACGACAATCTCTGTAAATGCAGTGAAGTTCACTCCAGCTACTGGAGATGCAGGTTATTATGCCATTCAGTATATTGGTGGTACAGGAACTACATACGTTGAAGTCGAAGGTTTGACAGCGGGAACTTCATCTGTGACAGGTCTTTACACTAAGTCTGGAGACAGCTATACAAAAATTGAAGACGAAAATGCAAAAGCAGAAGTTGGAACTACATATTATAAGTCTGTAACAGGTACTCCTTCTTACAAGGTTATCAGAGTTCAATAATCTCTCTTCAGTCAGGCGGGGTTCGACTCCCCGCTTGGCTACAACCATAAGCCGCGATGGAGCGGCGCACAAAGCACTCCGAGCTAAAGATGACGGTCATCTTCGGGGTAAAAGAAAAAAGAGAAAGAAACAGTGAAGGATATATATAGTATAATAAATAAGGTATGCGTGTACGCAGGTAATGCTGGGCTGCTGATGATGATGTGTGTTTGTGGCATAGCCTGTTCTGGCAGCGACTCTGATGAGGCCGCTTCCAATCAGGAATCTATGCAACAGACCGCTATCAGTTTCGGTGGTAACTTGCAAGCCGAAAGTGCGGTGACCCGTGCAGCCACAGGACTCGAAGAAGTGCTGACAAACAAGTCCTTCGTGGTTTACGGCTACAAGAACGATGCATACGACAGCGGCACAGATAGCTATACCAGTTACCAGATGGTGATGCCTGGTTTCACGGTCAACTGGACAGCAAACACGGCCTATACTACGACCTCTAACACCAACGATTGGGAGTACGTGGGGCAGGGGCCTGACCAGACCATCAAGTACTGGGACGGGGCGGCCAATGCCTACCGTTTCTTTGCATACGCCAAGGGAAATGCCACTGCTGCCCCTGCCACCAGCCCTGACGAAGTCACGGTGACAACTGCAGCCGACAAGGTGACCTTTTCGGCTAATATCAATGCATCTACCGATGCCCATGTTGCTGCGGCTCCGTATTTCTCTCGCCTCTGGTTCTCCACAGGCAATGCCGTTGCGTACCCAGGCAAGGCGTTTGGCCAGCCTGTGCAGCTCCAGTTCATGAAGCCCCTTGCTCGTGTGCGGTTTATATTTACTTTTGCAGACGGCCTTGATTTTGGTAGGCCTGCACTCACTTCTCCCCGCTTTAGGCCAACGGCTGATGAGGAAGGCATTCCTGATGGAGGAACGGTGACATTCCATTATCCACTGAAGGGCACAGAGGTACAAGAGTCTTGGGAAAGTGATGTAACAGACTATTATACGGAAAATTTTGATATAGACTACTACGAACCGGACGGTGTTCCCAATCTGGAGCACCCCAGGCTTTATCCCAACAGTCCGCAACACTGGTATTACGTGTTCCCCATCAAGAGCCAGGGCACCTACACCCTGTCGGTTGATGTCAATGGTGGACCAAAAACAACCGTAGTGCCAGCCGAATACATGAGTTGGAAGCCTGGCTATCAATACACCTACCGTTTCAAGATTACAGAAAGCGGTGGCGTGATGCTTGACAACATCCAGGTTGGCATCAACGACTGGAGCATCAAAGGTGTTTCAGAACACCCCATATATAATTGGTAATACATAGGAAAAGAATGATGTCCGAGCACATGAAAAAAGAAATAGAAAGGATAATAAGATATATGGTTGTCGGCATTTCCATGCTGTTTGCTGCCTGTAACAAGGATGCTGACGTGGCTGATGTTGACAACGGTTCACGCCAGGAGGTGATACTGCACACCTATTTCTCCCCCTTTTACGAAGCCAACATGATGACGACACGTAGTCTGCCTGATGGCTATATGCGGTACTCGGAACTCTATCCCTCCACTCAGTCCGATTATGCATCCATACGCATTGCGTTGGCTCAGGATGCTGTGGCATCTCCTTATTATTATAATATAAGTTTTAGAGATGGTCAATGGAAAGCATCTATGGACATAAAGGACCAGACGTACTACATCTATGGTTTCATGCCCAGCGAACTGGCTGGAGGATTGACCCTTGCCAAGAAAGATGGTTCTTATGCTAATGGTACGACGATGACTATTAATAACCTGAGTGTGCTGACTTCGGCAGATGTTTGTGTGATTGTAGGTGTGAAGAGGGCTGATGAGGCGACAAACATCGAAGAGGCTGGCATACAGTTAGGACAATTTGGAATTCATGGCAGCGAAACCAGAAACTACCTCTATCTGTTGCTGAAGCATATCTATGCCGGCCTGCATTTCAAGGCGCACATCGACAGCGAATATGCCAAGTTGCACACGATCAAGGTGAAACGAATGACGCTTACTACAGTAGAGGAGATCAGTGAAGCCATTAACTTAACTGTTTCCTTGACAGCCAACGACATGGGTGCTGATCCCTGCGGAGAGATTACTTATACGCCTCAAGGTGCTTCTACCTATGCTTCCACCATCCTTTACCAGAGCGATGAGGGCTTTGAACTGCCTGTGCAGTCACCCACAAGTTTTTTAGGGTGCTTTGCCCCAGGCAGGTGTAGCAAGTTTGTGCTGGAGACTCTTTATGATGTCTATGACAGGAAGGGGAATCTCATCCGCAAGGATTGCACGGCAACGAACAAGATTGACGCAGAGAACTTAGGAGTTAGTAAAGATATCAACGAGTTGAATGCAGGCGAGATTTACACCATTGACCTGAAAGTACAACCCACTTATCTCTATGTTTTGTCAGACCCCGATTTGGACAATCCAACCATCACTATAGAATAAGCTCAACAATGACCCAAATATTGAATATAATCCAAAAGGCCACATCGAGATTTGTGGCGATTCTCTTGCTTCTGTGCATGATTACACTACAAACTGGTGCACAGGCTATCATTGCCATTGGCGGTAATGTCTATGGTGGTGGCAATGAGGGTAAGGTCCATGGTAACACCACTGTCACTGTGCACGCAGGCGACTTAAACAATGTATTTGGTGGTGCACGCAAGGCTGATGTCGGCGGACATACGTTTGTAAATATCGATGGCGAACATGCTTCTGATTATATTCTCATCAATCGTGTCTATGGTGGCAATGACATCTCTGGGACCATCGGTGCGTCTGCAGTGTTGCCCACAGCCCTGACCGCAACTGGTGCAAATGGCGTCGATGCAGAATGGAACGCTTTCTTACGTGTTAGTTCAATCAATCACACAGACCCTGAGAATCCCGTTCAAAACAAGGTTTATTTGGGTCAGCTCTTCGGTGGTGGCAATGGTGCATACGACTATACCTCGAAGACACTGGAAGGAGGTGAAGCAAATCCCTGTTACGGCCTTGACAAGCCTGTACTGGCTCGAACATATCTGGAGATTGTAGGCGGTTCTATGGTTTATGTCTTTGGTGGTGGCAACAATGCAACGGTGACCGATAGTACTGTGATTTATGTTGATAACATGAGCGATGTGGTCAACAGCATTACAGATGCCGAAGGTAATGAATTGCTTACATCAGAGCGAACAAACGCGATGGGCTTTAACCCTGGTTACACCTATCCTACCAGTGATGCTTTCCAGATTGGCAGTTTTTTTGGCGGCAACAATTTGGCGAAGATGGCCATTCGTCCTAAATGGAATTTGCAGCGCGGCAAAATCAGAAACCTCTACTCTGGCGGCAACCGGGGAGACATGACGAGTCAGGTAGGCTTGCTGCTTGAGATAGACCCCCAAGCAGAGAATGCTGAACACCTGATTATTGATAATGTCTATGGCGGATGCCGCATGGCCGATGTTCACCCATTGACAGAGTCTGGTCTGGAAGTGGCTCCTGAAAAGGTGCAACTGCCAGACCCTTATAAGTTCCCTGCTGGCTTGTCTGCTCGCGTATTGGTTCGCGGTGGTAACGTTAATAACGTGTATGGCGGTAACGACATATCGGGTCGTGTATATGGCGGCAATGCTGTGGGTGTCTATACTGACATTCGCGGTGATGTCTATGGTGGCGGAAACGGTTCTTACCCCTATACCGACAATGCAGACTTGAAGGGAGATCCAACCTATGGTGACCTGTATTATGACGGTTCTGCCGCAGCCAGTTCGGTCGATGCCCTCAATGCAATCCGTCCCAATGCCGAACAGGTGTCCATCCGTCTCTATGGTACAAAGACCAAGCCTACCGTCATTGGAGGTTCTGTCTATGTGGGTGGCAACTGTGCTACGTTGGCCACTACAAAGGCCAAACCCATGGTGGAACTGAAGATTGGTTCATACGTCTATGCTGACCATGTGTTTTTGGGCAACAATGGTGAGAACATGGTGCAGACATACGAGCGGGAAGAAAATAATGAGGCACGTTACCACGACGGCGTGTTGCGTACTTACAGGAAGCAACTGAATGAGATAGATAGTCAGCGTTATGGCGGTAATACGACGAAGTTTAGCACCATGGACCTGACCCAAGAAGGTACCTTTGCCAAGTATATGGAAGGTGTAGCCATGGACTTGATGCCCCGCGTTGTGTTCGATGCCAAGGAAAACGGCGACCCTGACGATTATAAGGAATACTCCTCGTTCTTTGGCTCTGTCTTCTGTGGCGGTAACATTGGTAGCATGACCAGTGCGGGAAAGACTGTCATTGATTTCAACCACCAGATTATTATTTTTAATAAGTTGGTGGGAGGCTGTAACAATGCCAATGTGGCAAAGGTTGAGGGCTTTAATGCTGCATACGAGGGTGGACTGATTGGAGAACCTGACAATTCTAACAACAAGTTGGAACTGAATCTCTCTGGTCTGAAGATTCAGCCCAAACGCTGGGTGGACGAAACCGATAAAACACAGGGCTTGGAGTGGAATACCATCAAGGCAAGTACGGGTGAAAGAACTGCTCCTGTTACATCTGGTGCATCACCCGATAGCCCCGTTGAAAGCACTGACGAAGACCATGACCGCCGACTTACCGGCGGTAATATCTACGGTGGTTGCTATACCAGCGGCCATGTCAATGGAAATGTCGTTGTAAACCTGAATGCAACTATCTTTGACCGTGATGTGGTCTTCGACGAGGTGGAGTTGAACACGGAAAGTGGTGAACCGAAGCTCTATGGCAACGATCAGTATAAGATTACAAAAAGAAACTCTGGCGTCATCCTCGACCAGCAGGGCATGGACGTGCTCGGTGCATCGTTGAACGTGTTTGGTGGCGGTTATGGTAAGGACTCTGAGATTTGGGGCAGCACTACCATCAACCTGAACAGAGGTTACACCTTCCAGATTTTCGGAGGCGGAGAACAGGGAGTTATTGGTAAACCTGACTCTGAAGGTGACTATGTGTTTAATGGCAAGAAATACAAGTACAATCCAGACTACAGCTGTACCATTAACGTAAATGGTTCTATCCCAGGTGTGCATAGAGGTCATGATGACGATACTCCCGACATGGCCGATGTAGAATTTGTCTATGGTGGAGCCTTCATCGGCCCTGTCTGTGGCAATACGACTGTCAATCTGGGCAATGGCCGTGTGTTCAACACCTTTGCTGGTTCATGTAATGCCGACATCCTCGGCCACACAGAGACCTATATCGGTCGCGACGGCTTCCCATACGTGCGTGACTACGTGTATGGCGGCAACGACTTGGGCGGAAAGATTAAGGGTACTGCAAACTTTGCGAGCCGTGTCCGCACTACCGAGAACGGCGGTTACGATGCCATCGGTAAGGTGTCCAATCCAGACATGCTCAATGCCTCGGCATACGTTGAGTATATGCAGGGACGTGTGGAGAAAATCTATGGTGGCTGCTATGGTGTGTATGATTACACCGACTCACACTATGGTGCTTACTTCTATGCAACAGACGGAGAAGGTACAACGGATGCCAACCGGGGCAAGGCTCGTACTGGCTACAGCAAGCCATGGATGGACAATGCCTTCGTCAATTTCCGACCCACTGACAGCAACAACACCCTCAACACCGTTGAGCAGATTTTTGGTGCAGGACAGGGTTATCTGGGTGAACCAGAAGAAAACGACCTACAGCAGCGCAGTTACATCCTCGTTGATATTCCGCAGTCCATGAGTGCCTTCCAGAGCACCGAGTTCTTTGGGGCCGGTGAGTGTGGTGGCGTAGGCATGAGTGTCAGCCGCGATGTGGCGAAAACTGCTGAAACGGCTCACAAGGCTTCGGCCATCATCGACTTGGCACGTGGCAATATTAAAGCTGTCTATGGCGGTAGTTATGAAGAAGGCATCACTCGCCGCACGGTGGTCAATGTCCCCGAAGGTTCAACCATCAAGCTCGACAAAATTTTCGGTGGTGCATACGGCATTTCCAACGAGTACCCCTGCGATGTCTATGAGGCTAACGTGAACTGGAACAGCCGCGAAGCCCTTGTCGGCAATTATCGCATAGGCATCTATGGGGGAAACAATGCCTTCCGCCGCACCCTCTACAGCAAGGTGAACATCAATGCTCCCGTTTGGTATGACAAGGAAAACGACTACTATGCCACTGTCTATGGTGCGGGTTACGGAAAAGACACCTGGGCACAATACACCGAGGTGAACCTCAACAATACGGCACAGGTATATGAGGTTTATGGTGGCGGACAGCTCGGCAGGGTGCTTAACAAGAACACCGTTGCTAAGCTGAAGGAAGATTTAGACAAAGACAATGCGGAAGGAGAAAAATCGCATCTGCCTATCGACTTGGGTAACGGCTACACAGACGATGGCCTGAACGACGATAAGCACGATAATGTGGCTACCTACGAATACAACACCAACGTCCGCATCAACGAAGGTGCCTGGGTGAGCGGATATTTATATAATGGTGCCCGCAGTGGTGGATATGCCTACGGTGGTGGTCTTGGTGATGCTAAAACACCAAACACTGGTGATGTTCACGGAACAACCTATATCGGACTCTTTGGTGGCAAGGTAGAGAAGGATATCTATGCTGCCGGCACAGTGGGTTCGGTCAACAATAGATACAAGGTGGACAAAGATGATTTCGACAATAATTTCATAGCTGGCACTAATGCCATCATTGAGGGCGGAACAGCCCGTAACGTCTATGGCGGTGGCTGGCAAGGCAGTGTGGGCTACCACGAGGGCGGCATCAGCGCCTCTACTGTGAATGATGTCCTCGGCGAGACGAATGTCACCATTGGCAAGACGGATGGCACCAGTCTGATTAATGGCATCCCCGCCATTGAGCGAAACGCCTATGGTGGCGGAGAGGGTGGTGCGGTGTTCGGCACAACCCACATCACACTGAACAAGGGATTCATTGGCTATCGCTACTTTGCTGAAGAACCCGAAGACAAGACACGAACATACATTCAGCAAGGAACTGGCTACTATCAGGAGAAGCTCGACGACGAGACCTGGAACGGCGACGGCACCAACCGTCTCTACGATAGTGGCTGTATCTTCGGCGGTGGCTACATTGACAACAGTAATGTTGATGTCAGCCATGTGAAAATGTACGGCGGACACGTGCGCAATTCGCTCTTTGGCGGCGGAGAGATTGCGGCCATTGGTCGTGGTGTCATCAATGCAACAGGCGAATTTAATTCTGTGCGTTCCTTGCAAGGTATCTACAAGGCAGGAAGAACCAATCTGGAAATGTTTGACGGCCATGTCCATCGCAATGTCTTCGGTGGAGGTCGTGGATATAACAACCTCGGAGAGAGCGGTACGCTTTATTCCGACGGTTACGTCTTTGGTCAGACCGAGGTACACATTCATGGTGGCGAGATTGGCAACGAGACTGTCAGCAGTGATGAGGAACGCAAGAATAACGGCAATGTTTTCGGTGGTGGCGACATTGGCTATGTCTATAGTGCTTATGAGGAGGATGGCAAGTTGTATGTGGGCATCAAGGCTGGAAAACGTTATGATGACAAAAGGGATGGCTACTATTATATATATGATAAAGGGAATGAGGCATACATTCCCACAGATTTCAGCTATGATGAAGATGACTCCAACTGGGTGAAGGAAGACAATGAATTTGTCCTTTCTGAAGACTGCAAGGTATTGGTAGAGCCACATACCCGTGTGAAGGTCGCCACAACCATCAACGGCCATAACTATAAGGTTGGTGACTATGTTTCTACCACAGACCTCAACACCTTGGGCACCAAGTCTGACCCTCAGTGGGCAAACTTGGAGGATGCTGGCATCATCATCCACAATGCCGTGTTTGCAGGTGGAAACACTTCGTCGGGTTCGGCCACCGTCTTTGCCAATGCTACTACCGTGTTTGGCAATGCTACCGCCTCTATCCATGATGTCTATAACCGCGACCTCATTACCTTGGGTTCATCGCATATTGGCGGTCTTTATGGCGATGGCAACTTGACCTTCGTCGATGGCTACCGTGGTTTGAACATCACCAATTACGGTACCGATTTCTACAGCATTGCCCCGGAAGTCTCGCTTGAGGCATACAACAACCTTCCTGCCCGTGAAGCCGCTTACTATGAGTTGCGCTATAAGTGTGAAAAAGAATGTACCGATAAGGAAGGTAAAACTTATACCGTAGGTTCAACCATTTCGCAAGACGAATTGATTACTTTGTTCAATGGCATTATGATTGACGAAGACACACCGATGGTGGATGCTTCGGGACATCCCAATACTTTATATTGGAAAGAGAACGGTGTGAGGTCTCGTTATGCAGGCCGACCGATGAATACCATCCAGCGTGCCGACTTCTGTGGCGTGTGGGGCAGCCGCATGGTGATGCAGGGTGCTCAGGACCGTGTGCCTGAGATTGTTGACTACACCAACTACACCATCAACCGTGTGCGTGAGGTATCGCTGAACAAGAAACTTTTTGACAAGACCCAACCGAATGGTGACTACCATGGAAACTATTTCGGTATCTATAATGTAGTGAACTATCTTGGTGCTTTGACCAGCGATTTCGACTTTGGCGATGACAATGGCACTGGCGAACATAAAGACGTGGGCACTGGCACTATTCGCACGTCCGACAACAACGATAAAATTACCTATGGTCCAGAGTACGAAGGGCAAACTTTCTTCGGCTGGAAGAAAAAACACATTCACGACCGCATTCGTAACAACGGAAATAGCCACAATCAGGTAGCCTTGGCTTCTGGTGTTTATCTCGAATTGACCACAGAGAACAGCAAGGGTACAGGACTCAACGAAAAAGACTGGGGCTACATCACTGGTGTTGTCGAACTCGACCTCATCAACGTACAGGCAGGCATGGGTGGTGGTTTCGTCTATGCCAAGAACGTACACGGAAAACGAAGCCGCACAAATCTGACACATACCACCATAACGGATTTGAACCAAGGAGCTATCAGCAAGAAAATGTTTTCCTATTCAGACACCGATGCTGACAAGGTTGAGTGGCAGACATCAGGAAACTTTGTACACAGTACCCAGACCATTATCGACGACTGCTACAACATCAGTGGCAGATATCTGAAGGATGATGGCGTACCTGCCCACTACTGGTACATCAAGGGTTCTGTCTATGTCTATGACCAATACATTTCTGCCTTCACAGGCGCACCTAATGCCTACAGCGAACAGGTGGACATCCCGCTGACCATTACGGCAGCCTCGCACGGCACCATGAAACTGCTCAACGTCATGCCTAACCGCTATGCCTATTATGCAGTTAACAACGGTACATCACAAGTGAAACTCGAAGGCGACCGCAAGATTGTCATCAACGACGTGAGCTACGGCCTTAACACGCCTATCAGCTATTGGGACTGGTATCTGCTGTCAGCTTCCGAGAAAAATCTGTTTGTAGAAGACACCTACTATGTCAAGGAAGATTGCAAGGTAGGCAACACGGAATACAAGGCTGGCACAGTGATGCTCAGCTCCGAATACAAGGAGCTAAGGGGAACTGGTGCTACACCGCCGACTGTCATTCAGAAGAAAGAGGTTGGAGGAATAGAGGGTTCTGCAAGATTTTGTGTTGGTAGGCGGTAATTCGCAATAGATATTGTACCTTTGCATGCTGTATGAAATCAGCAGAAGAAATCCTACAGTCGATACTGCTTCCAGATGATCCCAATTGGAAAGTAACAGATGTTGT
>JAFTEV010000005.1 GCA_017453465.1 Bacteroidaceae bacterium | reverse complement strand
TGACATCTACTCCATGTTGAACTACAAGAAAATGCCGTTCCGAAAAATCAAAATCTGTAGAACACAGTCACCATAACAAGAATGTGAAAGTCGCTGATTAGCAAGAAAAATCAAGTTCAAAGCGTCAAAGTTGGGTTAAGAATCACACAATGATTTTAAGAATAAAAGCCTATCTCGCTGCATTGGGTGCTTGGCGAGACAGGCTTTGTTCTGTGGCGTGGCCGAAAATTGTCAGGTGTGGGGCGGTGCTTTCAGGCTTGCAGGGTGGGGGTGGGAGCCTTGTCCCAGAAGCGTTTCATCAGTGTGACGGAGAGCAGGGACAGGAGTAGGGTGGTGGCGAGGAAGGGACCCGTGCCCAGCAGGTCGGTGTAGCGGAAGTCGAGGGCTTGGTCGCCGAGGATGTTCATCTGGGCGACGGCTATACTATTATTAATAATGTGTAGCAGGGAGGTCAGCAGGATGCTGCCCGTCTTGTAGTAGATGATGGCGAAGAGGATGCCGACGATGGTGGCGAAAGGTATCTGGACGGGGTTGCCGTGGATGAGTCCGAAGGCCAGTGCCGAGCTGAGGATGGCGACGAGCGGACGTACTCCCTGGCGCAGCAGGTGACCCAGGACGGCTTCGCGAAAGACTATTTCCTCCACGATGGGACTGATGATGGCGATGCCACAGATGCCCCAGGGGGTGCGGGCCATGCTGAGGAACTGGTCGGCCATGAGGTCGGGCAGGTTGAGCAGTTCGCTGACGAAGTCGGTGGCGATTATGCCGCAGAGTGTGCCGATGAGGGCCAGCGGAGCCAGTGGCCACTGGATGTAGCGGGCTGTGAAGAGGCGTTTGCCGGAGGTCAGTCCCATCAGGTAGATGATGAGGACGGACAGGAGTCCCGTGAGGATGACGGTCTGGCTGATTGCTGTGGGAGAGGTCTGGCCGATGGCTCCCAGCAGGATGCCACCGAGGGCTTGCAGCAGGAGGAAGACGAGGATGGCGAGGATGGGTTTGTATGTCATGTGTTTACGGATTGGTCGTTGAGGTGAATAGTTGTCGGTAGTATGCGGCCTTCTTTTCGATGGCCAGGGGGTAGGCACGCGATGTGGAGGGCATTCGCCACCACTGAATCGTGCGTCCGTCGATGTTGAGCCGCAGACACGTGCCAATGGCGGGCGTGGCGGACAGGGAGAGCTGGGCTTGCAGCTCCTCGCTGGCCTTGCCGCCCGTGGTGACAAGTCGCAGGCAGTGGGGCAGTTGGCGGAGCAGGGCAGGGATGTCGGTGGGCTGGAGGATTTCGAGGAAGTTGTCGCTGGCGTTGTCCTTCAGTCGGCGCACTTGCGTGGCGGTGTCGTAGAAGGCCAGCCCCTGCTCGGTGGCAAAGCGGACGATGCGCTGCTGGTCGAAGCGTTTCTGGCCTGGCACCTCGAAGTAGGCTTTGTCGCCGTGGTGTATCAGTCCCATGATACGCCAAAAATCGTTAATCCAGTTGGGGTAGAAAAAGTCCATGCTCCACTTGGCCCTGGGCGGTGGAAAGCTGCCGAGGAACAGCGTGTGTGCGCCGGGGGGCAGAAAAGGCTGGAGCGGGTGGTTTTCGATGGTCATGGCTTCGTTTACAATGATTATTGACAATGTTTTGAACACAGGGACACGGAGTTTTTAAGTGGCAGAGAAAGAGGAAGGTGAGAACTGAACCTTTAGCTCGCTGTAAGGCCCCCTCTGTAGCTCTGTGCCTCTGTGTTGAATTGATAAAAGTTCTCTTTACGCTTTTTGACTTTTTTAGCACTTTGCAAAGATAGCTATAAAATGTGACTTGTGGAGTAATTCGGCATGACTTTTTTCTTGCTTGTTGTTCTTTTATTTCGCAATTTAGTGCTATCTTTGCACACATAAATTGCAATAGGATGTTTTTTTATGGCAAAGAAGAATGAATTTGTAGTTAAAGACGTAGTCATTAAGACGATGGCTAAAGACGGCGTTGATTATATTTGCATTACAGACATTGCTCGGCAGAAAAATGCCGCTGACCCCAATGGCGTGATAGGTAACTGGATGCGCAATCGTAACACTGTGGAGTTCCTCGGTATATGGGAAACACTGCATAACCCACATTTTAATCCCCTCGAATTCGAGGGGTTTAGAAAAGAGGCGGGTCTGAATGCTTTCACGCTGTCCCCTACACGCTGGATTGAATCAACCAATGCTATTGGCATTGTTTCTCAGGCTGGAAGATATGGAGGAACATTTGCCCAAACAGACATTGCCTTTGAATTTGCGTCCTGGATTTCTGTGGAATTTCGTCTTTATCTTGTCATGGAGTTTCAACGTCTTAAGGCAAAAGAACAGGAACTGTTGGGCTGGACAGCAAAGCGAGAGCTGTCTAAAATCAACTACCATATACATACGGATGCCATCAAGAATCGCTTGGTGCCAGAAGAAATCACGGCTGCACAGGCAAGCATCATCTATGCTGAAGAAGCCGACGTGTTGAATGTTGCTATGTTTGGCATGACTGCCAAGCAGTGGCGTGAGGCTAACCCCGGCTTAAAAGGTAATATTCGTGACTATGCCACAATCAATGAACTGATTTGCCTTTCAAACATGGAGAACATCAATGCTGTGCTCATCAATGATGGTGTGCCACAAGGCGAAAGACTGGTTAAACTTAACCGGATTGCCATTCAGCAGATGCAGGTGTTAGAGGAAAATGGAAATAGGAAGTTACTTAAATAATGGATGAGGAAGGTAATAGAATCACTTTTAAAAGAAATGATTGGTGCTATATGTATGTATATAGGAGTTAATTATTTCTTGGAACCAAAAAGAAATGAAAGGGTTTTGAAGCGTGAATATATAAAACTGAAGTGTCTCAGCGAACAACCATGTGATGGCTGGCTATATGGTTGGGAATATCTTCGTCCTGATATTAGAGACAGGAATTGTTATATAACAAAGCAAATCGTCTCAGGTACTGTCGTTGGTTATATAAAAGAAAAGTTTGGGACAATACTCCATGAAATAGAAGAAAAAGAGTTGAAAATGCCGTAAGTGACGATGTAACGACTATTGCGAAGAAACAAAACATCTTGAATTGAGGGGTGAACTGTTTTAATCTTACTAATTTGCTTTCTAATGTCAGCTTTATTTCGTATTTTTGCAGCGTTTTCTTAATTAACAGACTTTATATGAATAGATTTTCTGCCTTTTTCTTTGCGGTTTCGCTGTTGGCGGTGCCTCAGTTGGCGATGGCCGAGGGTGAAGACTACATGCCTGGTACGGATGCGCCGGAACCAGCGGGATTCATCACGGAACTGCTTAATCATTCTTTGGAACGCGCCATGCAGCCGCAGCCTGAAGGTAAGCCTAAGCTGGGACGCACGTTGACGGACTATGTGTCGGCTCCTAAGTTTGGCGGCTATTTCATCGGCACGTATAAGTACAGCGACCAGGACGGAGCTAAGGGAGGCGAGGGCTTCAACCAGCGTTTCATCCGTCTGTATATGGACGGCACGATACTGAAGGACTTTAATTACCGCCTTCAGTTGCAGGTGAACGGCAGCAGTCCGCACATGAAGGACTTCTTCGTGGAGTGGGCACGCTGGAAGGAGCTGAAGGTGAAGGTGGGACAGTTTAAGCGTCCGTTCACCTTTGAAAATCCCTACAACCCTTGGGACGTGGGACTGGGCGACTACTCGCAGGTGGTTCGCAAGTTTGCCGGCATTGGCGACTACAACGGCGAGGTGGGTGCCACAGGCGGACGCGACCAAGGCGTGCAGTTGCAGGGCGACCTCTTCCCTGTGGGGCAGGACAAGCATCGACTGATTCATTATCAGGTGGGTGTGTTCAACGGACAGGGCATCAACACTGGCGACCAGAACGGACGCAAGGACATCATCGGCACGTTGCAGGTGCAACCCGTGAAAGACTTGTTCATCGGCTTCTTCGGCTGGACGGGCGACTTTGTGGGAAAGACTGCCACGACGGGCCAGAGTGTGACGGTGGACCGCAACCGCTGGGGCCTGAGTGCCAAGTATGAGCACCGTGGCTGGAGTGCACGTGCAGAGTATGTGCACAGCCAGGGGCACAAGGTGAGCGACTATGACCATGCCGACGGCACGGTGAGCGGAACGGGAGAGGCCGATGGCTGGTATGCCGTGGTGGGCATTCCCTGCACGCCGTGGCTGAAGACTTACCTGAAGTATGATGCCTACAGAGACCAGGCTGGCTGGTCGTCGATGCGCTCGATGTACTCCGTGGCTCCGAACTTCCAGCTGCACAAGAACCTGATGTTCCAGCTGCAATATAATTATGTGAACGACAAGACTGCCGTTACCGACTGCCACTACAACGAGGTGTGGGTGGAGACGTATGTGCGGTTTTAGTAAAGACGATAAGGGATGGCGGTAAATTCACCCTACCTGGAGGTTCTGGGGCTGACCAAGCGGATTGGCCACCGTGTGCTGTTTGAGAACATCAGCTTCACCGTGAACGAGCGTGAACACATCGGGCTGATAGCCAAGAATGGCACGGGCAAGTCAACGCTGCTCTCCATCATTGCCGGTAAAGAAGGCGATGACGGCGGGCGGATGGTGCTTCGCAACGGTGTGAAGATTGGCTACCTGGAGCAGACTCCCACGCTGAGCGACACGATGGACTTGTCGAATCTGCGCTACAAGCAGCTGTTGACGCAGATGAAGATTACGGAGGATGAGGCTCGTCGCCCCGTCTCGGAACTCTCTGGCGGACAGGTGAAGCGCATCGCCTTGGCTCGTGTGTTGGCTCGTGAGCCAGACATGCTGATTTTAGACGAACCGACGAACCATCTTGACCTGGAGATGATAGAGTGGCTGGAGAACTATCTTCGCCGCACTACGATGGCTCTGCTGATGGTGACCCACGACCGCTACTTCCTGGACCGCATCTGCCAGACCATCATCGAGATGGACAACCAGCAGCTTTACACCTACCGTGGCAATTATGCCTACTACCTGGAGAAGCGGCAAGAGCGCATCGACAACATGAATGCCAACATCGCACGTGCCAACAACCTGTATCGCACAGAGTTGGAATGGATGCGCTCTACGCCCTGTGCACGCTCGTCGAAGGCTCGCTACCGCATTGAGTCGTTCTACGAACTGGAGAAGCAAGCCAAGCAGCGCGTGAAGGATGAACGGGTGAAGCTGGAAATGAAGGGCACCTACATCGGCAGCAAAATCTTTGAGGTTCACGGCCTGTGCAAGGCTTTCGGCGAGAAGGTGATTCTGCAAGACTTTGAGTACATCTTCAGCCGCTACGAGAAGATGGGCATTGTGGGGAACAACGGCACAGGCAAATCGACCTTCGTCAAGATGCTCTTGGGGCTGGAACCCCACGACAAGGGTCGCATCGACATTGGCGAGACGGTGCGCTTTGGTCACTACTCGCAGGAGGGCATGAAGTTTCGCGACGACCAGAAGGTGATTGACGCGGTGCGCGACATTGCCGAATACGTCGATTTGGGTGGCGGACAGAAGCTCTCGGCTGGCCAGTTTCTGCAACACTTCCTGTTCAGTCCCGAAGAGCAGTTCTCCTATATATATAAGTTGAGTGGCGGTGAACGTCGGCGGTTGTATCTCTGCACCGTCTTGATGCGGTCGCCCAATTTCTTGATTCTCGACGAGCCGACCAATGACCTTGACATCGTGACGCTGCAAATCCTGGAGGAATACTTGCGGAACTTCAAGGGGTGCCTTATCATTGTCAGTCACGACCGCTACTTCATGGACAAGGTGGTTGACCACTTGCTGGTCTTCCAGGGCGATGGGCAAGTAAAAGACTTCCCCGGCAACTACACCCAGTATCGCGCCTGGCAGACGGAGCAAGAACGTGCCACCAAACCGCAGACCCCAGCGAAGCCAACCCCGGCTGCCGACAAAGTGCGGAACACCATAAGAGCCAGAAAACTGACCTTCAAGGAAAAGCAAGAGTATCAGCAACTGGAGAAGGACATTGCCGCCCTTGAAGCCGAAAAGGAACAAATCAATGCTGCCCTTTGTGGCGGCACCACCGATGTGGAAGAAATCACCCGCCTCAGCAAGCGGCTTCCCCTGCTCAACGACGAGCTGGACGAAAAGGAAATGCGCTGGCTGGAGTTGAGTGAATGGGTGTGAGTGAATTATTAAACTTTTAATATTGAAATTCCGTGAACATCAATACCGCTAAATTCATTGTTTCGAGTCCGAGGGCAGATATGTGCCCACAGACCACCCTGCCAGAGTATGCCTTCATCGGGCGAAGCAACGTGGGGAAGTCGTCGCTCATCAACATGCTGACAGGTCGCTCGAAGTTGGCCATGACTTCCAGCACACCGGGCAAGACGATGCTCATCAACCATTTCCTGATTAACGAGCAGTGGTACTTGGTCGATTTGCCTGGCTATGGCTTTGCCCTGCGCGGCAAACGAGAGATGGACAAACTGCGAAACCTCATCGACCACTATGTGCTTGACCGCCAGCAGCTGACCTGCCTCTTCGTGCTTATCGACATACGCCACGAGCCGCAGCAGAAAGACCTCGACTTCCTGAACTTCTGTGGCGAAAATGCTGTGCCCATTGCACTGGTGTTTACCAAGGCCGACAAACTCCCGCTGATGAAGCGGAAGCCAGCCGTCACAGCCTACCTGGACCACCTGAAAGAGGCGTGGGAAGAACTGCCACCCCATTTCGTGACCAGTAGCGAGACTCGGCAGGGCAGGGAAGAACTGCTTGACTACATTGAAGAAATCAACCGCTCACTATCGGGGCAACAGAAAGCATGAACGTAAAGAACATAACGATTCGGAGCCTGAAGGTTCTTCTGGGCATTCTTGTCTTTGTCGCCTTGTTGCTGGTGGCAGCCCTTGTCGTTGTGCACAGCCAGACTTTCCAGCGCAGGCTGCTCAAGGAAGCCACACTTGCACTGGCCGAAAAGCTGGAAACCAACGTGGCCATCGACAGTGTGTCCTTCAGCCTGTTCCACCAGTTTGTTCACCTCTACGGCGTTGACATCGAAGACCAGCAGCAACGGCCCATGCTTCAGCTCGACACCCTCTCGGTCAACATGGCTCTGCGCTCCCTGCTTCAGAACGAAATCAAGATTAACCACGTGCAGCTGGCTGGCATGAGGGCCCAGCTCTACAAGGACTCCGTCAATACGCCAGCCAATTTCCAGTTTGTTATTGATGCCTTCAAGAGCAAGAAAAAGAAAGGCCGGAAATTCACGTTTGAAATGCAGCGTTGCCGTCTCTCCCGTGTAATGGTTCATTACCAGACGAAGGAAAAGCCCTACGACCACGACCTGCAGCTCTCCCTCATTGACTATCGCAACAAGCGAAAGCAACACTCTATCGACATCCAAGGGATTGTCTATCAGAACGACAACCACAAGCCTCACCGCCGCACAGGGAAACCCAAGCGGGGCTACTTCGATGAAGGCCACCTCGATGTGCATGGCGATGTGCACTGCGTCATCGACCACTTCGACAAAGACTCCATCCATGCCGTTTTGACATCGGCCAGTTTCCTCGACCAGGCTTCGGGGCTTGACCTCCAGAGCCTCACCCTTTCGGCCACGGTAAAGAAGTCCGACATTTATCTGCATCAGGTGGAAATCTGTCTGCCCAACACTAAGCTAACCTTCGACGAAGCCCAGCTACACTTGCCCCATGCTGCCAGCGGCGAAAAGCTCTCCTACCAGACATCGACCATTACGGGCACAACCTTGCTGAAGGACATTGCTCATCCCTTTGCCCCTGTGCTCGGTCAGTTCAGTATTCCCCTCGCCCTGAGTGTTGACCTCAGTGGCGATGCTGAAACCATGCGTTTCCGCAATGTTCGTGTCAACACCACGGACAATAAACTGACCATTGCCGCTGTGGGTGACATTCAGAAACTGAACCAGAAACGTGCGCTTACCGTCAACTTCCACGTCAACCCCATGCGCGCCAAAGGCAACGTGGTGCAGCGCATCATCAACCAATTCCCCGTGAAGAAATTCTTGATGAGCCAGCTCAATACGCTTGGCAACATCACTTATCGGGGCAACTTCCACGTCTTCTGGCACCGTGAAGCCTTCGACGGCACACTCTACACTCGGCCTGGCAACCTCCACTTCACGCTGAACCTCAACGAAGACACCAAATACCTTACGGGCCACATTAACACCGACTCTATCCGCCTCGGTCAACTTGCCTCCATGCCCCAACTGGGCAAGATTGCCTGCACTGCCGACTTTACCTTTGACTACTCCAAGCCCCGCACAGCCCTCGTGCGCAAGCGACTGGGCGGCAAACTTCCCATCGGTAACGTCACAGCCAACGTGCAGGAAGCCAACTACAAGAAAATAAAAATCAAGAACCTCTCTGCTACCCTCAAGAGCAATGGTGCCATTGCCCAAGGCGATGTCGTGTTGAAAGGCAAACATATCGACGGCCTTTGCAGCTTCACCTTTACCAATACCGACTCCATCCATAAGATGAAAGTCAAGCCCAGTCTGAAGTTCCACAAGCTGACCGACGAAGACAAAGCCCTCAAAGCACAGCGTAAGGCAGAAAAAGCCGCAGCCAAAGAACGGCGAAAAGCCGAAAAAGCCGCCGCCAAACAGCTGAAGGAACAGCAGAAAGCTGAAGCCAAACGTAAGAAACAAGAAGCAGAAAGCGCAAAAGAATAGCAAAAGCCTACCAAAATGCGCTTTCTCTTCAAATTTTTCTTCATTCTTCGTTCTTCATTCCTAATTTTTTCTTACCTTTGCACCCGATTTTCTGAGGTGAAGACTTGTGATTTTAGCTTAAAAACGATAACCTCAGAATTCCAACCCCATTTCTTTTATTAGTGTTATTATATTAAGGAATAATTCAGGCATGACCCCCACAGCGGTCATACTACATAGTATTTACACATAAAAAACTTTATGTACAATTTAGAACAACTCAACAGCAAAGAGCTGACCGAGCTACAGGCTATCGCCACCGAACTGGGCGTACCCCATGCCGACAAACTCGACAAGAGCACACTCATCTTCCACGTGCTCGACGAACAGGCCGAAGCCTTGTCGCAGGCTGCTGCCACCGAGAAGCCAAGCCGCAAGCGCACACGTGTCAGCGTCAAGAATGTGGACCGCGTCTATTCTGCATCGCAAGACAAAACCAAGAAGATAGATAAGAAAATGCAGGTTACGCTCGACGACACCCTCTTTGGCTCCCTCTCGCAGGAGGAAAAAGACATGCTCACCCCAGCAGGGGAGCTGCCGACGAGCGAAGCTACCCTTCCGTCAACTCAGGAAGAGGAAGGAAAGAAACCTGCAGAAGCTCCAGCTCCAGCTCCCAAGAAACGTGGACGCAAGAAGAAAGAAGAAACTGCAACCACCGTGGAGGAATCTGCCGAAACGCCCGCACAGCCCGTGAGCGATTCTCCCGCCCCCAAAAAGCGCGGACGCAAGAAGAAGGAGGCTGAGGAAACCGCAGAGAATCAGCCGTCAGTCGAAGAAAAAAGCGATGCTATCAGCGAAGCCGTACCCGAAGCTACCTACATTCCCGAAGCCGAACACGAAGAAACCATCATCAGCCGAGGATCCACCGAGATACCTGCCGAAGACACCGACTTTGTCATTATTCGCGACATCCCCCAGATTGAGGATGACTACAACCCAATGGACTTCTTTGAGCATGGCGACACTCTTTCCATGCTTCCACAAGCCTCAAAATCTGCCGTTGTGCAAGCCCCGTCTCCCAAAGCTGCAAAGCCTCAGATACCAACATCCCCAGTCCCTTACAACTTTGACAACATCATTGAGGTTACAGGCGTGCTGGAAATCATCGACAACTACGGATTCCTCCGCAGCAGCGACTACAACTACCTTCCATCGCCCGACGATGTCTATGTCAACCTTCAGCAAATCAAGCACTGGGGACTTAAGCAGGGCGATGTAGTTGAAGGTTATGTCCGTCCGCCCCGCACAGGCGAAAAATTCTTCCCTCTTGTCGATGTCGTGAAGATTAACGGCTGCGACCCCCAGCAAGTGCATGGACGCATCGCCTTTGAGTTCCTCACCCCTCTCTTCCCCGACCAGAAATTCCAGCTTTGCAAGGGTCACGACGATAGCAAATCGTCACGCATTGTGGATCTCTTCTCGCCCATCGGCAAAGGCCAGCGTGCACTCATCGTTGCCCAGCCCAAGACGGGTAAGACACTTCTGATGAAAGACATTGCCAACAGCATTGCAGCCAACCACCCCGAAGCCTACCTCATGATGCTCCTCATTGACGAGCGACCCGAAGAAGTCACCGACATGGCCCGTACCGTCAATGCAGAAGTCATTGCCTCCACCTTCGATGCTCCAGCTGAAAACCACGTCAAGATTGCCGGCATTGTGCTGGAGAAAGCCAAGCGCATGGTGGAATGTGGCCACGACGTTGTCATCTTCCTCGACTCCATCACTCGTCTCGCTCGTGCCTACAACACCGTAAGCCCAGCCAGCGGCAAAGTCCTCTCAGGCGGTGTGGATGCCAACGCGCTCCACAAGCCCAAACGCTTCTTCGGCGCAGCTCGCAACATCGAAGGAGGCGGTTCGCTCACCATCATTGCCACAGCCCTCATCGACACTGGCAGCAAGATGGATGAAGTCATCTTCGAGGAATTCAAGGGTACAGGCAACATGGAACTTCAGCTTGACCGCCAGCTGGCCAATAAGCGCGTCTTCCCAGCCGTCAACCTCGTCGCCTCGTCCACACGCCGTGACGACCTGCTGCAAGACCAGACCACCCTCAACCGCATGTGGGTGCTCCGCAAGCACATTGCCGACATGACACCGCTTGAAGCCATGGACATCGTTATGAACTACATCGAGAAGACCAAGAACAACGAAGAATTCCTGATTTCCATGAACGGATAAAAGGTGTTCCTAATCGTTCTTTCGTTGCTGAACAACTGACTCCCCCTTGAAAAGCTCGTTCTTTTATTCAACGCTTTTCAGGGGGAAGTAAAATTTTCAAAGTTGTTGTAATTTTGGCTATTTCACAAACACTCTATCAACAATGGATTGACCATTAGGAAGAGTAATTTGAAGCAAATAAATACCAGCAGACTTCATCTTGAATTTCGACCGATTTGTCAGCCGTTTGCGACCTGCTGCGATTCGGCCATGGAGGTCATAGATTTGGCAACTTGCACCTTCGGCACCTGTGACCCAAATAGCTCGGTCTTTACTGTCAATACGGATACTGTTGTCTGCAAATACACCGTTGATGCTATTCATTATATAGGCAAAAGTGGCAATGTCACTATCTTCCATTCCTTCTTTTACGGCTATGACTTTCACAACCACATCGGAAGCAATGGTGATAGGACCATCATAGCGATGACGAGTTGCTTCATCGCAAGGGCAAGACCCATCAAGTGTGTAGTAGATGGTAGCTCCTTCTGTTGCACAGCTGAGTATCATGGAGAATTTTGTGAAAGCGGCCCCCTGAAAACAGAAAAGTGGTCCGCTAAAACAGGGATTGTATTTAGCAGACCAAAATCGTCATTTTAGAGGGGTCAGTTTTGACCGTTATCAAACTCTCTTTACTTCTTTCTTGTTCTCATAGATTCGCCACACAATTCGATACGATGTGCAG
>JAFTEV010000028.1 GCA_017453465.1 Bacteroidaceae bacterium | reverse complement strand
TTTAACTTTTTCACTAAAAAAGCACTCCGCACGGGATTTTAACTTTTAACTTTTAACTTATAACTAAAAAAAGCCGTATCTTTGGGCCCGAAATCTGATTGTTATAGCATGAAGAATATCCGTAATTTTTGTATTATTGCACATATTGACAACGGGAAATCCACGTTGGCCGACCGTTTGCTGGAACGGACGAAGACGATTCAGATTACGCAGGGGCAGATGTTGGATGACATGGACCTGGAGCAGGAGCGTGGTATCACCATCAAGAGCCACGCCATCCAGATGGAGTATGACTATGGTGCTCCCTGCAAGGAAGGACTGGCCGCTGGCCGCTATGTGCTGAACCTGATTGACACGCCAGGACACGTGGACTTCTCTTACGAAGTGAGCCGAAGCATTGCGGCGTGCGAGGGTGCCCTGCTGGTGGTAGATGCCACACAGGGTGTGCAGGCACAGACCATCAGCAACCTCTATATGGCCATCGACCACGACCTGGAAATCATCCCTGTCATCAACAAGATTGATATGCCCAACGCCATGCCCGAAGAGGTGGCCGACGAGATTGTGGATCTCATCGGCTGCGACCCCGATGACATTATCTATGCTTCGGGCAAGACGGGCGAGGGTGTGGACGACATTCTGCGAGCCGTCGTGGAGCGCATTCCGCACCCCGTGGGTGACGAAGAGGCTCCGTTGCAAGCCTTGATTTTCGACTCTGTGTTCAACAGCTATCGTGGCATCATTGCCTACTTCAAGATTATCAACGGCGTGATGCGTCCCGGCGAAAAAGTGCGCTTCATCAATACCAAGAAGGAATACCTGGCCGAAGAGATTGGCACGCTCAAGATGGACATGGTGCCCAAGAAGGAACTGCGCACGGGCGATGTGGGTTACATCGTGACGGGCATCAAGAATGCGGTGGAAGTGAAGGTGGGCGACACCATCACCACCGTGGCCAACCCCACAGACCAAGCCATACAGGGATTCCAGGAAGTGAAGCCCATGGTCTTTGCGGGTATCTATCCCATCGAGACGGAAGACTACGAGAACCTGCGCACCAGCCTGGAGAAGTTGCAGCTGAACGATGCTTCGCTCACATTCCAGCACGAGTCATCGGCTGCGCTGGGCTTCGGTTTCCGTTGCGGATTTCTGGGACTGCTCCACATGGAGATTGTGCAGGAGCGGCTCGACCGCGAGTTCAACATGGATGTCATCACGACCGTGCCCAACGTGTCCTACATGGTGTACGACAAGCATGGCAATGCAGAAGAGGTGCACAACCCGTCGGGTATGCCCGACCCCACACTCATTGAACACGTGGAAGAACCCTACATCCGCGCCACGGTCATCACGACGGCCAACTACATCGGCCCCATCATGACGCTCTGTCTGGGCAAGCGGGCCGAACTGGTGAAGCAGGACTTCATTGCGGGCAATCGTGTGGAGATAGAGTACCTCATGCCGCTGGGCGAAATCGTGATTGACTTCTACGACAAGCTGAAGAGCGTGAGCCGTGGCTATGCCAGCTTCGACTACCATCCCGCAGGTTTCCGTCCCTCAAAGTTGGTGAAGCTCGACATCCTGCTCAACGGCGAATCGGTCGATGCGCTCTCCACGCTGACCCATGTTGACAACGCTGTCACGCTGGGTCGCCGCATGTGTGAGCGACTGAAGGACTTGCTGCCTCGTCAGCAGTTCGACATCGCCATCCAAGCAGCCATTGGCGGCAAGATTGTGGCCCGCGAAACGGTGAAGCAGGTACGCAAAGATGTGCTGGCCAAGTGTTATGGTGGCGACGTAAGCCGCAAGCGCAAGTTGCTGGAGAAACAGAAGCGGGGCAAGAAGCGCATGAAGCAGATTGGCAATGTGTCTGTGCCACAGAAAGCCTTCCTCGCTGTGCTCAAGCTGGACGATGATTGATTCATAATGCATAATTCACAATTAACAATTCACAATTAACAATTCACAATTGGAGTATCAATTCCTCATTCCTAATTCCTCTTTCCTTAGAGTATCAATTCCTAATTCCTCATTCCTAATTCCTCATTCCTTAGAGTATCAATTCCTAATTCCTAATTCCTCATTCACAATTATAAATGAAAAAACTACTATCCTTACTGACCTTTGCGCTGGCAGCAGTGAATGCCAGTGCCGACCCTGTGGATGCCGATGCAGCAAGGCTGTTGGCCGCAGACTTCTTGGGTCAAGACAACCTGACATTGGTAAAGAAAGCACAACGCACTGAGACCAAAGCCCGCAAGCTCAGTCCCGCCGTGGCAGCTACAGCTCCTTTCTACATCTACAGCCGTGGGGCAGGGCGGGGCTATATCATCGTGGCTGGCGACGACTGTATGCCCGACATCCTGGGCTACACCGAACAGGGCGACTTCGACGAGAACAACATCCCCGAAGGACTGCAGGACATGTTCAACGCCTGGACTCAAGCTGTAGAGGAAGCACAGCTCACGGGCACCAACCAGCCGAAACAGTCCGAAGCCAAGCAACGCCGTGCTGCAGCCGACCGCGTGAACATTTCTCCCCTCATGACGAGCCATTGGCACCAGAGCAGCCCCTACAACGACAGGTGTCCATACCTCACTGGCACCCAGAACCGAGCCGTCACAGGATGCGTAGCCACGGCTGCCAGCCAGGTGCTCTACTATTGGCGCAAAGACCTGCCCGCCACACTCCAGGCCACCACTCCTACCTACGGCTACGGCGATGCACCCGTCACAGAGAGTGTACCCCAAGGCACCGAACTGCATTGGGACCTGATGAAGGACAGCTATGGCAGTGGCGAGTCAGCCGCTTCGCGTGAAGCCGTGGCCGAATTTGTCTTTGCCACAGGTGCTGCCACATGGCTCACATACGGCAGCAGCACATCGGGCAACATCGAGAAAATTCCCTACACCTTCAGTGCCTACTATGGCATGAAGGGCGGCACAGTGCACTACCGCTCCTCCTACGGACAGGAAGCCTGGGTGCAACTGCTCTACAACGAACTCCTTGCTGGCCGCCCCGTCATGTACACGGGGCAACACCCCGACCAGGGCGGACACGCCGTCGTGGTTCATGGCTACCAGAAGACCAAGGACCTCTTCTGGTTCAACTTTGGCTGGGGCGGACAGTCCGACGGCTACTACACGGTGGACACCTCCACAGGCATGAACGGCTTCAAGGACTATCAGTCGGCACTCATAGGTGCCATTCCCGCCCACTGGAACATGGACGTAAGCCTCAAGCCCGCAGGTACCGTTTATGCACAGCGCACTAACGAATTTGAAGTGACCGTGCAGAACAATTCCACATTGCCCCAGAGCGGCTTCTACCTCTTTGCCGCCACCAGCAAGACGAAGCCCACAGCCCTGAAGGACGCAAAGTCGTCCGACACCGAGACCATCATCCCCACAGGCACTTCGGCCACATTGCGCCTCACCTGCAAGCCCACCAGCACCAAGACATGGTACATCACACTGACCGACGAAAACCTCAACATCTTGCAGCAGATAGAAGTCCAGCCAGAACTGGCAACGGCCCAACTCGTCTTCACAGACATCAAGGCCAACGGCTCTGCCGACAGCGAGGTGCACGACGACATTCTGTACCAGAAGTTCTATAGCGACAAAGCCTCCGTCACAGCCTACGTCTATAACGCTGGAAACATTGACTACGAGGGCACAGGCCGACTGAACATCTACGTCTATGACGAAGCCGCCGCCGCCTGGACACTCAACGGCACCAAGAGTGCCACGGGCATCCTGCTGCCAGCCCACCAGAACACCCCCATCACCTTCAGCGTCTCCAGCACCAGCAGTTGTCCCATCGAGGCAGGCAAACTGTACTGCGCCGAAATCTGCAATCAGTGGAGCACGTTGGTCTCTAAAGACACGCTCGACATTTCACCCACGGCCACAGAGCGTGCCTACTTCGTGGTGACAGGCAGCAGCGACCTCACCGCCAAACTCTCCGACGGACTTCTTGTCTTCAACGGCCACTGGGACAAGTCAACCTTTGAGACCATTGTGAAGCGCACAACCAACAAGACGGCACAGAACTACGACCTCACCAGCGTGGAATCCTTCACCGACAACTTCGACCCCGCCGTCCTTCCGTGTCCCAATGCCTTGGTTTATGCACCTGAAGGACGCAGCTACACCACAGCCAATGTCCTCAGCAACAACGCCTGTCCCGTTCTCCGCCTCACGGTTGGCTACGACTTCCGCCCCCTGTCCGACTTTTCTGCGTGGAACGCCACACTCGACCTCGGCACCGAGACAGCCCGCTGGCACCTCGTCACCGTGCCCTTCCGTGCCTATGTGCCCGACGGAATCATTGCCCGCCGCATTGATTCACACAAAACCACGGGCCTCACCACGAAGTCTGTCACCGACCTCGACACACTCGACGCAGGTCAGACTTACCTCATTATGACTTCATCGCTTGGCAACACAGAACTCATCTCCCTTTCTGGAGCCAGGAGCACACCCGTACTTGCTGCTCCGCAGACCAACGTCGACCCCGCCATCGTGGGCACCTACACGGCTACCGTCACACCCGCCAAGGCACAACTGCTCAACTCCGAAGAGAAGCAATACTTCGTGCCCGCAGCCGAAGGCACTCCCGTCGAAGCCCTCGGTGGCTATTTCTACGATGAGAAACTGACCAAGACTTTCCGCGCCTATCCCAGCTTGCTCATCGACCCAGCCTACGTCGAACTGGCTAAGGCCATTCAGCAAGCCCACGACATGCTGGACGAATACAAAGACAGCGTCACCGTGGCTGCCTACGCAGACTACGCCGCCGCCATCCGTGCTGCCGAACACGAGTTCTCCCATCGTGCCGACACCGAGCTGACTTCCGCCAAGCTCATCACCACATACGCCGACAACCTGCTTGCCCTGGGCGAAACCTATAAGCAAACCCGCGAGGAGGAAACACCCAATTACGACATCAACGGTGACGGCAACTTCGACCTGATCGACATCACCACCCTCATCGATGCCTACCTCACCCCCGAAGCCCCCACAGGCATCGACCTCGACGGCGACGGCCAGCTCACCGTCGAAGACATCGCCCTGCTCATAGAAAAATACCTCGGCGAATAAACCACCCGAACACCCAGATAGAAACCACCCCGAAGCAATCCTGGCTTCGGGGTGGTTTCTATATATAATAATGTAGGGACTTCAGCAAGCTGATAATGCAGTATTGGGCTGGGCAGAATGCAGTCTATGCAGGGTGGCAATTCGATGCAAGAAGGAGGGTGGTTCTGTCCAAAAAACAAGGGATGGAGAAGGGAAATGGATGGGTGTGCAAAGGAAAGTTGACGCAACGCCGTTGTTTTTGTAAACAACGGCGTTGTTTTTAAAAACAATGAGCGATGTTTTTACAAACAACGCCGTTGCGTCAACTTTTGTTTTAAGAGGGAATGATTTTTCTTCTTGTCATTAGGTTTTTGGAATGAAAGGAAAAGAAAACCCTATCACATGCCTCACGGCGTATGATAGGGGTGCGCGCTTGTCTTAACTAATTGTTGTTTTGATTTTTAAAGCTTTCAGGGGAGAATGTGGGTTCTTGTTCAGGTGATGATGGTAGGCAGACTGTTCAGTTGGGGACTTCGGTCAGGGCGGGACGGAAGAGGCCACGGAGCAGGTCGGGCAGTGTGGCGCGGCTGTAGTAGAAGATGAGTCCGCAGTATCTGTCGGTGGGATTCAAGCTGGGATTCAGTTCCAGCGCAAGGTGGTCGGTGTCGGGTGTGGGCTGACACCTGTAGAGTCCGTTGGTCAGTTGGATGGTGGTGTCGGTGGGCTGGCTGTAGGTTCCGCAGTGGCCGGCTGCATAGAAGTTCTGCAGTTTGTTGCCAGGGTTTTCAATGTAGTCCAGGTACATGTAGAGCGAGTCGGTGAAGAAGAGGAAGGCGGGGTTGATAAGGCCAACATTCTCCCAAGGCAGGGTGTTGTCCCAGTCTGTGTTGATGTCGCCTTGAATCTTCAGTGAGTCAAGATGCCATGTGCCCATGAGCTTGTGGGTTGGTGTGGCGGTGGGGCTGTCTATTTGGTCGATGGCACGGAAGAGGCTGATGAGTCGGGGTGCAGGTTCGGCCCGTTGCCAATGCTCGGTGAGTTGGGTGCCTTCGGGGTAGGGGAAGTAGGGCTCTTTCACTGTCCAGTGCCAAACAAGGTGGCGGCTGTCCGTGAGTTGGTATTCGATGGGTTCTTCACGGCTGTTGAACAGAGTATCGCCACGCATTTCGTGGCCAATGCCGTACATTTCAAAATCGTGACAGTTCTGTCCGTCGAAGCTTTCTGAAATGAAATTCAGTTCGCCATAATCGCCGAAGAATTTATACTGTATGGCGCTGGGGATGTTGGCATTGTGCTGGTCAGATTGGTTGCTGCTTTCCAGCTTCCAGCATCCCTGCAAGGGGTGTTGCTTGTCCTTTTTGTTCACATTGCAAGATGCAATCACAAACACCGAGCACACGAGGCAAGCAGCAGCGGAGGCCGTAAGCAGGTGGAGGCGGGCATGGGTTACCGTGAGCTGTGAGTTCATGAAGAGCAGGCGCTTCTTCAGGGGATGCCCCAGGAAGGCGTGCTTCGTCAGGAGCCATCCACCCGCCACCGTGCCGAGCATGACGAGGCTCTGCTGATATTGCTGACGGTCTATGCCCGTCTGGAGCACGTCTGCATCGACTTCGAGTTCCTGCATCAGCTGCATTTCAAAGAACAACAGCCAGGCGAAAGGATTGAACCAGCTGAGGCAGACAAGACTGGCCAGCAGGCAGAGCCAAAGGGAGTGGCGGTGGCCTACGTGTGCCAGTTCGTGTGTCAACACATGATGGCGCACGGTGGCCGTCAACGTGCTGGGTAGGAAGATGTTGTGGCCAAAGGAGAAAGGCTGGCGGATGCGGCTTGTTTCATAGATGGTGGCTCCGTTCCGCTGCCGTGTGGGGCGTAAGTTTCGACGCAAAAGCAGAAGATAGCCAATCTGCGCGAGGAAGTAGCTCAGCGCGATAGCCATGCCACCCCAGTAGATGCTACCCAGCAGGGAATGCATATTGCTGAGAATAAAGGAGAGGAAGGGATATTGAGCATTTACAACGATGTGGTGCTTGGCTTCGGGATTCATCAGCTTGTGGTCGGGCAGTTCGGGCTGTACGACCAGGAGCGGGGCATCGTTGTGGATGGCTGCAAGGGTAAAGTATTTCTTCACGGTCGGGGCTGGAGCATTGAGCTTACCACTGCCGTGTTCCTCTTGCGCGTAAGGTTCTTTCAGCTTGACAACGCTCAGCAGGGTGCAAGCCGTGGTAGCCAAGAGGGAGGCGAGGATAAACATTTGTGCCATGCGAGCGGTGCATTTCAGCTGCAAGGCATGACGGTAGATGGCATAAAGACAGCCGCATAGCAGGATGCTGGCAATGGGGTATAACCCGTATTCTAATGTGTACATGGTGGGGTGGTTTTGGTTAGAGTTGTTTTTTCCGACGAATGATTTCTTCCAGTTCGTCCAGCTGCTCGTTGGTGAGCTTTTCTTCGTGGACGAAGAAGGAAAGGAGCGAGAGCGGGGAGCCGCCGAAGAACGTGTTCTTCACGTCCTTCATGAATCGGCGCGTGTAGGCTTCACGTGAGATGAGGGGTTTGAAACTGAGCAGCTTTCCGTGCTTTTCTGTCTCGACAAAGCCTTTCTCTGTAAGGATTTTCAGGTGTGTCAGCAGGGTCGTGATGGCAGGTTTCGGGTCGGGCAGTGCTTGCATGATGTCTGCCGAACCTACGCCCTGTGCCGACAAACTCCATAGTGCGTCCATGATGAGCATTTCGGCTTTCGTGATTTGCTTTTGTTCTTTCATTGTGACAGTTTTTAGGGATGTGTAACAAAGTTCGCCGCAAAGTTATTCTAAACTATTAGAAAATGCAAGCTATGTTTTCTAAAACTTTAGAAATTTAGATTTGATTAACGCCACGGTGGGTCGTTTTATTAGAATTTCACGGAATTAGCTGTTTCAGGAATGCGTATAGTCGCTTTTAAGCCGTTAAAGTTTGTTTCTTTTATCAATGAATGCTGAAATTTCAGTAACTTTGCACTTAGATAAGTAATAAGAAAATGTAATATGGCTATACATAATGGCTGCATCAGCAGTGCTGATGATTTAATCACAACCCGTGAACAAACGAGAGCGGGGTTTATTGAGGCAGCGTTAGAAAAGAACAGAAAGGCATTGCCATATATAGAAGATGCCAAAACCTTAAAGGCGTGTGCTTCTAAAGCTAAAAGTCCTTGGGATTTGTTGACAATGACAAATATCCGTCAGGGAGTGCTTACAGCATCAGGATTATCCGACAAATCATTGAAATATTTCAGTGACACCGACAAAATGGATGCTATTAAGAAGATGATTGAAGAATTTTTAGTACCAGCAGGAAACGGATTTGTGGATGAATTAGTGTATCGCTACCTGCTTATTCGTGGCGATTCATTAGGTGGTTCTATGCGGAACCTGACAGGTACAATTGCAGAAATGAAATTGAAGAGAAAACTCTTGTCTGTATTGTCTCTTCAACAGAAAAAGTATTGTATCCTTCAAAAACAAAATAAGGCAGCCAACAGATGGACAAGTGTGTCTTACGAAGATGCTTTTTCTATGGTCGATGAAATATGTGCTATTAGTTGGAGTGTAGGAGAAAAGAATCGTGTTTTGTTTTTTAATGCCATAATCCCATTGGTTCAAAAGAACGTAGATATATGCTTATATCAAGGAACTCCCAGTAGCTATGATGCTGGAAAGATTGTCATCTGTGATGAAAAGGCTGTAATGTTTGGAGAACTGAAGGGAGGCATTGACCCAGCAGGGGCAGATGAACATTGGAAAACAGCTAATACCTCGTTAACAAGAATAAGAACAGCCTTTAGGGATTACAAATTAAAGACATCATTTGTAGGTGCGGCTATTGAAAAGAATATGGCCGGAGAGATATTTGAACAGCTGGAGAATGGCATACTATCAAATGCCGCAAACTTGACGTATAATGAACATCTAACCAATTATTGTGAATGGCTGGTAAGACTATAATAAATAACTCTTTTATTTTATTTCCTGATGCGGAATGGATAGATACTATAAAGGCTGAAGAATGGAAACTCAATAGTTTTTCTGCTAACAATTTTTATTCTGACGAAGAACGCATCAAGCTGGAAGAAAAATATTGGCCGATAACAGAAATAACAGACAAGTTTAATCGGCAGAGTGTAAGTTATCAGTTAAGTAAAAAGGACTGTTTACACAGATGGCTAAAATATAAAGAAGGATTCTCGTCGCAGTTGGTAAAGATGCTGCTGGACGAGTTTGAGGTGGGAGAGGGCGATTTAGTGATGGATCCCTTTATGGGATCTGGCACAACAGCTTTAGTTTGTGCTTTGAGGGGCATCAATAGCATAGGCTATGATGTCTTACCTATGTCTAAACTGTCCATTCTTGCGAAAACATCAGTATATAATTATAGCATCATTGAACTTCAGCAAGTTTTGGAAGACATTAAAACCTTGGAAATCCCCGATAATTATACAAAATGCACCCCGTTTTTGTCGATAACAAGTGGAGCCTATCCTGAGACAGAAAGCAGAGCTATAGCTTATTATACGGAATACTTTGCAGAATCTCAATATTCTGACATTGCAAAGAATTTGGTGAAATTGTGTATCTTAAATTCTCTTGAGAAAATCAGTTACACTATTAAGTCAGGACAATATCTGGGGTGGGACCATAGATGCCCAAAGATTATTGAAATAAATAGATTGCGGGTAGAAGCTGGAAAAAAGCCTTTTGTCAATAAAAACGACAAGGGGGTATTGCCCACATTGAAGGAGGCACTTACTTTAGAATTCGCCCAAATGGTAGAGGACGTTATATTTCTTCAAAGTAAAGACTCTGCCTTCAATGCTACATGCAAATATACAGAGGGCAGCGTGTTGTTTGAGATAGCAAAAGTTCATGATAATACTATATCTGGTGTTATAACTTCACCTCCATACTGCAATCGTTATGATTACACTCGAACTTATGGTCTGGAATTAGCTTATTTAGGTGTGGATGACAACCAAGTCAAGCAACTTCGTCAAAAACTTCTGTCTTGTACAGTTGAAAGCAAGACAAAGATTGAAATGCTGAAAAGGCATTATGTAGATATAGGTAGGCAGGACGATTGCGAGAAGGTTCTCTCAATTGTTACAGACAATAAAGTTCTTAATGAAATTAAAGGAGCATTACGGGCAAGAAATGCGAATGGCGAAATTAACAATAAGGGTGTCTTACGCATGGTGGAAGGCTACTTTATGGAATTAGCCTTTTTGTATTCAGAATTATTCCGAGTCTGCAAACCAGGGGCACATGTGGCCTTTGTTAATGATAATGTGCGATATGCAGGAGAAGTGATACCTGTCGATTATCTTAGTACAAATATTGCAGAACAGACTGGTTTCAAACCTGTCAAAATATATACGTTAAGGCAACAGAAAGGCAATAGCAGTCAGCAAATGGCAAAATATGGACGTGTTGCCCTTCGCAAAAGTATTACAATTTGGGAGAAAGAATAAGCTGCTTACGAAAAGAAATGTCAGTCAAACAAGAGGTCGTGTCTGTTACTTTTGACACAACCTCTTTATATTATATTTGTAAGGCTTATTCTATGCCTATAGGAATAATGATATTACAGCCCCTACTTCATCCTGTATCTGTCTCTCGTCTCCTTGACGATGCGGCGGCGGTAGGATTCGGGATAGCCGGGACGCAGGACGGGTGCAGAGAGGCCGTAGGGATTCTTCTTGAAGGTGCCGTCGGGGTTCTGTGGACGGACGGCCATGTCGATGTGCTTGACCATGAGGAAGTCGAAGAGCTGTTGCCAGCGTTTCATCATGCGGTCGGCTTGCTGCTTGGAGTAGTCGGTGAGGACCTTGGTGTATTTGTCGGGGTGGGTCTTCTGGGCTCCCATGGCTATGTCTTCTATCATCTTTTTCTCCTTGATGGTCGCGACCTCAAAGGAGTCGCGCACTTGCTGGAGGTCGGGGAATATTTTGCTGTAGTAGGGATAGACGTAGTTGCTGACGGTGTTTTGCAGCCAGAAGGCGCTCTTCATGCTGTAGTGGAGGTCGTCCTGCTTGCCGGGAATGCGGCGGTAGCAGATGGGCACTTCGTTGCTGCCGCAATAGACTGGGGTGAAGGGGGCCATGTTGGGGTCGTCGTTGGTGAACCAGACGATGCCGCCGATGGCGTCGGGCAGGTTGCTGCGCATTTGGCATACGACGCAGAAGCTGGCTTGCTGGGTGGAGACGGGTCGCTCGTTGAAGTATTTCTGTCCGTCGAGTTCCCAGGAGAGCGGTGTTGGCAGGTAGGGCATCTGGTAGGGTCCAGCACCGGGCTGGTCGCGGAAGTCGAGGGGTGTGTCTTCGTAGTGGTCGCGCATGGCGGCAATGACTTTTTCGAGGGTGACGGGCTTGTCGGGCTTGACGTAGAGCGGCATTTCGGTGTAGCGGGCTGTGGGGTCGGTGATGGGCACAAGGCCAAAGGCGTAGTCGGTGTAGGGGGCCATGCCGCTGTAGAAACGGTTGAAGAGGCTCCAGACACGGGCTTCGCAGTAGCGGGTGGCACTGAAATCGCTGGGGGCAAAGGCATCGCGGAAGGAGAAGTCTGCATCATTCTTGCCTGTGAAGTAGCCTTTTGCGCGGGCAAACTTGATGATGTCCTTGGAGTAGAGCACGTTCTTCTTGTCTTTCAAGTTAAAACGTGTGATGCGGCTTTGGTTGGCGTGGGCGCAAATGCAGTCGTCGGGAATGCGGACTGCTACCCAATTGGCTCCCTTTACACCAGGGCCTTTGCCTATCATCTCCATGATCCAAACTTCGTTTTTGTCGCCGATGGAGAAGGATTCACCCTCGGAGTTGTAGCCGTACTCTGCTACGAGGTCGGTCATAATCTTGATGGCTTCGCGGGCTGTGGTGGCTCGCTCCAGTGCCAGTTGCATGAGGGAGGTGTAGTCGATGATGCCGGTGGTGTCGCAGAGTTCCTCGCGTCCGCCGAATGTGGTTTCGCAGACAGTGACCTGGTGTTCGTTCATCTGCCCAATGACGCGGTAGGTCGAGTCTGCTTGTGGGATTTCGCCCCAGTGACGGTTGGTGTCGCCGTCGTAGATTTTGCGCATTTCGCCTTTGGCGTGTTTGCCGCCCCGGTGGAAGTACATGCTGCCGAAGGTGCCGTAGTTGTCGGCGGAGTAGGTGATAAAGACGGACTTGCCGCCTGAGGCTTCTTTGCCCACGATGAGATTGGTGCAGGCGGAGGATGGCATCATGGACAGTGCTGAAAGAATAATAATTAATGTGATGAGTCTTTTCATTGTTATTGTTGTTTTATGGTTATTCAAAGTCGAGGTAGGGCATGAGCCGTTGCAGTTCGGCTGTGGTGAAGATGCCCGTGGTGCTGAGTTGGGTGGAGTCCTGGATGGGTCCGTAGATGCGGATGTATTCGAGCAGGTCTTGGGTCTGCGGCTTGCTGATGTAGGGATGACGGACGAGCTGGTAGAAGGAGCTTGCATTGAGGCGGATTTTCTTTAGTTGTGGCACTGAATCGAGCGTGAACCAGGGGAGCAGGTCGGCTGTGAAGAACTTGCACTCCATGAGTTGCTGCAGGCTGTAGAAACCGCCCAGTAGCTGACGGTAGCGCAGTATGCTGCTCGATATTGCCCTGCCAATGCCGGGGATGCGCCGCAGTGTGATGGAGTCGGCAGTGTTGGCATCGATGGTCGTTTGCGTGGCGAACTTGCCGATGAAACTGGTTTCCTCGCTGTCCGTCTGAGGTGCTTCAGGCTGGATGTGGGTTCGCTTTGCGTTGAGAGCCTTGTAGTGCCTGATTTCCTGTCGGTAGAAGCGGTCTTTCTGGTCGTAGTATTCGGCTTGCAGACGGTAGTGCTCTTCCTGGCGGCGAATGCGCTCGGCTCGTTTCTGTTGGTAATCCGTGTTGGTAGCCGTGTGGCCCTGGGTCTGCGGGACTGTGGTGCCCTGAGGTTCTGAATGGTTTTCTTTCTCACGGGAAACAAGTATGTAGCCCAGAAGAAAGAGCACAACAGCAGAGAGCAGTAGGATGGTGCGCCGCTCTCTGCTGCCATGGATGTTGTCCCAAAGGGTCATTTTTTGATGATGAGTTTGTCGCTGCCTTTGGCTTTGAACGACATATCGAGTCCCTTGACGGAGTGGGTGAGTGCGCCGAAAGAGATGAAGTCAACGCCAGCCTTGGCGTAGGGAATCATGGTGTCGTAGGTAATGCCGCCTGAGGATTCAGTCTCGGCGCGGCCAGCCACGAGCTGCACGGCGCGGGCTGTGTCTTCGGGCGTGAAATTGTCGAACATGATGCGGTCGCAACCCTCTGCCAGGGCTTCTTCGAGTTCTTTCCAGTTGCGCACTTCACATTCTATCTTCAGGTCCTTGCCTTTGTCCTTGCAGTATTGCTTGGCGCGGCTGATGGCGTTGTGCACTCCGCCGCAGAAGTCGATGTGGTTGTCTTTGAGCAGAATCATGTCGAAGAGGCCGATGCGATGGTTCATGCCGCCGCCAATCTTCACGGCTTCTTTCTCCAGCATTCTCATTCCGGGCGTGGTCTTTCGGGTGTCGAGCACGCGGGTCTTGGTTCCTGCATCGATGAGTGCCTGTTGGTATCGGTGTGTCATCGTGGCGATGCCCGACATACGTTGCAGTATGTTGAGCATGAGACGCTCGGTTTGCAGGAGCGACTGTTCTTTGCCCTTGACGGACATCACAATGTCGCCGGGCTTCACGTGTGCTCCGTCCTGGATGAAGACCTCTACCTGCATGGTGGGGTCGAAGCGGTGGAACACTTGCTTGGCTATCTCCACACCGGCAAAGATGCCTTCTTCCTTGATGAGCAGTAGGCTTTCGCCCTCCTTGTCGGCTGGGATGCAGCAGAGGGTGGTGTGGTCGCCGTCGCCGATGTCTTCGGCAAAGGCGAGGTCTATAAGTCGGTCGTTAAGTTCAGTTACTGATAACATGAGGCTGAGTGTGGTTAATGTGGTTTAGAAGAAGAATCCGAAGCCGACTTTCAAGCCAAATCGACTCTTGTTACCGAAGTCGGTGAGCGACATGTTGTAGTAGATGCTGGGTTCCAGTGTGACGTTGCGGTTGAGGAAGAAGCAGTAGCCGACTTCGGGAGTAAGGAAGAAGTCGTTGTAACTGCTAAATTCGTGCAGGTACTTAGCACCGAGGCTGAGGAAGAGGCCGTTCTGCACAATGTAGTAGCGGCAACGGAGTCCAGCCGAAACCGAGTGTGTGTCGGAGTTGTGGAAGTTGTAGCCCAGTTCGGCCATAGCCATCCAGTTGTTGGCAAACAGGTAGCCGCCGAGCGCATCGAAGCCAAAGGCAAATTTGGTAGTTTCGCTATAGGATATGCCCAGTCCTGATGCCGAGGCACCACCGTAGAACTTTCCCTTTTCAAACTGTGCCGAAGCATTGGCAATGCCCATTACTGCGAGGATAGCAGCCAAGAATAGTTTTTTCATGATGAATGGTAGTTTATTTGTTAATGACTAAGATTTGTTTCTCAATTGTTCTTTCTTCCAGTGCGCCCAGGAGAGTGCGAGGACGATGACAAGGTAGATGAGGATGTTGGGCAGGTTCAGAAGCCAAGCATTCCACTTGATACCATAATATATATAGAAGAGCAGCCCGACGCTGAAAAAAGCGCAGGGCAGCCAGATGTACTTTTTCATATACGTTTGTACCAAGCAATGTAACTGCCAAGAAATGCGATGGTGACAAGAGCACCTATGCAGTAGGAGAATGTGTGTTCAAGATTGAAGCCCTCAGGAGCGACCAAGATGTAAGTGGTGCTGACCAGTGTCATCCACAGGGCTGGAACCAGGGGGATGAGAACACAGGCTAAGTTGAGTTCTCCCCTTCGTTGGCGAAGCGACAGCCAAATGGTGATAGCCCAGAGTGTGAACACGGAAAGCGTCTGATTGGACCATGCAAAGTAACGCCACAGAACTTCAAAGTTGAGCAGCATCAGTATGCCAGACAGGACAAACAGGGGCACGGAGAGCAGGATGCGCTTATAGACCTTGTTCTGCTTATAGTGCGTAAAGTCGGCAGCAATCAGTCGGGCCGAGCGGAAAGCCGTGTCGCCGCTGGTGATGGGTGCAGCCACCACGCCCAGCACAGCCAGCACTGCACCTATGCCACCCAACCAGTTCTTGCAGATGAGATTGACGAGGATGGCGGGAGAGGGCTTTCCCGTTTCGGGATTGACCATGGCGTTGAGCAGTTTCTCGTAAGGCGTAGCTCCGTCCACATTCAGGCTGTCGGCAAACTTAATGGCTGCTGCGGCCCAGATGAGTGCTACCACACCCTCGGTAATCATGGCTCCATAGAAGATGGGACGGCCATATTTCTCGTTCTGAAGGCAGCGTGCCATCATGGGCGACTGTGTGGCGTGGAATCCGCTCACGGCTCCGCACGCAATGGTGATGAAGAGTCCGGGGAAGAGGGGAATGGCGGAAGAGGGGTGGTGATTGGTGAAGGCATCGGTAATTTCGGGTATATTGCCCGGCTGTGTGTATAGTCCGTAAACAATGCCTAAGGCCATGAGGAGTAGCGCACAGCCGAAGATGGGATAAATGCGGCCTATCAGCTTGTCGATAGGCAGCAGGGTGGCCAGCACATAGTAGCAGAAGATGAGGATGACCCAGAAATTCTTTGACCAGAGAAAGCCCTCGTCGGCCATCATGCCGTCCAAGATGTCGGCAGGAGTGGTGACAAAGACGGCTCCCACCAGTATCATCAGGCCGAGCGACAGCACACGCATCAGCAGACGAGGCAGTTGGCCCAGGTTGTCACCGATGATTTCGGGCAGGCTGGCTCCATTCATGCGGATGGAAATCATGCCGGAAAAGTAGTCGTGGACGGCTCCGCCGAAGATGCAGCCCAAGACAATCCAGAAGTAGGCTGCAGGGCCGAACAGGATGCCCTGAATGGCTCCGAAGATAGGACCCGTGCCGGCAATGTTGAGGAACTGGATGAGGAACACCTTCCATGTAGGCATGGGGATGTAGTCAACGCCATCGGTCGATGTGAAACAAGGTGTTTTGCGGTTTGCATCGGCTCCGAAAACACGGTCAACCACGCTCCCGTAGAGCAGGTAGCCTATGAGCAGGAGCAGTAAAGAAGTGGTAAAAGTAATCATTATTTTGTCTAAAATCTTTTAAAAGTTCGGCAAAAGTAGTAATAAATTGTTACCTTTGCAACAAATTTAAGGATTTATAATGTTTTATCTCTATAAGATTGCGGTGTTTACCGTCTTTTTCGTCATTTTTAGCGGCAAAACTGCGGCTCAGAACGAAGGAAACACCCCAGACAATTTCATTGATTTTTACAATCAGAAGCAGCCCAAGCGCGAAATCCGTGCAGTGTGGCTGACCACCATCAGCGGTCTGGACTGGCCGCGCACGAAGGCCAACGACGCTGCCAGTGTAGCCAGGCAGCAGGCCGAGCTGTGCGAGATTCTGGACCGACTGCAACGGATTCACATCAACACCGTTATCCTCCAAACCCGCATACGAGGCACCGTGATTTACCCCTCGCAGTATGAGCCGTGGGACGAATGTCTGACGGGGCATCCGGGCAAAAGTCCCGGCTACGACCCACTGCAGTTCTGCATCGACGAATGCCATCGGCGCGGCATGGAACTCCATGCCTGGCTGGTCTGCATCCCACTGGGCAAGGCCGCCAAGCAAAAGCTGTACGGCGCAGAGAGCATCGTGCGCCGACAGCCAGCGTTGTGCAAGACCGTGGGGCAAGAAGTCTTCATGGTTCCGGGCCAGTCTGCCACGGCGGACTACATGGCTTCGCTCTGCCGCGAAATCACAGAGAAATACGACATTGACGGCATTTCGCTCGACTACATCCGCTATCCTGAGAGCGTGTATAAGTTCTCCGACGACAACCTGTATGTAGCCCCAGGCAGCAGTCAGACAGCTGCCGACCCAGCGGCGACCGTCAGCCACGGCAAGAAGAAAGGCTCGGCGAAAAGGAGGGGCAAAAGGACTGCCGTCCCGAAAGCCTCTGCCGCTCAGCTGGCCGACTGGCGCAGGGAGAACATCACCCGCATTGTGCGCCGCGTGCACGACGTTGTGAAGCCGCTGAAACCTTGGGTAAGGCTGAGCAGTTCGCCCATTGGCAAGTATGGAAACCTGAGCCGCTACTCTTCGGGTGGGTGGAACTGCTACAACGCTGTGTTCCAGGACCCGCAACTCTGGCTCAAGGAGAACTTGCAAGACATGCTGTTCCCGATGATGTACTTTCAGGGCAACCACTTCTACCCATTCCTGTTCGATTGGCTCGAACACAGCAGCGGACACCCCGTCGTTCCCGGACTGGGCATATACTTTCTGGACCCGCGTGAGGGCAAGTGGACGCTCAACCAGGTGCGTGCCCAGATGCACACAGCCCGCAGTAGCGGCATCGGCGGAATGGCTTTCTACCGCAGCGACTTCCTCACACACAACGTGAAGGGCCTGTACGACTGCTGTGCCGAAGAGTTCTTCCCCTTCCCGGCACTCACTCCGCGCATGACGTGGATGGGCACCGACAGCCTCCAGCCACAGCCGCCAACCCATGTGCACTACAGCGAGGGCTGCCTGCGATGGCAGGGTGGGGCACCTTATTATAATATATATGGCAGTAACCAGTGGCCTGTGGACGTGACGAGAGCCGAGAATCTGCTGGCCGTGCGTGTAGCGTCGGCCAGCTACGAACTCAGCGGCAGGGCTGTGCGGATGCGCTACTTTGCCGTGACCGCCTGTGACCGCTTTGGCAACGAAAGCACCGCCGTGCAGGACACGCCCCAGGGACAGACCACCGTGAAGCTGCTGAACGTGAGCCGCCTCATCAATCCCGACCTGAAGGGACAGAAGCAGCAGAAAAAGCAGAAGAAATCAAAAAAGAAAAAGAAATGATACATCAACGCGAGACACTCACATCCAAACACTTCATCGTGCCCTTTACGCTGGTCACGTCGCTGTTTTTCCTCTGGGGTTTTGCACGTGCCATCCTCGACGTGCTGAACCAACATTTCCGCGAGTCGCTGAACATCAGCATTGCCGAGTCTGCACTGATTCAGGTGACAACCTACATGGGCTACTTCCTCATGGCCATTCCCGCCGGCCTGTTCATCAACCGTTTTGGCTACAAGCGTGGTGTGGTGTTCGGCCTGGTGCTCTATGCGCTGGGGGCATTCCTCTTTCTTCCGTGCGGCAGGATGGGCACACTGGGGGCTTTCCTTGTGTGCCTCTTCGTCATTGCCTGTGGTCTGGCCCTGCTGGAAACCTCTGCCAATCCCTACGCAGCCCAGCTGGGAGCGAAAGAAACGGCTGCCTCGCGACTGAACTTCGCTCAGTCGTTCAACGGACTGGGTTCCTGCCTGGCTCCGGTCATTGTGGGCAGTTTCCTGTTTGCAAACGGCCAGTCGGCAGACATCAGCATCCCCTACGTCATCATGGGTGTGGTGGTGGTCATCGTGGCCATTGTCTTCTCCTTCTCGCGGTTGCCCGAAATCCGCAGCGAAGAGTCGGCTGAAGCAGAAACCGCTCTCAAGGCAGAAACTGCGGTTCGGTCGCCCTACGCAAAGCTGTTGCGGAACAAGATGTTCGTCTTCGGAGCCTGTGCGCTTTTGGCCTACGAGGTGGCAGAAATCAGCATCAACAGCTACTTTGTGCTGTTCACCACGGGCGTGGAAATGCTCACCGCCGGCAATGCCTCAATCATCCTGGGCTTTGCCTTGATGTTCTTCATGGCAGGCAGGTTTGTCGGCTCATGGGTGATGCAGTATATGACCGCAGAAAAGGCACTCTACATCTGCACCACAGGCTCGCTCTTCAGCATCGTTGGCGTTATCGTGTCGGCCTATGCAGTGCAGGGCGCAGATTCGTGGCTGAAATACCTGCCGCTCTGCTTTCTGCTGCTCAATTATGTGTGTGAAGCCATCATGTTTCCCACTATTTTCTCGCTGGCCATCAAGGGGCTGGGCGGTCTCACCAAGTCGGCCAGCTCCGTCCTTATGATGGCACCCGTGGGCGGCTGTGTCTTCCTGCTCGTGGGCTACGTTGCCGACGTTGCGGGCTACATTGTCCCCTTCGTCATACCCCTTCTGGCTTTCGCCGTAGTGTGGTGCTATGCCCGCACGCAGTACAAGGAAAGCATTGCGGATTAAGTCCCGCTTCCGTGGGAGAGTTCTCCCGCCGCTGGCGCACTGCATTGCCGTCTCGGTGGCACAGTTCTCTCGCCGCAGTAGCACTGCATTGCTACGGCAGTGGCACAGCTCTCCCACGTCAGTGGCAATGCAGTGCCGCAGAAGCGGGAGAACTGTGCCACCGCAACGGCACTGAAGTCCCGATTTTGTGCCACTGGGACACTTTTCCGCGCACAGACTTTTTTCTTTGGTTTTGAATTGCTACCTTTGCACGCTGAAAACGAACTGCGAACCAGACATGAAAGTTACGCTGATACAGGTTGGCAAGACTGTGAACCGACACTTTGTGGAGCTTATCGACGAGTATGCTGATAGGCTGCGCCACTATGTCAGTTTTGAGGTCTGCACCATACCCGAACTGAAGAACACGAAGGCACTGACGGCAGAGCAGCAGAAACGAACCGAGGGCGAACTGATACTGAAGCAGCTGCAGGCTGGCGACCATGTGGTCTTGCTCGACGAGCACGGACGCGAACTGCGCAGTGTGGAGTTTTCGGCCTGGATGGAGCGGAAGATGCAGACCGTGGGCAAGCGTCTGGTCTTCGTGATAGGTGGTCCCTACGGATTCTCGGCTGAGGTGTATGCGGCGGCAAACGAGATGCTCAGTCTGTCGCAAATGACCTTCTCCCACCAGATGGTGCGGCTCCTCTTCGTGGAGCAGCTCTATCGCGCCATGACCATCATGCGAGGGGAGCCTTACCACCATGAATAGACGGCGCGGACCGATTGAAGCAAAAAGTTAACAACACAGATGAAACAGCTGAAATATACACTTTTATTACTCTTCTTGATACTTGTTACTTCATGTGGCGAAGACCGCACGCACGAGTATGTGGAACTGACGGAACACAACACGTGGATGTATGGGGTGATGAAGGACAAGTATCTCTGGGGCGACCTCATCGCAGAGCAAAACTACAAGGCGTACTTCTACGACGGGACGAAGTTCTTTTCCACCCTCGTCAGCAGTGTGAACAAAGCCGACTCGTGGTCCTACTGCCTGCTTGACAGCGTGGCTACAGACCCGCATATGCGTGGATTCTTCAACCACCTGGACACCTACGGCCTGGACATCACGATGATAACAGACCCCACGAAGATGACTTCGCGCTCGTTTGCCCGCGTCACTTACGTGGCACCGGGGTCGGTTGCCGAACAGTGTGGACTGCATCGCAACGACTTCATCTCTGTGGTGGACAACACCCGGCTGACCACTTCCAACGCCAGCAAATACCTGGAGAGCGGCAGCAGCCACACAGTGGTCTTCCACCACATCGACACCATCAGCGGCGACACACTGGGGTGGGTCGATACCACGACTGTGACCCTGCCAGCCTCTGCCTACGTGGAGGAACAGGCTTTCCCCGTGCGCAATTTCCTCAACTATCGGGGCTCGTGGATTGGCTACCTCATGTGCAACCGCCTCATGGCCTATCCCGACGAGATTCAGACTGAGGGCGACAAGTACCTGAAGCAGCTTGACGAACACATGCAATACTTCCTGGAGGAGCAGCCCACTGAATTTGTGCTCGACCTGCGCTTCTGCAACTACGGCACACTGGAGGTGGCTCGCCGGCTGGCCAGTTATATCGTGCCGCTAAACCGCAGGAATGTGCCCTTTGCCAAGACCCAATGGAACGACCGCTATGCTGCAAACAACCAGACTTTTGACTATGACACGACGCTGGGCAGTCTGGAGCTTTCCCGCGTGTTCATTATTGTGAGCAACTACACGCAAGGGGCTGCCGAGTGGCTCATACGCTCGTTGAAGAACACGCTGGGTGAAGACAATGTCATCCTGATAGGGAATCCCACCAAGGGGCAGAACGTGTTGACCCAGCACGTGGGTTCAGCCTTCGGCCACCAGCTGTACCCTGCCGTGGCCTACGTATCCGATGGCGGCGACAACTATCTGTATAATTCGCTCACGCCCAATTACACCCTGAGCGAGTCGAACAGCAATCTCCTTCTCTACATGAAGGAGTTTGGCGACCCCTACGAAGTGCTCTTCCTCGCCACACTCTACGCTATGTTTGACGATGAAGAGTAGGGGAGACCGAGGGGCAGTCCTGTGATGGACTTTTTCAAATTCTTAGCCTTTTACTTTTCTGTATTTTCTAAAATCATTATCTTTGCACCCGAAAACACACTTAAATCCATTAAACCCATGCCAACAACGACTACTACCAGAAGAAAAAAGAAGTTAACCAGAGAAGAAAACATTGCTCTGAACTCGAAGAAAGTGCCCAGAAGCAAAACGATGATATTTGCTACTGAGCACAAACACATGATTATTGTCAACGACCCTGCATTGTTCCATTGAGATTATGCGGTACTTGCTGGATACAAATATCTTTATTTATTTGGCTACAGATAGGGATATGCTGACGGAGGACGTTTATGAAATCATTGACGACCCAGAGAACCTGCTCTACATTAGTTCCGTCTCGGCACAAGAGCTTGTCATAGCCTACAATAACAAGAACCTGCTGTCAAAATACTGGAAGACAGCGGACGAAATGATTGTATCGATAGAGCGAGACTACGCTATCAAGATTCTCCCAGTGGGGCAGGAGCATGTGCGGACTTATGCCCGCTTGCAGCTCAATTCAGCTCAGGGACACAAAGACCCTTATGACCACATGGTCATATCCCACGCACTGACGGAACACCTTCCACTCATCTCCAGCGATACTCGTTTTCCTTATTACCGCAGACAGGGACTTGAGTTAATCGAGAACTAATCGGAGACAAAACGTCAGCAAAATATCCCCGCAGTGGGACAAAAGGGCAGAAAGCTGTGACTTTCTGTCCCTTTTTTGTTGTAGGGTATGCAGATTGCTTTGGGGCAGGGCAAATCGTGAGAACAAACTGATGTATAACCTAAAAAACGCATAGAATTTATGAACTTCAACAACAATCAAAACACTCAGCCACAAGACGAGCGTGAGGTTCTGGAGAAATATGCAACCAACCTCATAGAACTCGCACGGAACGGCAAGCTCGATCCGGTCATTGGCCGTGACGAAGAAATACGAAGAATACTGCAAATCCTCTCGCGCCGGACAAAGAATAATCCTATCCTCATCGGTGAACCAGGTACGGGAAAGACGGCTATCGTTGAGGGATTGGCAGGGCGAATCTTGCGCGGCGATGTGCCCGACAACCTGAAAGACAAGCAACTCTACAGCCTCGACATGGGTGCGCTCATTGCGGGAGCTAAGTATCAGGGCGAATTTGAAGAGCGATTGAAGGGTGTCATCAATGCCGTAGTGAAGTCGAATGGGCAAATCATCCTGTTCATAGACGAGATTCACACCCTCGTGGGTGCTGGCCAGACGCAGGGAGCCATGGATGCCGCCAACATCTTGAAGCCTGCCCTGGCGCGGGGAGAACTTCGCAGCATCGGTGCCACCACACTGGACGAGTACCAGAAATACTTTGAAAAAGACAAGGCACTGGAACGCCGCTTCCAGACCGTCATGGTGAGCGAGCCGGATGTGCTCAGTAGCATCTCCATTTTGCGTGGTCTGAAGGAGCGTTACGAGAATCACCACAAGGTGCGCATTAAGGACGAGGCCATCATCGCCGCAGTGGAACTCTCGAACCGATACATTACGGAGCGATTTTTGCCCGATAAAGCCATCGACTTGATGGACGAAGCCGCAGCAAAACTTCGTATGGAGCGCGATTCACTGCCTGAAGAACTGGACGAACTGAGCCGCCGCATCAAGCAGCTCGAAATCGAGCGCGAGGCTATCAAGCGTGAAAACGACCAGAAGAAGTTGGACGAACTCAACGCCATCATTTCCACACTGAAGGCCGACGAACAAAAACAGAAGCAGAAGTGGGAAGGGGAGCGCGCACTGCTGAACCAAATCCAGAGCGACAAACAGCAGATAGAGAGCCTGAAGTTCGAGGCCGACAAGGCAGAACGCGAGGGAAACTACGCCAAGGTAGCTGAAATCCGCTATGGCAAACTGCAACAGCTGGAGGAGGACATACGTACCATCCAGACAAAACTGGCTGAAGCCCAGGACGGCAATGCACTGGTGAAGGAGGAAGTGACCAGCGACGACATCGCCGACGTGGTGAGCCGCTGGACGGGAATCCCTGTAAGCAAGATGCAGACTTCGGAGCGCGAGAAACTTCTCCGTTTGGAGGAAGAACTGCACAGGCGTGTCGTTGGCCAGGACAAGGCTATCAAGGCCGTGAGTGATGCTGTGCGCCGCAGCCGGGCTGGACTGCAAGACCCGAAACGACCTATCGGCAGCTTCATTTTCCTTGGTACGACGGGCGTGGGAAAGACTGAGCTGGCCAAGGCACTGGCTGACTACCTGTTTGACGATGAATCGATGATGACCCGAATCGATATGTCGGAGTATCAGGAAAAGCATACCGTCAGCCGGCTGGTGGGTGCTCCTCCGGGCTACATCGGCTATGAAGAGGGTGGGCAACTGACCGAAGCCGTGCGCCGTAAGCCCTATTCGGTCGTGCTCTTCGATGAGATTGAAAAGGCACACCCTGATTTCTTCAACGTACTGCTGCAAGTGCTCGACGATGGCCGTCTGACCGACAACAAGGGCAGAACCGTGAACTTCAAGAACACCATCATCATCATGACCAGCAATGCACCACGCGACTCACTCTTCAGCATTTTCCGCCCGGAATTTCTGAATCGTGTCGATGAAATCATTGAGTTCACACCGCTGGGCGAGAGTGAAATCCGCCAGATTGTGAAACTGCAAATCGACAAGGTCACACAGATGGTAGCCCAGAACGGTGTAACGCTCCACGTGGACGACAAGGCTGTAGATTACATCGCAAAGGCTGGTTTCGACCCGCAATTCGGTGCACGTCCGGTCAAGCGTGCTATCCAGGACAAGTTGCTCAACGAGTTGTCGAAGAAAATGCTCAGTGGCGAAGTCAGCCGAGAGAAGCCTATCGAGGTCAGTGCCACAGCCGACGAACTGCTATTCAGTTAAGCGCGACGGTCAGCCATGAACTCAGACTTGACGTTTACATAAATAAAGAATCCGTGCGACAGGGATGTTCCCGCCGCACGGATTCTTTATTATCGACGTTTCAGTTCGTTTCTGTTTACAGATTACCACGCTCTTTGTCAAGATAATACTTGTAGGTGCCCACGGTCAGTTCATCGCAAGCGGCCTCGTCACACACTACGATGGCATGGGGGTGCATCTGGAGCATGGAGGCAGTCCATTTGTGGGAAACTTCGCCATCAATCACGTGCTGCAACGCACGTGCCTTGTTGTGGCCATTCACCACGATGAGCACTTCCTTAGCGTCCATCACGGTGCCGATGCCCACAGTCAGAGCCTGCTTGGGAACAAGGCTGAGGTCGCCGTCAAAGAATCGGCTGTTGGCGTGAATGGTGTCTGTGGTCAGCGTCTTGATGCGTGTGCGCGACGAGAGTGAAGAGCCAGGCTCGTTGAATGCCAAGTGGCCGTCGGGACCAATGCCTCCCATGAAGAGGTCAATGCCTCCAGCCTCGGCAATCATCCTTTCGTAGTGTTCGCACTCTGCAATCAGGTCGGGCGCATTGCCGTTCAGGATGTGCACATTTTCGGGTTTGATGTCGATGTGACTGAAGAAATTTTTCCACATGAAGCTGTGGTAAGACTCCGGGTGGTCTTCTGGCAGTTTCACATATTCGTCCATGTTGAAGGTGACAACGTTCTGGAACGACAATTTGCCTTCCTCATACATCCGAATCAATTCCTTGTAGAGTCCCAGCGGTGAAGACCCTGTGGGGCAGCCCAGCACAAAGGGCTTTTCGGGAGTGGGGTTCGACTCGATGATTCGGTTTGCCACATAGGTGGCAGCCCACTTTGACAGGGCTTCGTAGTTAGGTTCAATGATAACTCGCATATAGTATTACTTTTTATAGGGTTAAATAGTTCTTCTTTGTGTGTGCATTCTGAAAATGGTCTGCATGAATTAAAACTATTGCAAAAATACATTGTTTCTCTGATTCCACAAAGAATTTGCTCGCTTTTTTTTGAGTTTTCCGCTCTTTTTGTCACAAAAAGAGTGGCCGTTTCGTCTTTTCGTCACGAAGAGATGAACGGCCATTGTTTCTCTAACATTTTATGGTTTACGTAATTCTAAAGAACTTAGCTTCCGCTAAGATATGGTGCCTCACGGCACGGACTTAATATCATTATGAGTAAAGATTCGTTTTTTTACGCTGCAAAGGTACGGCAACTTTTCCAACTGTGCAATACTCAGATTTTGTGAAAGGTGGCTGCCGAGTAGGTATTTGGAGTCAGAAGCGCGGGAAATCGGTCTGCCGAGCATCTACGGCTATGCACTCCATCTCGATGAGCCATGTCGGGCGGCACACGGGAGCCAGCGTAATGACACGGGGAATCTGCGGAAAACGTTCTTTAAACATACGGTCAACCAGTTGATAGTCTGCTATGTCGCGCAAATACACGATGATTTGCATCACATTGTCGTAAGTCATCCCGCCTTCGGCCAGCAACTGCTCCACGTTCTCCCACATTCGGCGCGTCTGCAATGCTACGTCGCCCACGTGCATCACTTCGCCCTTGTTGTTGATAGAAGCCGTGCCCGAAATGTAGATGTGTCCACGGTCGCCATACTCCATCAGCGTGCCGCGTTCAAAGGTCACGCCGTATTCGTAAGTTCGGTTCAGGTGGGTGGGAGCGTACAGATAGCGTTGCTGCGCTGGCTGAAAACCGAGTAGGGCATAGCAGCCCAGCTGAATAATAGCCTTTGGGTCGGCAGGATTACCGCCTATGCCTGTCGAGGCAATGTAGTGGGTCTGAGCGGTCAGCCCTTGCTGCGCAAAGTTTTCGCGGCGTGCAACGACCAGCCCGTGGTATTGTGTATCGACATCGCGCACAAAGAACCACGTGCGGATGCAGTTTTCGGCCAATGTGCCGCCGTAGTCAGCCAGCAGCTGCTCATAGCGATTCAGCAGTGTCGTTGTTTGTTCGCCCGAAGTTCCCTCGTTGCTCGACAAGCCCATGGTCCACACGTGTTGGTATCCGTTATGAATCATCAGCGTGGAATGCAGGTCGTCAGCCTCGTTCCTGACCTCTGCCTCTGCGCCTACAAGGTACACCCAGAGGGCAATCTTCGAACCGTTGAGCGGAGATTGCTGGATGAACGAAATCGTGCAATGCGGCTGGCCGTCCGCTTGCAATTTGTTCTTGACGAGGGTCTGCTGGTTTGTGGAATCGGAAAGAAAGTAGCGCATAAACACTGGGACTGCACCCCTCAGTTCGGGTTGTCCCATCAAGGTTGCCTCGGCCAACTGAATCCGCTCCAGTTGGGCTTGGAAGTTGTCGCCACGAGGCTCAATCTGTATCATGGCATGATACTCTGCCAATCCGTCTGTTGGCCTAAAGACAGAAAACTGAAGCTGAGCTCCGGTCTCCTCATTATATAATCTCCGATATTCCATAAACGGCTGCAAAGTTACGGAAAAAAACTGAAATACTCATTTGAAGTGCGAAAAAACTTTTACCACATAGGTTTGTTGTTGCAGCGAGAGAACTTTCTCGGCCAAACGGGAAAACTGTGGGACTTCAGTAGCAATGCAGTCTCGTTGCAGTAGCACTGCATTGCCACCGCAGTGAAACTGCATTGCTACCGCAGCGGGAGTGCATTGCCACTGAAGTCCCACTGCATTGCCACAGAAAAGAGAATGCAGTGCCACGCAGGTAGGAAAGTTCTCCCACAGCTGTGGCACTGCATTCTCGATTTAACATAATCTCCATTCAAATTTGAAAGGACTGCACAGATTTGACCACGTGTTCGGCTTGCTCGTCGGTCAGGACTGGTGAGATTGGCAAGGACAATTCGTGGCTGCACCAATATTCAACCGCTGGCAATGAAACGGACTCCGCGTCGGCGTAGGCTTTCTGTTGGTGACACGGCACGGGATAATGTATCTGCGTCTGGACTCCGCAGGTTTGCAGATGCTGCTGCAACCGTGTGCGGTCTTTTGCCAGATACGGATAAACGTGGTAAACATGGGTTCCGTCCTGCACAGCAGCTGGCTGTTCGGCGGCAAATTGTTCTGCGTAGAATTGGGCTATCTGCTGTCTGCGCCGATTGTCAGCGTCGAGCCGACGCAGTTTCACACGGAGGATGGCTGCCTGAAGTTCGTCCAGGCGCGAATTGATGCCTTTGTAGTCGTGGATGTATTTCTCAGTCTGCCCATAGTTGGCAAGGTTGCGCACCAGCGCGGCAAGCTCTCCGTCGTGGGTCGTCACACAGCCGCCGTCGCCCAGTGCACCCAGATTCTTGCCTGGATAAAAACTGTACGCGCACGTGCGTACATTATTATTATATATAGAGCGTGCACCGTGGGCCTGACAAGCATCCTCCAGCACTTGCAGCAGATGGCGTTGCGCAAAGCGGTAGATTTCAGTCAGATTGGCCAGTTGTCCGTATAAGTGAACAGGAATGATGCAGCGGGTGCGCGGTGTCAGCAGTGTCTTCAGATAGGACGAATCTGTGCGGATGAGCGCGTTACTGAAGTTTACTTCACAGAAGACAGGCTTCAGCCCTACTTGCGAAACGGCTAATGGCGTGGCGATGAAGGTGTTTGCGGGAACTATGACTTCGTCGCCATCCTCCCAATTTAACATAATCTTCCAGGCTTGCAACGTGAGTCGCAGGGCATCCAATCCATTGCCAACGCCAATGACATAAGGTGCCCCACAGTATTCGCCCCACTCTGCTTCGAATGCAGCAGTCTCGTTACCATGCAGATACCAGCCTGAGCGGATGGTCTGAGTGGCTGCATCAATGAGCGGCTGCCCAAAGGAATGGTTGATGGCCTGAAGGTCGAGAAATGGAATCATGAAGTGGAAGATTGTGAGGTTATAAGTTTAATGTAACCGAGAACATATCGGGGAAAAGATTGTCAAGTTCTATTTGGGGGCGATGGCTGAAGAGTCCAAAGACGCTGGAACCGCTGCCCGACATGCTGGCATAAGTTGCACCCATTAGGTAGAGTTTTTCTTTTACTGCCTGAATAATGGGAAATTTAGGGAACACACTTGCCTCGAAATCGTTTGTTATCAGTCCTTTCCACTGGCTTAAGGGTGCATTGACACATTCAATGAGTGGGTGGCTGGGTTTGGCAGGTTTTACGAGTGAATAGGCATCGCGTGTGGAAACAAACACATCGGGCTTGACCAGCAGGAGCGTGTTGCCCGACAATGAGGGAATAGGCATATCGTAGTGGAACACATTGCCAATGCCAGTGGCATACACAGGCTGGTTTTTGATGAAGAAGGCACAGTCTGCGCCCAGGCGTGTAGCAAAGGTTTCGAGTTGTTGGTCGCTGAGTTCAAGCTGAAAAAGCTCATTGAGTGCTTTCAACATGAAGGCGGCATCGCTCGAACCTCCGCCAAGTCCCGCTCCCATTGGTATGAGTTTCTGCAACTTCACTCGCACTGGTTTCAGATTGTACTTCTCGGCCAGGAGTGTGTAGGCTCGCACTACCAGATTGTCTTCTGGACGGCCTTCTATTTCAATTCCGTCGAGTGTAATCGTACATCCAAAGGCGTGTTCCTCTGTATTGATATCGACCTGCAAACGGTCGTAGATGTTGACGGGATAAAATATGCTTTCAAGATTATGGTAGCCATCGTTGCGTCGCTCTGTGATGTTAAGCCCGATATTGATTTTTGCGTTTGGAAATAAAACCATGTGGATTTTGATTTGGATGATGTAGCGTTAATAAAAGAGTTTGTTTTCACCTCATTTTTTCTATGGCTTTAAGCTCTTTGCCCATGTTTAGTTTGAAGTAGATTTCTTTAAGTCCGGATAGCCAAAGGGCTGTGTCTTGCGGCTTGTACTGGCGTGCACTTTCAAATGCAGCTTTTGACTTGAGGTACAGATTATGTAATTCGTTTTTCTTATTTTGCAGATTTTTTCCCGTGAGTCCACTCTGCTGTTCGTATGCCTTGCGCGACATATTGAGATAGATGTTGCCGATGGCCGAGTACGATTCGGCATCGTCAGTCTTGATTTCTGTCGCCGTGACAAAGGACTGCAGTGCTTCATCGTCGCGACTGAGATAAGTTTCCTCTTTGCCTCGTATGTACCAAAGGTCACGGTTCTGCGAATCTATCTGGAGCATTCTTTTCGTCTGCTCCAACACATCTGCATAGCGATGCTGGTCATTATAAAGTTTGACCAGGGATAGGAAGAAGTAGGAGTCGGAAGGGTATCGGCTGACTCCGTCGCTCAGTGAGTGCTCGAAATGAAGGGTGTCGCCGACTCCCTCGTAGCATCGGCAGGCAATTTCCAGAATTTGGCGGTGGCGTGTGTTTTCATTCAAAGCCATGGGCAAATGTGGAAGGGCATCCCGATACTTTCCTTGTGCGTAGGCAGACAGTACTGCAATGGCCGATGTGGAGTGAACTTCGGCAGCTGGAGCTTTACACTGCTGAAACCTGAGCGAATCTTCAGCGATGCGGAGAAACATGGTGGCATAGTCGTAGGCACGCTGATAATTCTTTTTCTGAAAGGAAAATCTGGCTCCCGCAGGCAGTTTCGCCATGTTGTCAGAAATGAGCGAGAGAATATGCTTATAGTAGCTGTTGACTACCCTGCCCTTTTGGTTCGGTATGTTAGCTAAGCTGTCGCAACGTGTGCCATCAGTGAAAACGGTATAGACGTAGTCAAAGTATTTGACCGTATCGGCTTTCTGGCCGAGGTACATCTTTTTCTCCTCTTCAAGTGCCAGTGCATGGCAAGCCTGTATGTTGTAATAGTAGTATTCGGGGTCTATGCTGACGACATCGGGAAACTTCTGCAAGGCACTGCGCACATTGTCGGTGACACGTGCGTAAGCCTTGTTCTTCATGTTCGATTTGATTTCCTTGATGAAGGCAGACTTTTTATACGTATCCTGCGCATAAGCTGTCGGCGTGAAGAAGCAAAGACAGACAAAGGCAAGGGCTTTGTAACGCCCCGTTTTGTAATTAAAGCGGTAGTCCATAACTGAGTTTTAAAGTGTCCATAACAAAGACTGAGCGAATGTGGCCCACATAGCCCAGCGTGCCCAGCTTATTAAGTATGAATTGTTGATACTGGTGCATACTGCCCACGCATACTTTGAGCATGTAGTCACCATCGCCCGAAATGTTGTAGCATTCGGTCACTTCGCCCCACTCTGCCACAGTCTCGGCAAAGTTCACTGCAATGTCGTGATTGATTTGCTTCATGCTCACAGTGCAATAAACCAAGAATGCGCGTTCCAAATGGTCTGCATCCAGAATGGCCACATATTTCTTGATGAATCCTTGCCGTTCCAGCCTGCGCTGACGTTCATATGTGGGCGAAACGGAAAGGTGTATTTTCAAGGCAAGTTCCTTGGTTGTGAGTCGGCAGTCTTCTTGCAGAAGGCGCAATATCTGTATGTCGGTTTCATCGAGTTCGTGTACGGTAGTCATAGGCATAGAATATAGAATGAAAAAATCTTTATGTTTAGGAAAAAGTCAGTTAATACTTAAAACTGTTTCAGTGCAGTGTAAAGACGTTGCACGGGAAGTCCGACAACGTTGAAAAACGATCCCCTTATGCCAGTAATGCCGATATACCCAATCCATTCCTGTATGCCATAGGCACCAGCTTTGTCGAAGGGATGGTAACAATCAATGTAGTGGTCGATTTCCTCCTCAGTGAGCTGAGCAAAAGTCACGTCCGTTGTGGATGCAAACTGCACCGTCTTTTCTTTCGTAACGATGCACACGCCCGTAATGACTTGGTGTTCGCGTTCGCTCATCATGTGAAACATGCGGGCGGCATCGGCCTTGTCCACTGGTTTGCCCAGCACTTCGCGATTCACACAGACTATTGTGTCGGCTGTGATAATGAGTTCGTTGTCGGCCATTGTGCTCCGATAAGCCTCGGCCTTCTTTCGCGAAATATATAGGGCGATGTCCTCGCCATGGAGGTCTGCGGGATAAGTCTCGTCAATGTCCTGCAACACACGCACCTGGAAGGGCACACCCAATCCCTTGAGCAGTTCCTTGCGGCGTGGCGAGTTTGATGCTAATATGATGTTGTAATTCTGTAGATTTTCGAGCATAGTTCTGTTTGTTGTGGAGGAGAAAAGTCTCTGCGCCCAATTACCAGCCAAAAGCCTGCGCATTGTGCATCCAGAGTCCCTGGGCCTTGAGCACTTGTTCCAGCACATCGCGTCCGCAACCCATTCCGCCTTTCTTTTGGGAAATGTAGCGTGAGATTTCCTTGATTTCGGGAGCGGCATCAGCCGGGCAGCAAGGCAAGCCGCATTGCTGCATCACCTCATAGTCGGGAATGTCGTCACCCATGTAGAGTATCTCTTCATCGGCCAATCCGAGACGTTCTTTTAGTTCGCGATACTTCTCAATCTTGACAGCCACACCAAGGTGAACTTCCTTCACGCCGAGACCTTCGTATCGCTTGCGCACACTCTTGGTTCGCCCGCCGCTGATGATGGCTATAATCAGTCCCTGCTTCACAGCGTGCTGCAAGGCATAGCCGTCCTTGATGTTCACTGTGCGCATTGGCTCGCCGTCGGGATGCTGTGGGATGGTTTCCGCAGAGAGCACCCCATCCACGTCAAAGAAGAGTGCGCGTATCTTGGTGAGGTCGTAGTTTATCATGCGTTCTATTACGGTTTATAGATGCTGACATTTTCCCATTTCAGCTTGTCTTCATCCTGCGGTTTGCGTTCAATGGCAGGATAGCCCAGGCCAATGACACATTCGGCAGTAAGGTTTTCGGGATAGCCCAGAAGGAAGCGCAGGATGTTGTCTGAAGGCTCGCCGTTCTCCATGAAACGGTTGCGGATGTGGCACCAACAGCTTCCCAGTCCCAAATCTGCGGCCTGATATTGCATAGTAACGGCTGCTATGGCGGCATCCTCGGTCCATGCGTCGGTCACTTCACGGTCGCCCAGCACCACAATGGCTACAGCTGCGCCTGCCACAAATTGGCTGCCCAGTTCGCGACACATCGAGATTTTCTCCAGCATCGGCTTGTCGTCCACCACGATGAAGTGCCATGCCCGTGTGCCCTTGCTGGTGGGAGCCATCAGTGCACTGCGCAGGATGGTCTGCAAGGCTTCGGGGCTAATCTCTTGGTCTGTGAATTTGCGCACACTGCGGCGCTTCTGTACGAGTTCTTTGAAGTCCATATTCAATGATTGAATTGTAATTTGTCTGTTTATAAAATGCCACTACATGTTCACTTCCTCCAGCGTCACCAGTTTGTTGACAATGGCATAGATGGTAATGCCAGCTGAGGAGTGGATGTGCAGTTTGCGGGCGATGTTGCGGCGGTGTGTCGTCACGGTGTTGATGCTCAGGAAGAGTTTGTCGGCAATTTCCTTGTTGGCCATTCCCTTCGCTACGCACACCACGATTTCCTTTTCTCGTTCCGACAGCTGTTCGTCGGCAGCCGTCGGAGTCTCATCGCTGCTTTTGTCCGACTGTGTGCTACGGTTCTGCTTGTTGTGGTGCTCCAGCCGGCGCACTGCGGGCGAAAAGATGTTGTCCTCCACCAGACAGTGGATGCTAAGCTCTTCCTCGGCCTGATAGATTGAGATGATGACCGAGTTCAACTTCTCGTTGTTCTCCTGCTGAGGGTAGTACTGAATGAAAAGCTTTTTGAGTTCCTTCAGTTTGCTTTCGATGCTGCTGTGATGGCGCGAAAGCAAATGTCCGCCCTCAATGTCCACCACCTCGCCGTCGATGAGTTGTTGCACATAGCTGAACACGGTGTTCTCTTCGTACTCCATGTGCTTGCGCACTTCCTCCACGTATTCATCGAAGAATTTCAGTACAAGGAAGGCAATCTCGTTCTGCACCGAACAGTCGATGCTGTTAAGCAGATTGAAGCGTATAGTGGGCAGCAAGTAGTCCAGGAAATAGCGGTGCGTCTGCTTCAGATAATTCAAAACTGCCGACACATTGACGTGCTCCACGTGCTGGGGATGATCCTCTGCACCGTCCTTCACATAATTGATAACCGTAATAAACGTGTCGGCATCCACTCCACATTGTCGGCACACCTCCATGATAGTCTTTTCGCCGAATCCCAACGAAATGCCAAATCGACTCATAATCTGCAAGAGTCGATAGTCATTGGCTATCACGAAGCTCAACTTATCTGTAGGCTTGTACTGTCCAGCCATAATTCTTCGTCCTTTAATACTAATCATAATTCTCAAGTGTTATGTTGTGACCATATTAAACAACTGTGAGAACTACGTAAACCAATTATTTTTGCTGCAAATGTACGATTTTTCAGTGCAACTGCGGCACATTATTCATAAAAAATAAGAATATTTAATCCACTCAAAGACTTGTGACAGCAAAAAGGCGTGGATAAATAAGGGTGAAAGTTGCACGATGAGTTGCGAGTGTGCCACCGAAAAGTCCTCGATAGTAACCATCTTTCCCGACGTGTAGCCATAGACGCAAGCCACCACTTCGGCTGTGATGAAAAGCAGCCCCGGCAGGCTGTCTGTCAAGGGCGACTGCGCCGTGCCGCCAAAGAAATTGAGCAGAATGTAGGGCGGCAATACAGTCAGTGCCCCCACAGCCACCACCATGCTGACCAGGGCAGCCAAGGCAAACAGCAGTGCGCGTTGTTGCTTCTGTGTGGGGCGATGCACTACGCAGTCGGCAATGCCCGAAAACTGCAACACCGACAGTGCTATCAGCCCCAGCAGAATCTCGGCCCACGGCAGACGGGCAAAGTTGCTCACGAAGCTCGTCAACAGCCAGCGCAGCCCATTGGGAGCCAGCAAATTGTTGGCTCCGCTGTTGTATATGCTCACCACCCACGAAGAGATGGCAATGAGCGGAAAGGCCAACAGCTCAAGCAGAAGCAACCATTTCAGCAGTAGCTTAGTCATCGGGGGTCAGGTTGTCAAGATTGATGATGCCCAGTTGCAGGGCTTTCGTCACCAGCCGCGTGGCGTTCACGCCCGTCTGCCCCTCACCAAAGAGGCGCGACACAAGGTCCACCTGCCGCTTTTCCAGGCTTTTCACGCCGAAAGGCATGGTGCGCAGGTTGGCTATCATGTCCTTCGTATAGCCCAGCGCAAGGTGGCGGAGCAGCCGCTCATCGTATTCGTCGATGTCGTAGTCCAAAAGGGCCTCGCTGCGGCGGCTCTCTGTGAGCACCGACTGGCGGAACCGCTGCACAATTTTCTCCAGTATCGGGCGGTTGAACACAAACTTTTTGCCCTCCATCACACTATAGACAAGGTCGGGCGTGAGCAGTTCGCCGCTCTTCAGCACAATGCCGTCGGCTCCTGCATCGAGCACATCCACCCAAAGCCGCTCGTTGAGCACCTCACCCGTGAATATGAGCACGTGTACCTGCGGATACCTTCGCCTGAGTTGCTTACAGATGTCCACTCCCACCGTCGTACTGCCCCCCAGTCCCAGGTCGAGCAGTACCAGGTCGGGCGTATTGCTGTTCATCAGCGGCCACAGCTCAGTCTCGGTCATGGCTGTGCCCACCACTTCTGCCAGCGGAATGTCGGCACGGAAGATTTGCTCCGTACCCTTCAGCTCCAGTTTTACGTCTTCTACAATAATTACTTTGAACTTCTCCATATCTCGCTATTTAGTTTTCATTGGTAAAGTAAACACTACGGTGTTGCCGTCAGTGGCATAAATGCGGCAGCCGCGAATGCCGCAGTGCTCGTCGTGCTCGCGTATGATTTGTTTGCAGAGCAAGTATTCCGAGCCGATGAGACGGTCCTCCTGCGAGTCGTAGCGCAGTGTGTCGGCATAGAAGAGGGTGCGCATTTCGTCCGCAGTCCAGTGGCGGCGGCTGTCAGTCAGTGCAAAGGTACAGAATTGCTCGGAAACGGCAAAATCCAGCTTCAATTCTCCACATTCTTTAACGCTGTAGGCGGCTTGCAGCAGTGTGTCGAGCATGTATTGCAACATTACGGGGTCGCCCAGGATGGTGGGCTGGGCGGGAGGCGGCGGGCTTTCCGGAATGACCGAAATATCCGGTTTTCCCGGTTTTTCCGGGCTGTCTGCTGCGAAGCGCAGCCCAGTGAACTGGCGTTCCTGGTAGTGGCGGGCCCGCTCTGCGGCGTAGTCCGTCAGCTGGCGCACAGGAATCTGGCGGCGGCGGAACACGGTGCGCTCCAGCTGCTTCATGGCACACTGGCTGAGCACAGTGAACACTTCTTTATAATAATGTATAAGCTCCGATACCTCTTGCTGGGCCGAGTTGTCCTCGGCAGTGAGGTTGCGGAGCAGGAGGTCTTTGATGCGATTGGGGTAATACATGGTCTCGTGCTTGATGGTGCTCAAGCAATTGTCGAGAATCATGTTTTGCACATGGATGCGGCTCAGTTCCGCATCGGCACGCCGAACCTCGTCTTGCCGCAGTTCCAAGTCGTGCTGGAGTTCTTCGATGCGGGTGTCGGTGCTGTACACATACTGTGCCACACTTTGGGCAACCCACTCCATCAGTTCTGCCTCTGTGTTCGTCAGGCGGTTGGAGTGCAGTTTGAGTCCCATCACACCCACCGTCTGCACGTCGTCCCCCACCCTCGCGCTGAGCGGAAAGGCTGCCACGCCCAGTTTCTGGTCTTTAATCTCCTTGCCGTCCAAATAGGCGTAGTTCATGAACTGCTGCAGGCTCTCGTCGGCATTGTGGCGGGCGTGGTGGAAAAGTAGTCCGCGCTGGTCTTTGTCATAGATTCCCAGGCAGACATCATCCACTGGCACCAGGTCGTTAACGCCTCTTTGCAGGGTGGGCATGAACTGTTCGCGTGGCGTAGTGAACAGTGTCTCCATCAGCCCCTTTACCTGCCGCAGGTTGAACAGGGGCAGCAGGTGTTTGTGATAGTAGTACATGAAGAGCAGCGGCACAAACAGCAGCAGCAGCAACACGCTCATGTTGACCACCAGCCCCTTGTTGGCGTTGGTACGCTCCAGCCGGGCAATGCGCTCAGAGAGGCTTTCGTCCTGCGAAAGCAATTGATACATCCGTGTGAACACATCACTGTTGTAGCGATACAGGTGCTTGCGGTTGAGCGAAAGGGCTGCAATGGCCATTTCGTTGCGCACATCCACGATGATGCCATAGTCTGTGTCGAACCGCTCTTGCCACAGCCTGACCTCCGGCATATCGCTGCTTTCGCCCTCGATGAGCAGCAAGTGGTCGGTGCGTCCAGTCTGCTCCATGTAGAAATAGTTCAGGGCCGTGAGCACAGAGTCTCCGTAGTCGATGGCGCGCCCATACTGCCCCTGCGTGTTGGCATAGAACACGCTGTCGGCATACATCCGTGCCTTGGTCAGATTGGGGTCTTCGGGCTGGAAGGCATAGCCCCTGCAAGAGAGTGTCAGCACGGCAATCAGCATGAGAGTCCGTTTCAGTCCCTTGGGCAGTCGGAAGTAGAAGCGGCTCCCCTTGTTCAGTTGGCTCTCTACACCGAATGTGCACACGCTGAAGAGTCGGTTGGTCTTCTTGTACTTCTCAATGATGCCACGGCAGTTCATCAGTCCGAAACCGTGGCCCTTCTTTGCCGTCACCACCTCACGTGTGTCCTGCTCCGTCATGCCATAGCCCGTGTCCTCTACCGATACTTCCACGTAGTCTTCCGTCTCCGTTGCCGCCACGCTGACACGGCCTCCCTGCGGCGTGAACTTCCGTGCGTTGTCCATCAGCGTGTTAATCATGAAGAGCGTGAGAGCCTTGTCTGCTTTCACTACGGAATCAGTCTGTTGCACAGACAAAGTTAAACCGCTGCTTTCATATAGGCGTGTGGCTTTCCTGACCACCGCAAAGAGGTCTTCCAGCGAAAAACTCTCGATGCTGAGCGACACGCTTCCCTGACGAATCTTGACCCAGTGTCCCAGCACCTCGTTGTAGTCATTTATCTTGTCAATCAGTTCCAGCAGGTAGTCGCGGTCAAACGACCTGTCGGCCACGTGCAAGGCGCGGTCCAGGAAGGGCACAATGCCGTTGGCGATGGCCACGCTTGTAGCCTTGTCCACATAGCCTCGCTTGTTCTGCTCAATCTCCATTTCGGCGGCGCGGCGTTCATCGTCGGCATACTCCATCTGGTCTTCAATCTCGCCAACAGTGGTTCCGCTCTGCTCCAGCCACCGCGCTGGCAGGGCCTGCAATTCGTGCTCGATGTCGCTGCGCAGTTGTGCCACCCGTTGCTGAGCGGTTCGCGTGCGTCGTCGATACAGGCTGACTGCGAGCGACACCAGTAGCAGGGCAAAGGCAGCAATGATTACCAGCAGGATGTGGAAGAACTGCTCGTGCCGTTCCAGTGCATCCAGCTGCTGCTCCATGAGCATATCCTGACGGGTGGCATCGAGGATGTCGAAGTAGATGTTATGGTTATAGTCCGACTCCGCCTTGCGTCCCATTGCGCCGAGGGTGATGCTCAGCTGGTCGCGCACCGAGGCCATCCACTCCGGCACACACATCAGCCCTGGGGTTTGAATCCAGCGCATTTCGGTGGAGATTGTGTCGGGGGCGCTATTATATATATATAATGTGTCAGCCAGTCCCGTGAAACTGTACTTCCGGTGATGTTCGTTGACGAGGTAGAGAGCCGCAGCCAGCGAGTCCAGAGCCTCGTCGTAGCGGCCCTGGTCTGTGAGCGCGTCGGCAGCCCACTTCTTCTGCATCGAGCGGTAATAGTAGGTGCCGGCCCCGATGTATTGGGCCATGAAGGGTTTCAGCCCCATCATCTGCTCGCGGGGAATGCCCAGAATCTCGCGTGCGCGGTCGAAGTCGCGCAGGTTGTAGTAGTACACCGCCGACACCTCTCTGAACTCCTGCTGGGCTGCCAGCCAAATCGAGTCGTTCCGTGCGTCCATGTGCTGCTCCGCCGTGCGCAGTTCGGCCATGAGCCGCTCCGCATCCGAGCGGTAGTCGTAGAACTCCTTACTGCGCGAACAGATTTGACACAACTTCATCAGCCCCTCATCGGCACGCAGACGGGTGAGCTTGTTGCGCGTCTTGCCACGCAACTGGCGGTAGATGTCCTCAGCCTTGCCGTAGTCCATGCGCTGAAGCATGGCCGTGCGCGCACTGTCGAGCTGGGCCTCCTCCAGGCGGCTCTCGCCCTCGGTGGTGCACAGCGTCAGCAGCCCCCCCATGAGGAGGCATAGCAAGAGCATGATGGTGTTGTAGAGACGGGACATCTGTGTGGGTTGTGTTTGAAAACTGCGTGCAAAGATACAAAATTCAGTCCATATCTACCAACACTGCACTGAAATTTCTCTCCCACTGCGGTGTGATTCCCGTCACAACACAATGGGACTTCCGTCACAATGCAGTGGGACTTCTGGCACAATGCAGTGGGACTTCTGGCACACTACAGTGGGACTGCGGCGGCACTGCATTGCCACGGCAGTGGGAGTGCAGTGGGACGAAAGTGGGAGTGCAGTGCCACGGCAACGGGAGTGCAGTGCCACTGTACCCAAAATTGGGTATCACGCCCGTCGGAGTGGGTATCGGGCACAAAAAGTGAGTATCGCCCCCCAGCCAAATACTCAATGGCGGGGTCTGCAATAACGCAAATAGAGTATTGCGGCTGTGTTGATTTGGCAGTAATTTTGCAGTCGAAAACTTATATTTGCAAATATTTAACAAAAACAGACAGATTTGTCAACAAGGTAAAAATGAAATTGAACAAGGTATTAAAAGGCACTGCGGTCCTGGCCGCTACTGTGTGCACACTCACAGCCACAGCGCAAAACACGGAAACAGAGAAAGTGTCGAAACTGACAAAAGCACTCTCGCGACTCTCGCTCGGAGGTTATGGTGAGGTGGCACTGAGCCGCAACTTCTACAGCGACAACTCCAAGCGTTACGTCAATGCAGACGAACACAAGAACGACCCCAGTCATGGCCGCTTCGACATTCCTCATGTTGTCATCAACATCGGCTACGACTTCGGCAAGGGCTGGACAATGGGCAGCGAGATTGAGTTTGAACACGGCGGCACAGGTACGGCCTACGAACTGGAGTACGATGAGTTTGGCGAATGGGAACAGGAAACAGAGAAAGGCGGCGAAGTGGAAATAGAGCAGTTCTGGATTCAGAAGTCATTCGCACCCTTTGCCAACCTGCGCGTGGGCCACATCGTCGTGCCCGTGGGACTGAACAACGCGCACCACGAACCCCTTAATTTCTTTACCGTATATCGTCCTGAGGGCGAGAACAACATTTTGCCCTCCACGTGGCACCAGACGGGCATCAGCTTCTGGGGCCGTGCAGGTCAGTGGCGTTACGAAGCCCAGCTGCTGGGCGGACTCAATGCCGACCAGTTTACCAACGTGGGCTGGATTCACAAGGGTGCAGCCTCGCCGCTGGAATACGAAATAGCTAACAAGTTTGGCACAGCCGTGCGCGTAGATAACTTCAGTGTGCCCGGTCTGCGATTGGGACTTAGTGCCTACTATGGTCACAGCATCGGCAACTCCGCCCCACGCGAGGCTTCGGGCATCACGGCCACCAACAAGGGCGCAGTGTTTATAGGCTCCTTTGACTTCACATACAACGACCACAACTGGATTGTGCGCGGACAGGCCGACTACGGACACCTGGGCGATGCAGAGCAGCTGAACAGCATGTACAACCGCATCAACAAGCAGTCGCCCTACCACCACAGCACACGCATCGTGAGCAGCAAGGCATACGCCATAGGCATCGAGGCCGGCTACGATGTGTTCTCGCAGATTCACAAGACGCGCAACAGCAAACAGAAGCTCTATGTCTTTGGCCGCTACGAGCAGTACAATCCCTACGCCGAAAAGGTGCTCAACGCCTCTTACGACTATACCGACGTGAAGCGCATGGCTGTCGGCCTCAACTACTACCCACTGCCGCAGGTCTGCGTCAAGGCCGAATACTCGCAGCGATTCCTCAAGAGCAAGTACAACAATGAACCTTCCGTCAACATCGGTGTGGCCTACGCCGGATGGTTCCTCTAATCCACAGGATTGACATTTCACTTAAACACCAATAACTACTAATTAAAAACTACACAAACGTAATGAAAAAGATTTTCAACTATGCACTGGCGCTTGCAGCCGTAAGCACCATGACACTGAGCTTCACTGCTTGCAGCAGTAAGGACGATGATGACAACAACGGTCCAGACCCCACTCCTGCCGAAACAACAAAGACTGCCGAGGAGATTCTGGAAGAGAAGATTGGCGATGCCTCTGCACCCAACTACACGCTGGATATGGACAAGGACATCGCTGCAAAGACCTGGGTCTCTGCCGACTACTCAAACCACGCTTTCGGTGAAGCGGCCATGAACGGTTGCGACGAACTCATCAACCAGCTGAACGAAGCTACCAAGGCCGTGCTGAAGAGCAACCTGACTCAGGCACAGAAGGATGAACTCCAGACCACCATCGCAGCCACCGTCTGCCACGTCATCATTCCTACTTACACACAACTGGCTAACGCTGCTCAGAAACTCCAGCAGGCCCTGGGCGACCTCTCAGCCAGCGAAATCAAGCAGAGCAACATCGATGACGCTTGTGACGCTTTCAAGGTAGCCCGCGCTTGGTGGGAAAAGAGCGAAGCCTTCCTTGGCGGTGCAGCCAGCGAGTTCGACATTGACCCCACAATTGACTCTTGGCCACTCGACCGTGACCTCCTGCTCAGCTATTTCACCACTGGCAAGTACAGCGATGAGGCTCTGGAGGACGCCAGCATCCTTGGTTTCCACGCGCTGGAGTTCGTTCTCTTCCGTAACGGACAGAACCGCCAGGTGGCAGAATTTCAGGCTAACGACACCTACAAAGGTTTTGAAAGCGTGCCCGCAGCCGAAGAGCTGAAGTATGCACAGGCTGTGGCCAAGCAACTGGTGAACCGTTGCTACCAGCTGCAAGTGTCATGGGAACTCACTCCCACGGCTGACCGCCTGGCTGTAGTGAAGGCTGCCGGACTGGACTACCAGACCAAGAACAAACTTTCCTTTGGTTGGAACATGATTAACGCAGGTGTAAGCGGAAGCGGAACCACATTCGCCAACCTCACCGATGCACTGCAGCAGTTGCTCAACACATCGGAAGGCAGCTGTGTAGCCATTGCCGACGAAGTAGGATCGGGCAAAATCGGTCACCCGTTTGCTGACGGCTACATCTTCTATGTAGAGTCACCCTACAGCTACAACTCTATCGTTGACTTCCGCAACAACATCCGTTCCATCGAGAACATTTGGTACGGCAACCCACAGGGTGCTGCCGGCACAGCCGAGCACAGCTTCCACAACTTCTTTACACAGGTGGCACCCGAAACTGCCAAGTCTATGGAGCAGGCCATCACCGATGCTATCAGCAACATCGCTGGTATGCCCTACCCCTTCGTAAAGTATGTGGAAACACTCTCAGGCAAGAAGTTCGAGGATGACGAAGTTGTTGAAATTCCCGAATAAGACATTCATAAACATATTATAAACTTCCCCCATGGAGCGTCCACCTGTCTCTCAGCAGACGGGTGAACGCTCTGCGAGGCTAAAAAAAACCAACTTATCATGAAGAAAGAAATCAGTTTCATGCTGTGCTTATCAGCACTAAGCAGCTCGCTGTTCCTCGCATCGTGTAGCAGTGAAGAGTGTGAAGAGGAGAACAACAATGAGCTGGGCCGATTGGTGAACGGAGACTCGAAGTTTGGCGTGGCCAACGATGTCTTCTCCGCAGCCGAGTGGTACCCCGGAGGGCAGCTCGGCACAACAGAGCTGAAGAGCTACTCCGACCCCGTTCCAGCCGTAGATGTCATCAGCAACGGACAGGCCCTGTTCAAGCACGGTGAGGACTTCTTTGAACACCTCTACACCTACTCGCAGGAACCACGCAAAGGTCTAGGTCCAGCCTGGGTGCGCTCCAGCTGCATCCACTGCCATCCGTCCTATGGCCATGGCAAACGTCAGGACGAGTACAAGGCCAACACCATCGGCAATGGCTATCTGCTCGTTGTCTATCATCCCACAGAAGCCTACACCTCCGATGGCGTGCGCTACACAACCCTGGCTTCGCCCTACATCAGCGAAGTGACAGGTATGCCGCAGACCAAGGCCATGGCTCCCTTTAAGGCTCCTATCAACGAGGACGGCATACACATCAGCTGGCCTAAAGTCACTCAGATGCCCAGCGGACTGCCTCTCCACTTTCCCGACGGCGAAGCCTACGAGCTGATTTATCCAGTCATCACCATCGACCAGATGGCTTTCAACACCAACCCACGCCCTACAGACTACGAAGTGCGCCTTGAAAGCACCATCGGCGTTTATGGCACAGGCTTGCTCGATGCCATCAGCCAGGAAGACATGAAGGCTCAGTACGCAGCCGAGAGCAATTACTTCAAGAGCATTGGAAAGACTGACAAACTGAATCCAAACATGTGGGACGCAAACGCCAACGACTGGGCAGCCGGCGCATGGTACACCCTGGCCGACGGAACAAAGGCCGTGAAGAAGTTTACCTACGCTATGACCCGTGCCTCACTGCAAGACGGTGCTGGTGCCAACGCCATTTGGAACATCACCAATGTGACCCGCTCCGACCGCCGCTACCTCTACAGCACGCCCGCATGGGCTAAGGCTCAGGCAGAAGACCCTGAAGTCATCAGCTACATCAAGCAGCACGGTGCTTCGACTTCTTCCCTGCTCCATCCCTACTATGCCGAGACCGATGCAGAGATTGCTGCCAAGGTGGAGACACTGCTGGGCATGAACACGGCAGCTAAGGGCGGCGACAACTACACTGAGGCTTTTGGTGCTCCCGAAATGTCGGACAAAGACTACTACGACTTCATGGTTTGGCACCGTGGCCTTGCCGTTCCAGCCGCACGCGACTTGGACGATGCCACAGTGAAGCAAGGCAAGAAGCTCTTCAAGCAAATGGGCTGCGAGGCTTGTCACCGTCCGTCGTGGACAACGGGTGCCGACAACTACTGGGTGGACAACAGCATCAAGGCGTATGCAGCCTCAGTCGGCAAGGATGCGAACAACATCTTGCCCCGATTCCCCTACCAGACCATCTATCCCTATACCGACATGGTGCAGCACCGACTCTTCATGGAGAACGACATTCGCACAGGCTGGTGTCGCACCACACCGCTCTGGGGCCGTGGCCTCTCGCTCATGTTGACAGGTGCACAGGACCGTCTGCACGACTGCCGTGCCCGCAACGAGATTGAGGCTATCATGTGGCACGCATACAGCAAGGACTCCGATGCTTACGAAAGTGCACTGAAGTTCTACAACCTTACGAAGGAAGAACGCGACGCAGTCGTGAAATTCTTGCAATCCATATAAAATAAAGAATAAGCGTTTAGCGTTTAGCTAATCATGAAGCGTATAACATTTTCTCTCTATGCCATAGTCATCCTTGTGATGGCTATGGCTACTTTCATAGAAAAGTACCGAGGCACTGGCTTTGTACAGCAGAGCATCTACGGCTCATGGTGGTTCTGTCTGCTGTGGATGCTGATGGCAGTGTCAGCCATTGCCTACATCCTCAGGCGCAAGATTCGGCGGCTGAACACACTGGCCCTGCACGCCTCGCTGCTCATCATCCTGCTGGGCGCACTGCTTACCCACCTCACTGCCTGGCAAGGCTACATTCACCTACGCAAGGGTGAAATTCAATCTGCTTGCGTAATAGAATCTCCCGACGGCCTTCACGAAGCGAAGTCACTGCCGTTCACCATCCAACTCGACACCTTTTCCATCAGATACTACAACGGCACACAGGCTGCCGCCGACTACATTTCCCACTTCACCATCAAGGACAAAGACGGTAGCCGCAAGGGGCAAGTATCGATGAACAACATATACACCGCTGGCAATATGCGGCTCTACCAGAGCAGTTACGACGATGACATGCAGGGCACAACTCTCTCTGTCAATTGCGACCCTTGGGGCATACCCGTCACCTACTTGGGTTACGCCCTGCTCTTCATTAGTTGGCTCTGGATGCTCATTGACCCCAAGGGACGTTTCCGCCACATTCTCTCCGCTCCGTCACTGAAGCAGTCGGCACTTCTGGCTGTGCTCCTGTGGGGCATGGGCTGTGGAAGCACCACGGCGCAGACGAGCCTTTCCGCTGAACAAGCCGACCAGCTGGGCCGTCTCAATGTGCTCTACGCCGACCGCATCTGCCCCCTGCAAACCCAGGCACTGGACTTCACGCGCAAGCTTTATGGTAAGCGGCACTACCAGGACTACACTGCCGAACAGGTCTTGGCAGGTTTCCTTTTTTATAAAGATGAATGGGAACGCGAACCCGTGATTCGTGTCAAGTCGAAAGCCGTTCAGCAGCACTTCGGTCTGCCCGCATACGTCTCGGTGGCAATGCTTTTCAGCAGCGATTCCCACCAGTACATCCTTGGCCCTGCCATTCAGGAATACTTCATGGGCAACAGCGACAAACTGCACCAGGACGTGATGAAGCTGGACGAGAAGCTCATGCTCATCATGCAGCTCACCCATGGCCGTCTGCTGAAAATCTTTCCCTACCGAGGCAACTGGTATGCCCCAGCCGACCCGCTGCCCAGCGGCATTGAGCCAGACCGCAGTGCATACTTTGCCAATGCCCTTTCGCTGCTCGGTTCCTATTATCGCGACGGCCAGACCGACACAGCCGAGGAAATGCTCGCCAAGATGCTGAAATACCAGCAAACCTACGGTGCCGCCGACATACCGTCATCTGTGCGGCTCCAGGCAGAACGCCTCTACAACGCCGTGCCCTTTGCCACGGTGCTCTTCATGCTGTGCCTCACGGTGGGACTGCTCTCCTTCCTGCGCCACCGTTGGGTCTTTCGGATTTCGTCATTCGTCATTCGTCTTTCGTTCCTCATGCTCACGCTCTGCCTCGCCCTGCGCTGGATGGTGAGCGGCACAGTCCCCATGTCAAACGGCTACGAAACCATGCTGGTGATGGCCTGGGCCGTCATGCTCGCATCCCTGTTGTCCTATCGCCGCTTCCCTGTTGTGCTCAGTTTTGGCCTTTTGCTGGCGGGCTTCCTCTTGCTTGTCAGCCATCTGGGACAAATGGACCCGAAGATTAGCAACATCATGCCCGTCCTCTCATCCCCATTGCTCAGCATCCACGTCAGTGCCGTCATGATGGCCTACGCCTTGCTCGCCATCACCGCAGCCTGTGCTGCCTACGGCCTATTGGTTTCCAGCAAAGCCGACGAAATGCACCAGCTCAGCCTCCTCTTGCTCTACCCCGCCCTCGCCCTGCTCTCCGCCGGCATCTTCATCGGAGCAATCTGGGCCAACGTCTCATGGGGTCGCTACTGGGGCTGGGACCCCAAGGAAGTCTGGGCTCTCATCACCATGATGGTCTATGCAGTGCCCCTCCACAGCACTTCCTTCACCTGGTTCCGCAGTCCGCGCCACTACCACCTCTACCTACTCTTCTCCTTCCTCACCATCCTCATGACCTACTTCGGCGTAAACTTCTTCCTCGGCGGAATGCACAGCTACGCTTAAACTCTAATTACCAATTAATCAATTCACAATTCACAATTGAGTATCTGTGGCTTGCTTGTCCATACTCAAATTGTGAATTGTTAATCGTGAATTGTTTAATTGTTAATTGTTAATTAAAAGTTGTGGAGTTCAATTATTCTTATTACATTTGCGCACAAAATCAATTTTAAAATAAAATAATTTTTGATTGCGTTTACAGTATGAGAAAACATCTGCTGGGCAGTGTGCTGTGTGCAGCTTTCTGCCTAAGTGTGTCGGCACAGGACTATCAGTTGCCGACGGGAAAAGAGATTTACATTCCGAAGGATTTAAGGGAGAATGACTTCACAAAGGAGGATTCGCAGTGGAGCTATTACCGCATGGCCACAACGCCCAACTTCGTGGTGTTCTGGGAGAAGGGCTTTGGCCGCGACCTAAGCAAGGCTCCACAGCTGGAGGGCACTGACATGACGGTGGACCTGCAGAACCTGACCACCAAGCTGGAGCAGTTCTACAGCTTCTACAAGGATAGTCTGCGTTTCGTCTTGCCAGGCAGCAAGTCGGAGAAATATCGCATGATGGCCATGCTGAACTACTCGCTGGAGGGCACGGCATACGGCGGCGACTACGACGAGACCATTGGCGCGCTGTGGATTGCGCCCAACCGCGTGAAGGACAAAAACCTGAATGCCATCGCCCACGAAATAGGCCATTCGTTCCAAAGTCAGATTGGCAGCGACGGCACGGGGCAGAGCTGGGGCGGAGGCGGCATCTTCGAGATGACCAGCCAGTGGATGCTCTGGCAGGTGAATCCGCACTGGATTGACGACGAGTATTTCCACTGGAAGGGCTTCATCGAAGGGGCAAACCTGCCATTCCTGGCTGGCGAAAACATCTACCATTCGCCCTACGTGCTGGAATACTGGAGCGAGAAGCACGGCAAAACCGTGATTGCCGACCTCTTCCGCGAAGGCAAACGGGGCGAAGACCCAGCACAGACCTACATGCGCAAGTTCGGGCTGGACGAGGAGCAGTTTGCCAAGGAAATCTGCGATGCCTACAGCCGACTCATCACCTTCGACTATCCGCGTGTGCATGAGGTGTGCAAGAAGTACGCCAACCAGCTGGTGAACGACGGGCCACTGATGACCTACGGCGTGAACGTCATTCCCATGGAAATCAAAGGCAAGAAAGCCACAATGAGCATTAAGCCAGAAACGGAGAACGACGGCTTTGCCTACCAGCTGGTTGCAGCCCGCAAGAACGCCCAGGCCACCTACTCAGGCATTGTGACCAGCGGCAAGACACAGTTCAAGGTGCCCGAAGACACGGAAAAACTGTACCGTGTCATCGTGGCTTACCCGAAGGACGGTTACAAACCCATTGTGGGCAATCCCTACGAACACAAAGAAGAAGCCCGCCGTGTTTACAAGTATAAAATCAAATGACAACTCACAATCAATTAGGAATGAGGAATTAGGAATGAGGAATTGATACTGAAAAACACACAGTAGCCATTCCTAATTCCACATTCCTAATTCCACATTCCTAATTCCTAATTCCATGAAACATCTATCTACCATCCTCTTCTTGCTGGCAACCACTTTGTCACTGAAAGCCACCCCAAAGGGGGAAGGCTTGGAGAGAACTTTCACCTCGCCCGACGGCAGACTGAACATCAGCATCCAGGCCAGCAACGGACTGCTGACTTACAGCATTACGGAAGCAGGCACCATCTACGCTAAAGATAACGCCATTGCCCTGCAGTTCGAGGGCGTGGCCGAAGGGAAATACACCGCAGTCTCCGCCCCGAAACGGGTGAAGGAACATTTTAATGCAACGAACTACAAGTTCACCACCTTCGACGACGAATACAACCAAGTCGTTGTGAAGAACCGAAACGGCGTGAACGTGGAGTTCCGTGCCTACAACAGCGGCGTGGCCTACCGATTTTTCACCACCGCCACAAAGAAAGACTGGAAGGTGCTGAACGAGGTGGCGCAATTCAACTTCAGTGCCGACCACACTGCCTACCTGCCCTACTCCACCAACCCAAAGAATCCCAAGGCGATGGCTTTTCAGGCAACCTACGATGTGGCTCCACTCTCGCAGACCCAACATCTCGAAGCCTTCTTGCCAGCAACGGTTGACTGCGGCACGGCCAAGGTGACCCTCTTCGAGACCGATGTGGAAAGCTACCCTGGCATGTTTCTGCTGCCAGCAAACGGCAAGGGCACATACGGTCTGCAAGGCTGCTTTGCCCCCTACCCCAAGACTTTCGACTACTACCCCTGGCGTGTGCAGAAGTACGTGAAGGAAACCGAAAAGTACATAGCACAGGGGCGCGGCAATCGCACCTTCCCTTGGCGTGTGGTGGCCATCACCCACAGCGACACCGAAATGCCCACCCACACACTGGCCTATCAGCTGGCTTCCCCCAGCCGCATTAAGGGCGACCAGAGCTGGATTCGGCCCGGCAAGGTGGCTTGGGACTGGTGGAACGACTGGGGCATTGCGGGTGTCTCCTTCAAGGCTGGCATCAATCAAGACACCTATAAGTATTACATCGACTTCGCAGCCAAGAACCACTTGCAGTACATCATTCTGGACGAGGGCTGGTACAATCCCAAGAGCGGCGACATGCTCAGCGTGATTCCTGCGCTCAACCTGCCCGAACTGGTGCAGTATGGTCAGCAGCGCGGTGTGGGCATCATCCTCTGGACAGTCTTCAATGTGCTCGACGCACAGCTGGACGAGGCTTGCAGCCGATATGCAGCCATGGGCATCAAGGGCTTCAAAGTAGATTTCATGGACCGCTACGACCAGGAGGCCACCGACATGATTTACCGCATAGCACGCCGCTGCGCCGAGAGCCACCTGGTGCTCGACTATCACGGCATCTTTGCCCCACAGGGCATCACCCGCACATGGCCCAACGTCATCAACTTCGAGGCTGTCTTTGGCATGGAAGAAGTGAAATGGACCGAGCGCGACAAGGCTGCCAATGTGCCCAGCAAGGACATGCCGCAGTATGACGTTACCTTCCCCTACATCCGTGGCATGGTTGGCCCAGTGGATTTCACCCCCGGCGGAATGCGCAACGCCACACGAGCCGACTTCCAGCCCATCTACAACAATCCCCTGACGATGGGCACACGCTGCCACCAGCTGGCTTGCTACATCGTCCACGAAAGTCCGCTCACCATGCTGGCCGACAATCCCACTGCCTACATGCAGGAGCAGCCCTGCACCGACTTCATTGCTTCGCTGCCAACCACCTACGACGAAATGTGCTGCATCGACGGCAAGATGGGACAATACATCGTCATTGCCCGTCGCCAGGGCAATGACTGGTACATCGGCGCACAGACCAACTGGGACGCACACGACATCCAGCTGGACCTTAGTTTCCTGCCCGCCGGCAACTACCGCGTCACCACCTTTGCCGACGGCCCCAACGCCGACCACACAGCCACCGACTACCGGCAACAGCAGACCACACTCCACGCCCCTTCAGCTCCGCAGACCATTCACCTCGCCAGCGGCGGCGGATTGGCCATGAAGCTCATCAAGGAATAAGAAAAGACTCACGCTGTCATCTCGACAGCGTGAGCCCGCTTGCTTAACTAATCTTTCCATTCTGGTAGCGAGACATTTGCGTCTTGCTACTTTTTCTTTGGTATATGGTTGAACTTCCATTGCAGGTGGAGCATCACGTAGGAGGGCACGCAGTTGCGCCACGTCTCGGTCTGTCCCTGTGCGTTGACGCTGTAATAGACATTGGAGAGCTTGGAGAGCAGGTCGAACCCTTCGAGGCGCAGGACAAAGCGGTTCTTCCAGAAGGGATAGGACAGGCTGGCATTCCACACCAGTTCGTCTGCGTTCATGCTGCTGTCCGTGTAGCCTCGGCGACTGTACATCTTTAGGTCGGTAGCCACTTGCAACCGCCACGGAAAGGTGTATTGTGCCGTCAGGCCATAGTTGTATTCCCACGTGTTCAGTGGCTGAAAGTGTGCTCGCTCAGAACGTGAGGCAAGATACTTGACGGCGCAGTTTATCCCCACAGAAAACTGGTCGTACTGGTAGCGCAGTCTCGCCGTGTTCTTGAGTGTCCAGGTGTTTACCTTGCTGAGACGGTCTGCTTCCGACGTGACTGCGGAGATATCCACACTGTGGTCAAAGCTGGCCACGGGGAAGACCTCCACGTAGAAATGATTGGCCTTGTCGAGGTTGCGTCCCCACTGCACCTGCGCCCAGGCCGACCAGTTGCCGCTGACATTCTCATACTGGTTGGTGGTGATGCCCGTCTGCGGGTCGTAAGTGCGCCCGTTGGCCGCAGCGTTCTGCACAATGTCGAGGCCGCCAGAGAAGGTTGTGGTCTGATTGATGGCACGCACGCGGTCGGAGAGGTTCACTACAAACTTGTGCGTGAACGTGTGTTTCAGGTCGGGATTGCCCAGGCTGACGTAGAGCGGATTGGTGCTCCTGCGCGAAGCCACCATCCATGTCAGGTCGTTGGGGAAGCTGTAAGATGTTCCGTACTTCAGCCACAGGTAGCGGTCGAAGTTGTGCCATTTCAGCGTCAATTCTACTTGCGGCGTGGGCACAGTGAAGTGGCGGGTGGAGACAGTATCGAGCAGGGCTGAACGATAGTCTGTGTGGACACGCTCCAGGTGCAGGGGCAGTTCAACGGTAAATCGGGTGCTGCCCTCCTTCCCTTCCTTTTCGTAATAGACAAACAGGCCCGGTGTCCAGTGCTGTTTCTGGGTGTGCTGATTGAAGGCATTGGTCTGGTCGAGTGCCTGCTGCATGGCCTCGCGGGTGGAGGGCAAAGCCTCCAGTGTGTATGCCTCTTCAAACCAGTGCGGAAGCTGGTCCAGGCGGTAGCGGTCATAGTCGTTCTGCAAGTTCTGTCGCTGATATGCCAAGAAAGCACGGTAATGCCAGCGGGCCAGTGTGTGGATGGTATATTTCGCCCGCACCCACCAGTCGAAGTCGCTTTCCCGTTGCCACAGGTGGGAATGTCGGTTGTCCGAGGTAGCACCACTGGCCATTTGCCGCTCGGCCTCTTCTGTCTTGTCGCGTGTGTAATCTATGTTGCCAGCCAGCTCGAAGTCATCGCCCCAAGGAAATTTGTAGTCCAGGTTGAAGTCGTATTGCAATTCCCAACTGCTGTAGTGCAAGCGTGCGTCGATGTCGGAAAAGTTAACCACTAAGGGCAACAGCTGGCTGCCGCTTTGGTCGGCCAGCAGCGAGTCGAGCACCTGCACCGTGTTACCAAAACGCGAGGGGTCGGACAGGAAACGGGCTGTGCGGTTTCTGGCATCCACGGTGTTGCGGAAATACTTTCCGTACAGGGTGTTGTTCCACCAGAAAGGCTTCCGCAGAGTGAAGACATTCTGGGCACCAAGCCGAAAGTCGCGACCGTCGTTTCTGACGTGCTGACGTGTGTAGTTGCCCGTGGCGGACTGGAAATACTTTCTGGCTCTTTGCACATCTGCCTGGCTGTTGCTCCACTGAAGCTCAGCACCAGCCCTCTCCTTCCACCGCTTTTCCTTGTCGTTGATTTCCAACAGGGCACCAGCGTCGGTGTATTTCCTCACACCGTTCCCCATGTCCTTGGCCGGATTCCAGTCGCCCTCCATGCCTGGCTGTCGCGTCTCGTTGGTGTTGTTCGCATTGACAAAGGCAACTATGCGCGAGTGGTCGGTGAAGCGTGCGCCGAAGAGTTTCCCCATGTAGCGGTCGTGTGTGCCCCAGCCAGCATCGGCATTGGCCATGTAGCCACGGTTGTACTCCCGCTTCAGTGTGACATCCATCACGTAGTCCTTCGGCCCATCGCTTGTGCCCAGCCATTCGCTCTTCTCCGTCTGGCGGTCATAGACCTTGATGTTCTGCACCACATAGTAGGGCAGATTCTCCAGCATCACCTTGTTCTTGCCCTTGAAGAAGTCCTCGCCGTTCAGCGTGAGGTAGTCAATCTTGCGCCCATGCACATAGATTTCGCCGTTCTCTTTCAGTTCCGTGCCTGGCATCTGGCGAATGAGGGCATCCAGCATACTGCCCTCCGGCACATTGAAGGCATCGGCGTTGTAGATGATGGTGTCGCCCCGATAGACCATCTGCACCTTCGTGGCCTTGACAACCACTTCCTGCAACTGCCCGCCCAGGAGCGAGTTCCTGCTGCGACGGGGCATGAAGTGGTGGGGCACGTCGAAGAAGGTGTTGCGAGCCACGTAGCGCAGGTCGTACTCCACAGTGGTGGTCTCGTAGTCAGGATGTTCGGCCATGATGACATACTTCTGCGGCGCAACGGGCACGTCGAAACGATAGACGGCATCTGCAAAGTCGTTGTTGGGTTTCCACGTGCGCATGGTGTCGAGCACAAAGCCCTCTTCGGTCGTCAGTGTAATCTTGGCGTTCAGAATGCCGCGCTTGGTGAACGAGTCGCGCACGTGTCCCCAAAGGGCAATGGTGCGGTCTTTCTTTTTCCTGTATTGAATGAAGATTTGGTTGCCCTTCGTCTTCACCTTCACGGGCTGTCCCTTGCAGAGGCGTTCCACAGCTTCGGGGGCAGTAAGCCCTTTGATGCGAGCCGATACACGCAGGTGCTCCAGGTCGCTCAGCACGCAGGTCAGCGTGTAGTCCTCGGCAGCATGGTCAATGGCAGACAGGGCCTCGGAGAGTGGCACTTGGTGGAAATCGAAGGTCAGGCTCTGTGCCGAAATTTTAAGCACCAAACAACAGAAGCACAGGAGAAAACACCACACATTATTCATCGCCGTCGCCCTCCCCTTCTCTATATGAAACAAACAGCGTGTCGCGCTCGTCAGCGATGAGCACACCCTCCAGTTCGTTCAGGTTCTCCACGAAGTCAGCCAGCGGTGCCCCTGTGTCCCAGCTGATGAGCAGACGCAGTTGGCGTGGTGCTTCGTCGCGGAAACACACGGCGCGCCGATAATGTGCAGCCACCACCGTCAGGATGCTGTCGAGCGGCTGGCCAGCAAAGCGCACGACTTTCTGTTGAACAATGGGCGCAGGGGCTAACGTGTCCACAGCTGCAGTCTGGTTGGGACGGCCTTTCACCACACGGAATGCCGCGTAGCTCAGTCCACCCATCAGGCAGAGAAGCAGCCAAATGGCAGCCACCTTCCTGAATCCGCGAAGCACAGCAAAACCACTGCGGCGGCGGGGTGTCAGTTCAATTCGTGCCATCACCTTGTCTTCAAAATCGGCTGAAAGCACAGTGCTCTCCGCACGTTCATGCAGTCGGCGCAAAGCCTCGCTGATGCCTGGCCCTGCGGACGGCTGCGATTGTCTGATTCTTGAGTCCATTTTCATCTCCTTTCCATATTTTTCAGTATGACATAAAGTTTCTTTCTGATGCGACAAAGCCTCGTTGCCAGTGTGCCGGCCTTGCAGTCCAGGATGTAGGCAATCTCCGTGAGCGACTGGCCTTCATAGTAGAACATATCGACCAGCATCCTGTCTGCTGGCTGCAACATGTCGAGAGCCAGCCCAATGCGGTCCACGTCCTCTTCTCCCGCACTTTGCCACAGGCCGTCTGCCGCTTCATCGCTCACCGTCTCCAGCAGCGTGTCGTCCTCGTCAAGCGAACTCATGGGCAGGGACGATTGCCGCAGGTGGTGCACCACGGTGTAGTATGCCACCCTGCTGAGCCACGTCCGAAACGCCGCCTTCCCTGCGTCGTAGGTGTGCAAACTCTGGTATGCCGCCACAAAGACATCCTGCACCACATCTTCCACGTCAGCAGGGTGAGCCAACATCCGTCCCACAAAACTGACCATCGCCGCTCGGTGTCGGCGCATCAGGTGGCGATAGTCGTCGGTGTGGCCAGCCAGTATGCGTGCTATCAGGCGTATGTCCTCTTGTTCTATTTTCTGATGATGACTGTTCATGCCCGAAGTGTTTCTACTCATATATTGGCGCAAATTTACAAATCATTACACTTGCAAGGAAGTTTTTTCGCAAAAAACGTCCAGCAAAGGCTCCTTCACGGCGTGTTTCTGTTAACGAAACAAAATAAAATACGCGCTTCATCGTTATATTAGTTATATGGAACGAAATAGACACACTTGGAACAGAATACTGACGGTGCTCTTGATGTGGAGCCTGTGTGCATACGTGCTGGCACAGACGGTGGTCATCAAAGGCACCGTGATTGACGACAAGAAGCAACCCATCGAACTGGCGCAGGTGCGCGTGGAGGGCACTATCTTCGGTGCGGTCTGCGACCTGAAGGGACGCTACCGTTTTGTGGCTGAGGCCACGGACTCTATGGTGATTGTGGCTTCGATGGTGGGCTACGAAACACGCAAGCGCGTGCTGAAGGCTCCCACTGACTCGGTGACGCTGAACCTGATGTTGCCCGAACTGGGCTACGAGCTGGGCGAGGTGGAAGTGAAAGAGGTGCGCCGCCAGACGAACAACATGGCGGACGTGAGCATCAAGGACCTGAAGCACATGGGCAACGCGAGCGGCGGCGGTGTGGAGCAAGTGATTGCTACACAGGCGGGCGTGAGCACCCACAGCGAACTGAGCAACCAGTACAACGTGCGCGGTGGTTCTTTCGACGAGAACTCGGTCTATATGAATGGCATCGAGGTCTATCGCCCTTTGCTCATCCGTAGCGGACAGCAGGAGGGACTCTCCATCATCAATCCCGACATGGTGGAGCGCATACAGTTCTCGGCGGGCGGATTCGATGCAAAGTACGGCGAAAAGATGTCGTCCGTGCTCGACATCAACTACAAGAAGGTGAAGGGCTTCGAGGCCAGCCTCTCGGCCAGTCTGCTGGGAGCCAGCGGCTACGTGGGCTACGGCACAGAGCGTTTCTCCATGATTCACGGCATACGCTACAAGACCATGAAGAACCTGCTGGGCACCATGCAGACCAAGGGTGAGTACGACCCACGCGACTTCGACTACCAGACCTACATCAGCTGGAGTCCCAACCAACGCTGGACCGTGGACCTGATGGGCGTGATTTCGCTCAACGACTACAACTTCAAGCCGTCCGACCGCGAGACGCGATTTGGCACCATGGAGAACGTCAAGGACTTCAAGGTGTATTTCGACGGACAGGAGAAGGATAAGTTCCACACCTATTTTGGCGCATTCTCCACTACCTACAACTTCAACCGCAACAATTCGCTGACCTTCAACCTCTCGGCCTTCAAGACCACCGAGCGCGAAGCATACGACATCAGCGGACAGTACTGGCTCACGCAGGACGGCGAGCAGGAGGGCGGACTGGGCATCGGTACCTACATGGAGCACGCCCGCAACCGACTGAACGCCTCGATGGTGAACGTGGGCTTGGCGGGGCGCAGCCGACTGACGGGCCACGACATCCGATATGGCGCACTGATGAAGTTTGAGAACGTGAAGGAGACCATGCGCGAATGGGAGTTTCGCGACTCGGCGGGCTACAGCCTGCCCCACTCCGACCAGCGGCTCGACCTCATCTTCAACATGGCATCAAGGAACGAAGAGAAGAGCCGCCACCTGGAGCTTTACGCACAGGACACATGGCGGCACGAGTTCAACAGCGGCGAACTGGTACTCAACTACGGTGCCCGTCTGACCCACTGGAGCTGGAACAAGGAATGGCTCTTCAGTCCGCGTGCCACGGTAGCCTTCATTCCTGCCAGCAACGAGAACCTGGTACTGCGGTTCTCCACGGGTCTCTACTACCAGACACCTTTCTATAAAGAAATGCGCGACACCGTCACCGTGAACGGCAATACTTTTGCCTACCTAAAGGAGGACATCAAGTCGCAGCGCAGTATTCACTTCCTCCTGGGCGGAGAATACAAGTTCCGCGTGGCAAAACGTCCTTTTAAGTTTACGGCTGAAGCGTACTACAAGGCACTGAGCAACCTGATTCCCTACAACATCGACAACGTGCGCGTCATTTACTATGGCGGAAACATTGCCAAGGGTTATGCCGTGGGTCTCGACCTGAAGCTCTACGGCGAGTTTGTGCCTGGCACGGACTCTTGGGTCAGTGTGGGCATCATGAAGACGGCAGAACAAATCAACGGCGGGCAGTGGGTGCCGCGCCCCACCGACCAGCGGCTGAACGTCTCTCTCTTCTTCTCCGACTACTTCCCCAACACCGACCGCTGGAAGATTACCGTGCGTGGCCACTATGCCAGCGGTCTGCCCTTCGGTCCGCCCCACGCTGGCCGCGAGCGTCAGGTGTTCCGTATGGCTGCCTACCGCCGTGTCGATATTGGCCTGTCTTACCGTCTGCTTAGCAATGAAGACCACCACATCCGTTCTGCCTTTGGCAATGCCTTCAAGAACATCTGGCTGGGCGTGGATGCTTTCAACGTCCTCGGCATCAACAACGTCAATTCCTACTACTGGATTACCGACATCACGAACAACCAGTACGCCGTGCCCAACTACCTCACGGGCCGCACCATCAATGCCCGCGTGCTGTTTGAGTTTTAAGGGGAATCAGTAATTGACAGCGTCTCGCCAAAGGGTAATTGCGTTGGCGGGTTGGTTATAACAAGAGGCTTAAAGTGTTCTTACGATGTTTAGGAATTCGGAAAGTTTGCAAACATCAACCTTCGGGAAATCGTACCTGGCATAATGACGTTGACGAGGCAGTTGGTGTCGAGGACTATCTTCATCAGTATGGTGTCCTTTCGTGCTGATTGGCCCATTCGTCCAGTGTCTGTTGAGTGATATTGTTCTGCTGCTGGAACTGTAAAAGCAGATTGTCGGTCTTTTTGCGATAGAACTGGAGCAGGATGTCTTGAAGTTCCTGCTGCTCTTGCTCCGTGTTGATATATGACATCAGACTCAGCACGTTCAGTTGGGCGGGGGTCAATTGGGTTGTTACCATGTTCTTTGCCGTTTTATTCCTTAATATTGAATGCAAAAGTACAACCTTATTTCGGAACATCCAAACAAAACAGCAAGAAAATTATACTGCATGGGCAAGGCTTTGCTGGTGAAGGCAGACTGCATTGCGGTAGCACTGGGACTGCGCTCCATTTCAAGCCTCGCAGAAGAACAAAATTGCCTCTTTTGAGGAGCAAAACTGCTCACGTCCGCAATGAAAGTTGACGCAACGGCGTTGTTTGTAAAAACAACGAGCGTTGTTTTCAGAAACAACGGCGATGTTTTCAAAAACAACGCCGTTGCGTCAACTTTTCTTGCCTAACAGAAAAAGAAGGGAAGGGCAAAGGGCAAAAAAGTTTCTCAATCGGGCTGAAGGGGCATCCCTGTCGGCGGCGGGCGGCACAGTTTCCCCCGGCGAGGCAGACTTCACGGAGCAAGGCTTTTGTCTATAATATATATAATGTGTAAGCAGGGCGTAAGGGCGAGAATAATTAGCGTAAATTTAGAGGGAAACGAATGTGAATAATTTTATATAATCATCCGTAGGTCGTACTACCAATGTTTTTTTTTCAACACGAATGACACGAAACTTCACAAACCATGCATATTGCACGAACAGCACCTTGGGCGGTGCTACGAACCTTTAGATCGACGAAGTCAATGGCACGAACTATCCGGCAAGCTTCGTGACATTCGTCACCGTCGAGGTGCTTCGTGAACCTTCGGCGTAGCCAAATAAACACGCCGCAAGAACTTCGTGAAAATTCGTGTCATTCGTGTTGAAAAAATATAACTTTCGTGTTGAAAACAATAAATATAACCTACGTGCCAGAAAAAACATTGGTTCACATTTGTTTCTAAAAAATATCGCTAAAGATTATTCGCTGAACAGCTACGAGAACCAGCCAATTTGCAAAAAAAGATAAAAACAGCGAGATTCTTCTGGGTTCATTCTTCATTCTTCATTTCTTTTTCGTATTTTTGCAGCTGATTTGAACAAACTTTCTAAACAAATAACTTTAAACTCAGTAGAACTATGACAATTCAAGAGTATGACTTTGCCGGTAAGAAGGCAATTGTTCGTGTAGATTTCAATGTGCCTCTTCAGGACGGCAAGATTACTGACGACACCCGCATCCGTGGTGCTGTGCCCACACTGAAGCTCATTCTGGAGAAGGGCGGTGCCCTCATCATCATGTCCCACATGGGCAAGCCAAAGGGCAAGGTAAAGCCCGAACTGAGCCTGAAGCAGATTGTGCCCGCCGTGAGCGAGGCTCTGGGTGTGCCCGTACAGTTTGCCGACGACTGCCAGAAGGCCGATGCTCAGGCTGCTGCGCTGAAGCCAGGCGAAGTGTTGCTGCTGGAGAACCTGCGCTACTATCCCGAAGAGGAAGGCAAGCCAGTGGGTGTGGAGAAAGGCACACCGGAGTATGACGAGGCTAAGAAGGCCATGAAGCAGAGCCAGAAGGAGTTTGCCAAGAAGCTGGCCAGCTATGCAGACTGCTGGGTAATGGATGCTTTCGGCACGGCTCACCGCAAGCATGGCTCTACGGCTGTCATCGCTGACTACTTCGACAAGGACAACCGTATGCTGGGTCTCTTGATGGAGAAGGAAGTGCAGGCCGTTGACAACGTGCTGAGCAACATCAAGCGTCCATTCGTGGCTATCATGGGCGGCTCGAAGGTATCGACCAAGATTGGTATCATCGAGAACTTGCTGGGCAAGGTGGACAAGCTCATCCTCTGCGGTGGCATGACCTACACGTTTGCCAAGGCTCACGGCGGCGAAATCGGCGAGTCAATCGTTGAGCTGGACAAGCTGGACGTGGCTCTCGGCGTAGAGGAAATGGCCAAGAAGAATGGTGTGGAACTCGTGCTGGGCGAAGACTCTGTCTGCTGCACAGGCTACGACTTCTCCACCTTCTCTGTAAAGCCAGGCGCACGGATCAAGGTGTTCCCATCCAACGCCATCGAAGCTGGCTGGGACGGACTGGACGCTGGTCCTGTCAGCCGCGAGAAGTTTGCCAAGGCCATCGAGGGTGCAAAGACTATCCTCTGGAACGGTCCTGCCGGCTGCTTCGAGTGCGACGACTTCACTGCCGGCTCACGTGCCGTGGGCGAGGCTGTGGCCAAGGCTACTGCTGAAGGCGCATTCTCACTCATCGGTGGTGGCGACTCAGTGGCTTGTGTACACAAGTTCGGCTTGGAAGACAAGGTGTCTTACATCTCTACCGGTGGCGGCGCACTGCTCGAAGCCATCGAGGGTAAGGTGCTCCCAGGCGTTGCCGCTGTGAAGGGCGAATAAACGGGACTTTTTTAAGTTAAAAGTTAAAAGTTAAAAGTTAAAATGGGCTGGCGCAGTACACTGACACTCCGCATGGCATTTTAACTTTTAACTTTTAACTTTTAACTTTTAACTTATCATCTATGTTTCCACTCAAACCACTCATGGGCCTCGTCGTGGCTGTGGCTTTGCTCTGCGCTTGTGGTGGCGAGCAAGCGAAGCAGACGCAGAAGGGGCCGGACTACGACTCGCTGACGATTCGCTTGGCTGTATTGTCCACGGCGGACTGTCTGCCTTTCTACTATGCCGAGGAGGAAGGGCTGTTCGACTCGCTGGGCGTGAAGGTGAAGCTGAAGACCTACCGCGCCGCGATGGATGCCGACACTGCCTTCATGGGCACAACTGCCGATGCCATCTGGAGCGACATGGTGAAGGCGTGCGTGTGGCGGGGACGGGGCGACAGCGTGCGTGTGGTCATGGCTACGCAGCTGGACCTCTACCTGATGACGGCCTTCAGTGCACGCATCAGGCAAATCAGTAGTCTGAAAGAGAAAATCATTGGCATCACACGCAATTCGGCGGTGGACCTCACGGCGGACTACATCCTGAGCCGTGCGAAGTTTCAGTCAACCGACCTCAACAAACCGCAAATCAATAACATCAAGCTGCGCTGCTACATGGTGGACCAGAACCAGTATGACGGCGCACTGCTGCCAGAGCCATACGCCTCGGAGTGTGAAGCACGGGGGGCGCGGCGCGTCATTGGCACACCCGAACTGGGCCTGAACCTGAGTGCTGTCATTATGAAGGACAGCGTGCTGGCCCGACATAAAGAAGACATTCCTAAGCTGAAACAGGCTTACGACATAGCTGTAGAGCAACTGAACCAGCTGGTGGCTCAATATGCGGAAGCACAGAACGACAGCACGCTGACGGGAGCGGAGGATGCTCTCCAGCTACAGCTGATGAGGTATTTCCCGCAGAGCCGCAGCATCGAGATTCCCGACACACTGGTGAAGTACCCCACCTTCCTGCACGCATCGATGCCGACCGACTCGGCTTTTGCGCAGGCCAAACGCTGGTGCCAAGGAAGAACATTACTGAAAAAAGACATCAAGAAGGAGGATTTGTATGCCCAATAACCCCAGCCTTTCCACATTCATCAACAATCTGCAAACTCAGGCACAGACACTCGACAACTGGGAGCTGAACGAAAGCATCGAACAGATGCGTTCCACCTATTATTATATGTTGAGTTTTCTGGTCAAGGGCGTGGAAGACCCCAATGCCAAGCAACTGGGGCAGCAGCTCTGGACACAGGCACAGGCAACAGGACAGCGCATCCGGCGCATCAAGTACCTGAAGGAAAAACCCAACAGCCGATACAGCATAGCCCTGCTTACCCTGCGCTCCGACAGCGAATTGGGCAATCTGCTCATGCGGCTGGAGGTGCCTTGCGAACCCGCTGAACTGGAGGACTGCATGGTGAAGCTCTTCCGCCGCATCTGGACGAGCGACCAGTGGCAAAACGGCGACTACGAGGTGGCCATGCAGATGCTGGACTCCGGCCAAGTGCCGCCCAAGGCCAAGGCCGTGCTCATCAGTGCGGTGGTATTGGCTCTGATGGAGTTTTTCGACGAAAGGAAACTCACGCTACTGCTCGATGCCTACCTCAACGAAGATAACGAGGTGTCGCAGCGCGCACTGGTGGGCATTGTGCTCTCGCTGCGCAAAGACCACGAACTGCTGAACTACTACCCAGAAATCACCAGCCGACTGAACATCCTGAGCGATGACGAAGCCTTCACGCAGTACATCTACACCATCCTGATGCAGTTGCAGATAAGCACCATGACCGACAAGATTACGAGCAAGATGCGTGAGGACATCATGCCCAACATCGTGAAGGGCAGCCGCATGATGAAGCAGCGCATGGGGCTGGTGGAACTGGGCAACAAGCTGTCTGAAAACGGCGAGAATCCCGAATGGCTTCCGACCACCGACAGCGACGACAGCAAGGCCGAGGAGAAGGTGCGCGAGATGGTGGAGATGCAGCTGGAGGGCGAGGACATCTACATGGCCACCTTTGCCATGATGAAGGGCTACAGGTTCTTCGGCGAAATGGCCCACTGGTTCTACCCCTTCACCGACGATGACATTGCCCTGCAAAACATGCAGCAGAACTTTGGCAGCAAGAGCGGCGACTTCATGCGCGCACTGCTGGCAGGTTCGCCCTTCTGCAACAGCGACAAGTATTCGCTCTGTCTGCTCACTTCCACACTGGAGCAGCAGGGCTTTGAGTCCATCGCCGCACAGGTGGAAGCCCAGATGTCCGACCTGGACCAGGACGAACTGAACGAGGCTCTCAGCAAGTCCATCAACCGCAAGAAGAAGCTGAAGGAATACAGCCGCCACTTCATCTTCGACCTCTACCGCTTCTTCTATATTTATGGTTTCCGCTCGGAGTTCTACAATCCGTTTGCCGACGGCAAGAAGAACATCTTCAGCCCCGAAAGCATTCCGGCCCTGCCCAGCCTCACCGAGAACAAGCCCCTGCTGCTGGAGCATGCCGAGTTCCTCATGCGCAAAGGCTACTACGAACAGGCTCTCAGCGAGTTTCTGCTCTACATGCAGACCGAGGAGCACACAGCTGAACTCTTCCAGAAGATTGGTTTCTGCTACCAAAAGACCGAACAGTGGGCAGAGGCACAGAAATACTACGAGCGGGCGGACAGCATCAAGGCCGACTCCAAGTGGACACTCTCCCACCTGGGGCGTGTGTGCATCATGCAGGGCGACTATGCCACGGCCCAGGACTGCTACGAACAGATTTGCCAGATGGAGCCAGAGAACGTAGGCTACTTGTTGCGCTGGGCCGAGTGTCTGAAGGAGACGGGGCAGACAGCCGATGCCATCGACATTCTGCACAAAGCCAACTACCTGGAGCCAGACTCCCAGAAGGTGCGCCGACTGCTGGGCACCTGTCTTATATTAAATAAGGAGTACGAGAAAAGCCTCAGTTTCCTCGACACCCCACTGGCACGAGGCATGGCCTACATCATTGGCGGCAACCCCACCAAGGCTTACGCACAGCTGAAGAAGGCATACTCCGAACTAAACAGCCCCACCACCTTTGCCCAGAACTTCAATGAGGAGGCTCAGCCATACTACAAGGCCGCCATCCTCACCCCGCAAGTGGCAGAGCTTTACTTCGATGCCGTGCTGTTCAATGTGTAATTTATCAAATCATAAATCGTAAAACTGTTCAATTTTGCAGTCATCCACACTCTACATACAGAAGCTCCACCAGCTGCTCACGATGGAATACGAAGCGGAGAAGGAAGAATTTCGCATCCAGTCGGAACGGATGGGCATTCAGCGCAAACTGCGGCGTGGCATCTGCTGGTATCCCGTCACTGTGGGGCGCAGCTACTACAACTCGCTGAACCAGCTGGTGGTGGAAATCACCAAGGACTATGAGGAAGACAGCGACATCGACACGCTGTTTGAGTACGGACGGCCTGTGCAGTTTTTCAGAACGGCACAAAGGGAGGCTTCCTACTATCCTTTCACTTCGACCATCAGCTTTGTCGATGGCGACCGCATGGTCTGCACGCTGCCCAGCACACAGGCAGTCATCGACCTGCAGAATGCCCCCGACCTGGGTGTGCAGCTCTACTTCGACGAGACCAGCTTCCGCACCATGTTCCACGCCCTCGACACCGTGATGAAAGCCCAGAAAAACCGTCTGGCAGACCTGCGCGACATCTTCAGCGGACAGCAGCCGGCGGCAAAGCGTGCATTAGCACCGATGGCTTTTCCGTGGCTCAACGCCACACAGCAGGATGCCGTCAACGAAGTGCTGCGAGCCAAGGACGTGCAGATTGTGCATGGGCCTCCGGGCACAGGCAAAACCACCACGCTGGTAGAAGCCATCTACGAAACCCTGCGCCGTGAAACCCAGGTGCTGGTGTGCGCACAGAGCAACATGGCTGTGGATTGGATCAGCGAGCGGCTCGTTGACCACGGTGTGCCCGTCTTGCGCATTGGCAACCCCACTCGTGTGAACGACAAGATGCTGTCCTTCACCTACGAGCGCCGCTTTGAGTCGCACCCCGAATATACCCAGTTGTGGGCCATTCGCAACACCATCCGCCAGTTGCGCGAAAGTCACAAAGGCGGCGACAGCACCCACCAGAAGATTGCCCGACTGCGGGAACGTGCCACCGAGATAGAAATGCGCATCCGCGAAGACCTCTTCAACGAGGCTCGCGTCATCAGTTGTACCCTCGTGGGCAGTGCCAACAAGATACTGGTGGGACAACACTACTCCACCCTGTTCATTGACGAAGCAGCCCAGGCACTGGAGCCTGCCTGCTGGATTGCCATACGCCGGGCCAGCCGCGTTGTTCTGGCGGGCGACCACCAGCAGTTGCCCCCCACCATCAAGTGCTACGAAGCCCTGCGCGGCGGACTGGGCAAGACACTGATGGAGCGCATTGTGGAGAATCAGCCCAAGGCCGTCAGTCTGCTGCAAGTGCAGTACCGCATGAACGACGCCATCATGCAGTTCTCCAGCGACTGGTTCTACGGCGGACGGCTCAAGAGCGACCCCAGCGTGCAGCACCGTGGTGTCCTGGACTACGACACGCCCATCACTTGGGTTGACAACGACTTCCAGGAAGAATTTATCGGCGAAAACCACGGACGCATCAATAAGGAAGAAGCCCAGCTGCTCATCACTACGCTGAAGGCATACATTGAGAAAATCGGCCTTCACCGCTTCCTCGACGAGCGGCTCGACATCGGCATCATCAGCCCCTACCGCGTCCAGACCCAGTACATCCGCTCCCTCATCAAGGCCGACCCCAGCCTGAAGCAACTCCGCAAGGCCATCACCGTCAACACAGTGGATGGTTTTCAGGGGCAGGAGCGCGACATCATCATCATTTCCCTTGTGCGCAGCAACGAGCAAGGGCAAATAGGTTTCCTTGGCGACCTGCGCCGCATGAACGTGGCTATGACCCGTGCCCGCATGAAACTTATCATCCTGGGCAACCAAGCCACGCTCGCCCATTCCCCTTTTTACAAAAAACTGATTGAGTACATTCAGTCACTGCAGACAGCTTGAATCCCTCCCCCGGCAGCAAAGTTCTCTCACTGTCGGGGGATAGTTTTGCCACTGCTGTGGCACTGCAGTCCCAGAAGAGTGGCACTACAGTCCCAGAAGAGTGGCACTACAGTCCCAGAACAGCCACACTACAGTCTCGGAACGACGGCACTGCAGTGTGGCTGTGATGGGAATGAAGTGTGAAAATAGTGGGAGAACTGTGCGGCGGTCAGAACATAATTTCGCGAAGTTTGTGGCCTCGCACAAAGCGGCTGATGTCGATGTGGCCTCGCACGCCCTTGGCTTTGCCGTAGCCGGTGAATTGCCAAATGAGGAAGTCGTCGTTGTTGTAGAGCACGGGTTCCTCGAAGCTGTAGCAGGCAATCATGAAGGGATAGTTGCCACGGAAACGGCTGTTGGAGAAGTGGCGGTTGTAGAATTTCTGGCCCGTGTAAATCATGGGCTTGCGGCCCACTTCACGCTCCACCAGTTGGAGCAGTTCGGCCAAGCGTTCCTGGAAGAGGTACATGGAGACACCCTTGCTCTGCACCTCCACGTCGATGATGGGGATGAGGTCTTGGTGACGGCCACGGAGCACGCTGCGGAAGTTCTCAAACTGCTCGCGTGCAGTGCAGTTGGGACGGAAGAAGTGATAGCTGCCTACCTTGAGTCCCACGCGGCGTGCCTCGCTGTAGTAGGTGGCATACATGTTGTCCTTCAGGCTGGAACCCTCGCTGGCCTTCAGATAGACGAAGCCGGCATTGGGGTCGGTAGCCAGCGCATCCCAATCCACACGTCCCTGATAGTGGCTCATGTCGAAGCCGCACGTGCCCTTGCCGTCGTCGTAAATCATTAGCGGCTGGTCCAGGGGCTTGTTGTGATGTTCGGGGCGTGGACGTTGGGGCATGGGGTCTGGGGACACCAGGCCATAGACTTCAGTCACCTTCTCTTTTTTCTTCTTGTCCTTCGCGCTGGACAGGATTGGCAGGAAGGTGAGCAGCAGGAGCAAAAGGATGCGTGTTCTCATTGGACAGTTTGGGACTTCTATTTGAATGCAAAATTAGCTTTTTATAATTGAATAAGCAATTTATCATCATTGCATTAACGTTTTTAATGAAAATAATTGCTATTTTTGCAGAAAATTTCTCAGATAGTCTATGGAAAGTGAAAACATTCGGTGGTTTGTGTTCTGCGGAGATAGCATCTTGCTGCAACGCCCCGCAGCGGATGGAGACCCACACAGGTTGCCCGTTTCTGCGGAACCACCGACCGAGATTAAACCCTGGACTAAGTTTCAGGAACTTCCGCTTGGCGCGGACGGCACCCCTCAGCGTGCCTACAGCATCAACACACCGGCGGACGCAGAGGGCAGCTTCGTGGGACTGCGCGAATCGTACCAGCGACTCAGCCGCGCAGACTACCTGATGGCGGGCAAAGCCTACGAACTGCTCTACTGGGACAAGGGCACGCAGTATTGCGGTGTGTGCGGCGCACCCATGGAGCGGGCCACCGTCATCAGCAAACGCTGTACGCACTGCGGCAAGGAGGTGTGGCCACAGGTTTCGCCTGCTGTCATCGTGCGCATACGGCGAACCGACAGCGAGGGCAGAGAACAGATTCTGCTGGTGCACGCACGCAACTTCCGCCGCACCGAAATGTACGGACTGGTGGCGGGATTCGTGGAGACGGGCGAGACACTGGAAGAGTGTGTGCAGCGCGAAGTGATGGAGGAGACCCACCTGCGCATCAAGAACATCCGCTACTTTGCCAGTCAGCCCTGGCCCTACCCTTGCGGCATCATGATTGGCTTCACTGCCGACTATGCCGGAGGCGAACTGAAGGTGCAGGAGGAAGAACTGAGCCGCGCTGCATGGTTCAGCCGCGACTGTCTGCCCGCCATCCCCGACAAGCTGTCGATTGCACGGAGGCTGATTGACGACTGGATTGACAAGGCGGTGTAACTGCAAAACATGTTATAAAGCATAGAAAAGCCGAACCTGCCACACTGAAAAATGCTGTATCTTTGCGGCAGTTATCCTGAATACAATCTTTTTACCTTAAAAAAACTAATACCTATTGAAAGAAAATGGAAGTGCTTCATTGTGAAATGAGGCACTTCCGCTGTTTATGTAGTGACCGTTTGAAGTCTCTCAACCATAAACTCTCAACTACAATGTCACGCCAGTCTTGAAGATGGCAATCTCCTGATAATTCTTCTTTTCGTTCCAAGTAGGCTCGCCGTTGGCCACAGCGATGACCTTCTGCATGAAGCGGTGGAAGACGTCGCGCATGGGTTCGCCCTCCACGATGGTACCAGCGTTGAAGTCAATCCACGTGGGTTTGTTCTGGGCCAGTGTGCTGTTGGTGCTGACCTTCATCGTGGGCACAAAGGTGCCGAAAGGCGTACCGCGCCCCGTGGTGAAGAGCACAATGTGGCAGCCCGACGAGGCCAAAGCTGTGCTGGCCACAAGGTCGTTGCCCGGCGCAGAGAGCAGATTGAGCCCCTTCACACGGAGCCGCTCGCCGTAGGGCAGCACTCCGCAGACGGCACTCTTGCCACACTTCTGGGTGCAACCCAAGGCTTTCTCCTCCAGCGTAGAGATGCCGCCTGCCTTGTTGCCCGGCGAGGGATTCTCGCCCACGGGTTCGCCGTGGCTGAGGAAGTATTGCTTGAAGTCGTTGACCAGTTTGACGGTCTGGCCAAACAGTTCGGGAGTCTTGCAGCGATTCATCAGGATGGTCTCCGCACCAAACATTTCGGGCACCTCGGTGAGCACGGTCGTACCGCCCTGACTGACGATGAAGTCGGAGAACACGCCCAAGAGCGGATTGGCCGTAATGCCAGAGAAGCCGTCGGAGCCTCCGCACTTCAGTCCCACACGGAGTTCGCTCAGCGGAACATCGGTGCGCTCGTCCTTCGAGGCCAGTGCATAGAGTTCGCGTAAGATGCGCATACCCTCCTCCACCTCGTCGCCCTGCACCTTCTGGGCCACCATGAAGCGGATGCGCTCGTGGTCATAGTCGCCCAGCAGTTCCTCAAACTTGTCGGGCTGATTGTTCTCGCAGCCCAGTCCAACGACCAGCACGGCACCGGCATTGGGATGGAGCACCAGGTCGCGCAGGATGAGCCGCGTGTTCTCGTGGTCTTCACTCAGCTGGCTACAGCCGTAGTTGTGCGGATAGGCCACAATGCGGAGTTTGTCGGGACCCACACCCACTTCGCGCTCCAGCTGGTTCTTCAGCTGATTCACAATGCCGTTGACACAGCCCACTGTGGGAACAATCCACACTTCGTTGCGTATGCCCACGTCGCCATTCTTGCGGCGGTAGCCCTTGAAGGTGAGCTGCTCCTTGGGGAACCATTCGGCGTAGGCCGGATTGGTCAGAGCCGCCGCCGGCACAGGCTCGTACTGGTAGTCGAGCAGCCCAGCCAAGTTGGTCTTGATGTTGGCATCGCAGATGAAGTCACCCGCCTGGTGGTCTTCCTTCAGATGGCCAATGGGATAGCCATACTTCACGACGTTCTCGCCAGCCCGCAGGTCGTAGAGCAGAATCTTGTGTCCGGCAGGCACATCGCCTGTGGTCGTAACTTGCTGACCCTCCACCGTGAGGGTTTCGCCAGCTTTCAGCGGTTCAATGGCCACAGCCACATTGTCCGCAGGATTGATTTTAATGGTCTTCATTATGTACGGTTAAAAGTTAAGTTTTATATGTATCACGCACTCAGAGCATACGCTTGTACTCCTTGGGAGTCATGCCGGTATGCTGTTTGAAATACTTTGCAAAAAACGACTGATTGGGGAAGTTCATCCGGTTGCACACCTCCTTGATGGAAATGCCGTCGATGTGCAGCAACGCCTTGCATTCGTTGATGACAAACATCGTAATGAAGTCGATGGCGTGACGACCCGTCACCTCGTGGATGACCGTGGAGAGGTATTTCGGTGTCACACAGAGTTGCCTGGCATAGAACGCCACCGTGCGCTGCTCGACGAAGTGCTTCTTGACCTCGTCCACATAGAGCTTGAACAACTCGTCCTTGCGCGTCAGCTGATGCTCTTTTCGTTCATCGCTCTTCTTATACCGCAAAAACTCGCTGAACACGTTGCTCTCCAGAATGGACAGAACACAGCGGGCCACCTCCTCCTTAAACACAAAGTCTGGGTCATAGAGCTTCCGCTTCAGCATCTTATAGAGCGACAGGAACTCTTCAATCTCGAAAGGCGGCACCGCAAACACGCCCCGGTTCCTCACCACTTCGCCAAACTCAATGCCCAGACGCACGTCCTTGGAGTAGTCCACAAACTCTGGCGCAATGGCCATGAACACTACCTTGGCATTGGACGACTGGCCGACGTAGCGCAAAAAACTGCCGGGCAGCACCATCAGGGTCTGCCCCGCAATGGCAGTGAGGAGCTTGTGGTCCACCTCTACTTGCAGTTCGCCAGCCAGACAAGTGAAACACACACACATCTTCACCTGCACCGTCTTATTGACCGACCGTCCGCGCCGAAAACCCTCCGAGTCCTTCTCGTCGAAGTTGTCAGCCAAAAACAATTTACCAGGAATCTGGGCAAAACGCTCATCCGCCGGGAAGTTGGAAAAGTCCACGCGAAGTACATTCGATTGGTTCATGGTCATATAGCAAGGTTAAATTTCTGCAAATGTACACAGAATCATCGAAATTACCGAATGTTTTCAGAAGATTAACGCCGTAAAGCCCACATTTCGTCCCAAAATCATCTATTTCGTTGTACTTTTTCTTTTCCGATTTGCCATATTGCACTTCCACTCCGACTTTCTTGTATGATGGTTCCGCATAGAGAATAATCTTAAGCGGTGTTAGCAAAGGGACGCGCTCGCGTAGGCAATCAACCCCAGACAATTGCCTACGCGGGAGCGAAGCATTGCCTACGCGAGCGAGAGGCATTCTATACGTAAGGCTCTCAGTTTGTTTCTGCTGCGCATTGCAGCATGATTATCAAGTCTGTTCTGTTGGGAAATGAATGTTGTGTTGCTACAATAAACGATAATTAACACAAACAAGTGGCTGCCATGAAGATTATAATAAACAGCGCATCTAAAATGCAGAAGGACAAGCGAGTGCCTGTCCTTCTGCGGTTTTTGAGCCTCTTGTCGGATTCGAACCAACGACCCCGAGATTACAAATCACGTGCTCTGGCCAACTGAGCTAAAGAGGCGGGTGGACAAGCTTACTGCATCGCGCCGCTACAACCTGTTGCCTTTGCTGCGGTCAAGCCCTGGAGGATTCACAAGGAGCTGGCCGTACAGGACTTGTCCATGTCTGTTTTGCGGGTGCAAAGGTAGGTGTTTTTAACGAAATAGCAAAGATTTCGGGCGTTTTTTTGCTCTCATTAGCAAAAAAGCGTACCTTTGCAAAAGTTTTTATTTACTTACACCTATTTTTATTACGTGGAAGAACTTATTCTGAACCTTGTGGGCGGTGCCCTCGACAACCTAAATTATGGCTGGATTGTGCTTTTCATGGCCATTGAGTCCAGTTTCATTCCTTTTCCGTCCGAGGTGGTCATGGTGCCAGCTGCATACATGGCTGCGGAGACAGGCGAAATGTCTTACCCCCTGATTATACTGTGTGGAACCCTGGGTGCGCTCATCGGTGCACTGGTCAACTATGTGCTTTCGCTCACACTGGGGCGCACCATCGTCTATGCCTTTGCCAATTCGCGCCTGGGCCATATATGTCTGATTGACGCTGAAAAGGTGCAGCAGGCAGAGGCTTACTTCGACCAGCACGGAGCCGTGTCAACGCTGATTGGGCGCATGATTCCCGCCATCCGTCAGCTGATTTCGATTCCGGCTGGACTGGCCAAGATGAATCTGGGGTCGTTTGTGCTCTACACCTGCCTGGGGGCTGCGCTCTGGAACAGCATTCTCACGGGCATTGGCTACGCCTTCCACTCGGTGATGCCGAAGGAGCAACTGATTCAGACCATTTCGCACTACAGCCACATCATTGGTGCGGTGGCCATCGCAGCAGTCGTTGCAGCCATGGCTTGCATTATTTATAAAGGAATAAAGAAATCATAAGATATGTTTGAAAACCTGTCTGAACGACTTGAACGCTCGTTCAAAATTCTCAAAGGTGAAGGTAAAATCACCGAAATCAACGTAGCAGAAACGCTAAAGGATGTACGCAAGGCTCTGCTCGAAGCCGACGTGAACTACAAGGTGGCCAAGAGTTTCACCGACACAGTGAAGCAGAAGGCACTGGGACAAAACGTGCTGACAGCCGTGAAGCCCAGCCAGCTGATGGTGAAGATTGTGCACGACGAACTGGCTGCACTCATGGGCGGACAAAGCACAGAACTCAACGTGCAGGGACATCCCGCCATCATCCTCATGGCAGGTCTGAACGGTGCCGGTAAGACCACAATGTCGGCTAAACTGGCGTTGTACCTGAAAAAGCAGATGCACAAGCGTCCGCTGCTGGCGGCTTGCGACACATTCCGCCCCGCAGCCATGGAGCAGCTGCGCGTACTGGCCGAGCAGGTAGATGTGCCTTGCTATCTGGAAGAAGGAGCCACCGACCCCGTGCAGGTGGCACAGAACGCTATCAAGGCTGCCAAAGCTTACGGGCAGGACGTGGTCATTGTCGATACGGCAGGACGGCAGTCCATCGACGAGGAACTGATGGTGCAGATTCGCAGCATCAAGGATGCCATCGAACCACAGGAAACCTTGCTCGTGGTCGATGCCATGATTGGCCAGGAAGCTGTGACCACAGCCAAGGTGTTCAACGAAAGGCTGGAGATTGACGGCGTAATCCTCACCAAGCTCGACGGCGACACACGCGGCGGTGCTGCCCTCAGCATCCGCACCGTGGTGGACAAGCCTATCAAGTTTGTCGGCACGGGCGAAAAGATGGAGACCCTCGATGTGTTCCACCCGGAGCGCATGGCCGACCGCATCCTCGGCATGGGTGACATCGTCAGCTTCGTAGAACGTGCACAGCAGCAGTTCGACGAAGAAGAGGCACGCCGACTGGAGAAGAAGATTGCCAAGAACAAATACGACTACAACGACTTCCTTACCCAAATCGGGCAAATCAAGAAGATGGGCAACATCAAGGATCTGGCTGCCATGATTCCCGGTGTGGGCAAAGCCCTGAAAGACGTGGACATCGACGACAATGCCTTCAAAGCCGTGGAAGCCATGATTGGTTCCATGACACCCTACGAGCGTGCTCACCCCGAATGTATCAATATGTCGCGCAAGCAGCGCATAGCCAAGGGTTCGGGCGTAAGTCTGGACGAAATCAACCGCATCACAAAGCAGTTCGACCAGATGCGCAAGATGATGCACATGATAACCAACCCCGCTGCCATGAAACAGATGCAGCGCATGAAGGGAATGCCTGGAATGCCCAAAATCTAAAGAACAACACATACAGAACGATTATGACCATCATCGACGGAAAAGCCACAGCTGCTGCCATCAAGCAGGAAATAGCAGCCGAAGTAGAAGAAATCGTAAAGAAGGGCGGCAAGCGTCCCCATCTTGCAGCCATCCTTGTAGGCCACGACGGAGGCTCAGAGACATACGTGAAGAACAAGGTGCTGGCCTGCGAAGCCTGTGGATTCAAATCCACCCTGCTTCGTTTTGAGGATAACATCACCGAGGACTTCCTCCTGCGCCAAGTGGAACTGCTGAACAATGACCCCGACATTGACGGCTTCATCGTACAGCTGCCACTGCCCAAGCACATCAGCGAACAGAAAGTGACCATGGCCATAGACTATCGCAAGGACGTGGACGGCTTCCACCCCATCAATGTGGGACGCATGGCCATTGGCCTACCCTGCTACATTTCAGCCACGCCGCTGGGCATCACAGACCTCTTGGCACGTTATGGCATTGAAACGTCAGGAAAAAAATGCGTCATCCTCGGTCGCTCCAACATCGTGGGCAAGCCCATGGCACAGCTTATGATGCAGAAGCGCACACCGGGCGATGCCACAGTGACCGTCCTGCACAGCCACTCCAAGAACATTAAGGAGGAATGTCTGCAGGCTGACATCATCATTGCCGCACTCGGCTCGCCCCATTTCGTCAAGGCCGACATGGTGAAGCCCGGCGCAGTCATCATTGACGTAGGCACTACCCGCGTGCCCGACCCCACACGCAAATCGGGCTTCCGCCTTTGTGGTGATGTCGATTTCGATGCTGTTGCGCCCAAGTGTTCCTTCATTACCCCCGTGCCCGGAGGCGTTGGCCCCATGACCATTTGCTCTCTGATGAAGAACACATTACTTGCTGGCAAAAAGGAAATCTATTCGTAGTTTAACATTTTCTTTGAAAAAAATTTGGTCAATTCAAATATTCATCGTACCTTTGCACTCGCTTTCCGCAAGGAAGCTACACGGTGGATGTAGTTCAGTTGGTTAGAGCGTCAGATTGTGGTTCTGAATGTCGTGGGTTCGAGTCCCACCCTCCACCCCTCAAGAATCTCTGTAAACAGAAGTTTGCAGAGATTCTTTTTTGATTAGTGTCCATTGCCAGCCCCCCACAAAGTTCACCCATTGCAGCGGGAGAACTTTGTGGGGGGCTGGCACAGCATTGCTACTGCAACGAAGCCATGTTGTGCTACAGTTGTACTAAATATGGCTAACGCCAAGCTAAAAGGTTCGTGAACTACGGGCAAACGGCGCGAACACTTCGCCCTTGTTCACGATGAAAATCTTCCAAACTCCCGTAGTTCGAATAGAAGCTCCAAGCGCGGGTTGGTTTGGACTCATTAAGAGAACTTGACCAATAGTTGCAGCAGCTGTTTGCATCGAAGAGCCTTGTGTCGCTGCGATACCCAGCTGCAGGCATGAATATAGAATTGCCTGAAGGTCCTGTCACATTCATTCCGTTCACACCGTTCACGGTTGTCCAAGTCCATTTACACTTTTCGCGAAGTTCTGTCATCTCTTCATAGGTCGGCATACGCCACGCGCCGCCCCAGTTAGCCTGGGCTGCATCGTCAGCAAGCTCAAGCTGAGTTTTGTTGTCGGGAGTTGTGTCGCTGTAATTGGATGAGGTATTGTACTTGGTCAATGTCCTACTGTCGCCTTGAGTCCATTTGTAGGTGCCCAAGCTGTAGTCTGTCTTTGCTGTGGTCTCGCCCCAGGCAAAGTGGTCGCCATATTCTTCGGGAGCGTTTGCACCGATGTTCATGGTTGCCCATTTCACGGAGAGACCGAGGTCAACGGCTTCGTGGACTTTGTCACTGTCACCATTAAAATACTCTTTCTCACCTGTCAAATAACCATTAATGAGCAAGGTGATGTCTTCCACATCCAAATCGCCATTGTGATTCAGGTCGCCGTTAATGGCTTGTGCGCTCATGGACATGGGCAGCAGGGGTGCTGCAAGCAGCAGCATGTGTTTGATTGTATTCATTCTTTTGGATTTTTGTTGCAAATATACAGCCTTCAGAGTTTTTACGCAAATTTTCTGGGCTTTTTTGGCGGGTTGCGTTGTATTTGTTGTTTTTGAAAGAAAAAAGATTTTTTTATTTTGAAAGTCAAGAATAAGTAGTAACTTTGCCTTGTAAACTACAAATGAGTAAATTCTATGGAATCATCATCAGGCTTTTATCCCAGGCAGGCTCCTCCGAAGTGCACACTTCAGAGGGGCTTTTTCGTTTTTTTCTGGTGCTCGATTAAACCTTTCCCGGAAACGGGAGTCACAAGGACAAACAACGGTGTTACCCAATGAGTAAATTTGACGAAGACGACATCATCCGAAGGCTGAAGGAACCGCGAGAGAAACGACGGGCATTCGAGGCTGTGGTGAATCAATATAGCAGGACGCTCTACTGGCAAATCCGACACATGGTGCAGAACCACGACGATGCGGACGACATCTTGCAGAACACGCTCCTGAAGGCATGGCGAAGCATCGACGGCTTTGCAGGAGACAGCAAACTCTCCACCTGGCTCTACCGAATCGCCTACAACGAAAGCATCACGTTCCTGAAGCAGCAAAGGGAAACCCTCTCGCTGGACGCTGACGGAGACGATAACGACGAGGGCGGAACAAACTCCTACGCCATGCAGATTGAAAGCGATGAGTACATCGACGGCGACAAGACCCAACTGCTGCTGCAACAGGCCATCGCACTGCTGCCAGCCAAACAGAAGGCCGTCTTCACCATGAAGTATTTCGACGAGATGAAGTACGAAGATATGTCCAGCGTGACGGGCACTTCGGTCGGAGCACTCAAGGCTTCCTACCACCTCGCAGTAGAAAAGATAACTAAATTTTTCAAAGCAATATGAAAACGAACATGAACAACGAGAACAGACCGCTTGAAGAGCTGGGCATCACAAATGCCAGTCCGCTCAAGGTGCCAGAGGGATATTTCGAGGAACTCACTGCACGCATCATGCAGCAGATTCCAGCCGAGGAGACCAGCGAACCCACCGCTGCCGAGGAAAACAAAGCTCGCGTCGTCAGCATCACGGGCGGCAAGAGCCGGAAGCATCCATTCGTCCGCTGGGCAGCAGCCGCAGCAGCCTGCATCGCACTGGCCTTCGTGGGAGTGCACTACATGGGTGGCAGCGACGACCCCCTGCTGGCCAGCAGCGAAAGCAATGTGGCCCTGAGCGAAGAATACGACGAAGAGTATGCCGAAGAACTGTTGAGCTACTCCATGGTGAGCGAAGCCGACGTGTACAACTATCTCTCAGGCAGCGAATACTAAACCCCATAACACAGAACCATTCACTATTAACCATTAACCATAAAACTTACAGAAAAATGAAAAAGGTATTATTCACACTGGCCTGCCTGTTGATGACCTTGGGCATGGCTGCACAGAAGAAAGACCACGGGCGCAAGGAGTTTTCACCAGAAGAGTACCGCCAGAAGATGCAGGAATACATCACGAAGGAAGCCAACTTGACGGCCAACGAGCAACAGAAGTTCTTCCCCCTGCTCACTGAGATGATGGACGCGCAACGCAAGCTGATGGACCAGGAACGAGAACTCATGCGGTCGGGCAAGAACGCCAAGACGGAGGCCGAATTTGAGCAAATCGTCACGAAGACCACAGAGCTACAGGTGGAAAACCGAAAGATTGAGGTGGCCTACTACAAGAAGTTCGCCAAGGTGCTGACGTGGGAAAAGATTTACAAAGCACGCATGGCCATCACGAAGTTCAATATGCGCGCCCTGCGCAACTTTGCTCCCAAGAAGGGCGACGGCAAGTGGAAGAAGCGCGGCGAACACAAGAAGGACGACGCCAACACTGCCGCCAAGCACAAAAAACACAAGAAACAGAAGAAGAACGCGCTGGCCTAACTGAGGCAGAACCTGCGCACCGCATCGGCAACGCCGTCGGCTTCATTACTCAACGTAATGTAGTCGGCGGCTTGCTTTATGCTCTCCTGCGCATTGCCCATTGCCACGCCCAGGCCGGCCAGCCGAATCATGGAGACATCGTTGTAGCCGTCGCCGCACGCCATGAGCTGACTGGCCGCGAGTCCCAGCCGCTCCAGCAGGAACTCCAGACACTGCGCCTTGTCAATGCCCTGTGGCACCACTTCCAGATAGAACGGCTCACTGCGGTAAGCATTTGCCCTGCCCTGCAACTTCGCTTTCAGCACAGGTTCAAACCGCTGCACCTCTGTCGGTTCGCCTACAATCATGCACTTCGACAGGGGTCGCTCCACCTCCTGCAAGAAGTCCTCCACCTGCCTCACCTGCATCCCGTTGCGAGCCGAAGACAGCTGGATGTAGCGGTTGCTGGCCCGTTCCGTCATGATGTGTGCACCGCAGTAGGTCATGATTTCCAGTCCTGCCTCGCGTGTACTATTATATAATATAGGGATGACCTCGTCGGGCAGCGTGTGGCTGTACAGACATTCCCGTGTCTGCCAGTTCCAGATTTCGCCTCCGTTAAAAGCCAGAACAAATCCGCCAAACTCTGCCAGCCGCAGCGCGTCGGCCACGGGCGCAATGCCATAGGTTGGCCGTCCCGAAGCGATCACCACGCGCACGCCCCGCCGCTGTGCCTCCACCAGTGTATCAATCGTCACCTGCGACACCGTGCGGTCGTTCCTGGCCAGCGTGCCGTCAATGTCCAGTGCTATGAGTTTGTAGTCTGCCATCATTCAAAAATCCTTTCCAGTTTGCCCGCAAAGGTACGAATTTTCTCTCACACAGCAGAATAAAACCTGCCATTTTGCTGAGATTTTTCTTTTTCACTTCAGAATCATCGCGCCCGCATAGGCAATAAAACTAAGAATCATTGTTTGATTCTTGTAAATCATTGTTTGATTCTTAAGAATCATTGTGCGATTCTTAAGAATCAAACAATGATTTATAGAATATTTGCCTATGCGACTCGTTTGGTAAGCCAGCGAAAATGGTTTTCCGTTGAATTTTTGTCCCTTTTGTTTGGCTGTGCGGCTGAAACTTTGTACCTTTGCGGCTACTCGGCCACAGGGGTGTCCCTGCGGCGAGCGTGTGCAACCATTAAGAAGAAACAGAACGATGAAGAAAACTTTATTCCTGCTGCTGATGCTGGAGGCAGCCATCACAGCCGAGGCGCAGAGCCTGTACAACGGCTCCTTCTTTAACAAAGAGCTGAACATCCGTGGAAAGTTCCACCTGGAGCAAAAGGACATCCCCGTGCCGGGACTGGAGCTGGACAGCTGCTACGGCTACTTGCAGGGCAACCTGAACGGCTCATGGCTCATCATGCGTGTGAAGTCGCTGGACGAAAAGAAGGCCGTGGTGCGCGCCGTGAGCGAGCGCGGAGCCGATGCGCAAGACCTGGAGATTAAGTTGACAGCCGATGGTGTCAGCCTGAAGCAGGTGGGCGGCTCCTACATCAAGGGCGTTGCCAACAAGAAGTATGTGAAGCTGCCTAAACCCTTTACGTTGAAGAGAGAGGAATGAGCGATTTTCTGGAAACTTTCAACCCACAGCAACGGGCGGCAGTGGAGTATTGCGACGGGCCGCAATTGGTCATTGCCGGTGCTGGCTCTGGGAAGACACGTGTGTTGACCTACAAGCTGGCCTACCTCATGCAGCACGGCTACGAGCCTTGGCAACTGCTGGCACTGACCTTCACCAACAAGGCCGCCGGCGAGATGAAGCAGCGTGTGGCCACCATCGTAGGGACGGAACAGGCTCGCCACCTGTGGATGGGCACGTTCCACAGCCTTTTTCTGCGCATCCTGCGCTATGAGCACGAGCGGCTGGGCTTCTCGCCCAACTTCACCATCTACGATGCAGCCGACAGCAAGAGCCTGGTGAAGGCCATCATGAAGGAACTGCAGCTGGACGACAAGCAGTATAAGCCCAGCGCGGTGCTCAGTCGCATCTCCAACGCAAAGAACCAGCTGGTGACGGCAGAGGAGTATGTGGGCAACCCCAGCAATGCGCAGGTCGATGCACGTGCCAAGATGCCCCTGCTGGGCACCATCTATCAGCGGTACAGCAACCGTTGCCGACAGGCCGACGCGATGGACTTCGACGACATCCTGCTGTACACCTACCTGCTGCTGGACCGTAACGAAGACGTGCGACTGAAGTATGCCCAGCGGTTCCGCTACGTGTTGGTCGATGAGTACCAAGACACGAACTTTGCCCAGCACCGCATTGTGTGGCAGCTAACGAAGGAGCACCAGCACGTCTGCGTTGTGGGCGACGACGCGCAGAGCATTTACAGTTTTCGTGGAGCAAACATTGACAACATCCTCACATTCCAAGACATATACAAGGGGAGCCGCCTTTTCAAGCTGGAACAGAACTACCGCTCCACGCAGACCATTGTCAGGGCGGCCAACAGCCTTATCTGCAAAAATTCCCGACAGATCCCGAAGGACATCTTCTCTGAGAACGCCACGGGCGAACCCATCACCGTGAGCGAAGCCTACAGCGATGTGGAGGAGGGGCAGATTGTGGTGCGCCAGCTGCTCCACCTGCGCCAGGCTGAGCAGTGCCCCTACAGCGACTTTGCCATCCTGTATCGCACCAACGCCCAGAGCCGCATTTTCGAGGAGGAACTCCGAAAGCAGGGTCTGCCCTACAAGATTTACGGCGGCCTTTCGTTCTATCAGCGCAAGGAGGTAAAGGATGTCATCGCCTACCTGCGTGTGGCCGTCAACCCCAACGACGAGGAGGCCCTGAAGCGCATCATCAACTATCCGGCACGCGGCATAGGCAACACCACCGTGCAGCGCATCATCGACGCAGCCACGCAGCACGGTGTCAGCCTCTGGACAGCCCTGTCTGCCCCACTCGACCACGGACTGACACTCAACGCCGGGACGATGAAGAAGCTGGAGGGATTCCGTCTGCTGGTGGAGTCGTTCATTCAGCTGATTGGCGAAGCCGATGCTTCGGTGGCTGGGCAGGAAATCATGAAGCAGTCGGGCATCATTGCCGACATCTACCAAGACACTACGCCCGAAAACCTATCGCGGCAAGAGAACCTGGAGGAACTGGTGAACGGCATGACCGACTTTGTGCAGTCGCGCCAGGAAGAGGGCAACGAGAATGTGACGGTGGGCGACTACCTGAGCGAGGTTTCGCTGCTGAGCGACGTGGACAGCGACCGTGGCGACGACAGCCCCAAGGTGACGCTGATGACCATCCACTCGGCCAAGGGCCTGGAGTTTCCCACGGTGTTTGTGGTAGGCTTGGAAGAGGGGCTTTTCCCCAGTCAGATGGGCACAGGTTCGCCCCGCGAGCTGGAGGAAGAACGTCGCCTGTTCTACGTGGCACTGACCCGCGCCGAGCGGCACTGCTACCTCTCCTACGCCAAGAGCCGCTTCCGCTACGGCAAGATGGAGTTTGGCACGGCCAGCCGCTTTCTGACGGACATCGACCAGAAGTTTCTCAGCGTGCAGGGCAACATGAGGGCGGCGCAGCGACGCAGTGTGCACGACGAGGTGGAACTGCCGTGGAGCCGGAGGAATGGAGTTTCCGGCTTTTCCGGAGAGTCCGGGCTTTCTGGCTTTTCCGGGCAATCGCCCATTTCCGGGCGTTCCGCCCAGCCAGCATACCCCTCTATGCGGCGGCTGACTCCTGTGAGCCACAGCGCATCGCGCCCAGCAAGCCCCGCCCCCGATACATCAGGGCTGGCTCCTGGCTGTACTGTCCTGCACCAGCGTTTCGGCCAGGGCACCGTGGAACGCATTGAAGGCACGGGCGACAACCAAAAGGCAACCATCCGCTTTGAGAACGCTGGCACAAAACAGCTCCTGCTGAAATTTGCCAAGCTGCAAGTGGTGGGGAGGTAGGAATGAGGAATTAGGAATGAGGAATTAGGAATTGATACTCCAAGGAATGAGGAATTAGGAATGAGGAATTGATACTCCAAGGAATGAGGAATTAGGAATGAGGAATTAGGAATTGATACTCCAATTGTGAATTGTTAATTGTGAATTGTTAATTGTGAATTGCTAATTGTGAATTGTAAAAGATGAATTACCCCAATCCCTGTTATATTATAGAAGAAGATTTGCTCCGCAGGAACCTTGCACTGATTCGGTCGGTGGCGGAGCGGGCTGACGTGGAGATTATCTTGGCCTTCAAAGCCTTTGCACTGTGGCGGGCGTTCCCCATCTTTCGCGAGTACATCCGGCACACTACGGCCAGTTCGCTCTATGAGGCACGACTGGCGGCAGAAGAGTTTGGCTCGAAGGCGCACACCTATAGTCCGGCTTACACGGATGAGGAGTTTGACGAGATAGCACGCTGTTCGTCGCACATCACATTCAATTCGCTCACTCAGCTGGAACGCTTTCGCGAGCGGGCGAAAGCACAGGGCGTGAGCTGCGGACTGAGGGTCAACCCCGAATACTCCGAGATTGAGACGGAGCTGTACAATCCCTGTGCGCCGGGCAGTCGGTTCGGCGTGCTGGCCGAAGCCTTGCCCGCGCAATTGCCAACGGGTGTCCGTGGTTTCCACATTCATTGCCTCTGCGAGAATGGCCCTGACACTTTTGCCCGCACACTGGCCCATATCGAAGCGAAGTTCTCTCCGTGGTTTCCGCAACTGGAGTGGATTAACTTTGGCGGCGGACACCTGATGACCCGCAAGGACTACGACGTGGAGCTGCTCATCCAGACGCTCCAGAGTTTCCACCAACGCTGGCCCCACCTGCGTGTCATCATGGAGCCGGGCAGTGCCTTTGCCTGGCAGACCGGCACCCTGCGTTCCCGCGTGGTGGATGTTGTGGAGAACCACGGCATTAAGACGGCCATCTTGAATGTGAGCTTTACCTGTCACATGCCAGACTGCCTGGAAATGCCCTACTTCCCTACCGTGCGCGGCGCAAGAACCATCGAGGGGGAGACCACACAGGAAGAACTGCGAGGGAATGTCTATCGGCTGGGCGGCAACTCCTGTTTGTCGGGCGACTACATGGGCTACTGGCTGTTTGACCACGCACTGCACGTGGGCGAGGAAATCATCTTTGAGGACATGATACACTACACGACGGTGAAGACCAATATGTTCAACGGCATCAGCCACCCCTCCATCGGTATGCTCCACACGGACGGCAGCTTCGAGCTGTACCGACAGTTCCGCTACGAGGACTACAGGGACAGGATGTGCTGAGAAAGATTTGCGGCTCGCTTTGCTGATTGCAAAACGAGCCGCAAGTGGTTTATCAAGAATGTCTTACTTGGAAATCTGCACCAGGCCACCCGTGGCGGGATTGAACGTCACCATTGTGGTGGCATCCTTGCCAAAGAGTGTGGAACTGAGCACATCGATGGTGCCAAACTGTCCGAAAGGCAGGTCTTTGTCATAGACTGTGGAGGCAGTGTTGAAGATGCGCACACTGGCTGTGCTGGGCATGTTATAGACAATGCCGTTGATTTTGCGTTTCTTGGCTTCCTGTTCGGTGGGCATCGGCACGGTGTGCTGGTCGCGGATGCTGATGTAGTAGGGTTCACCCGCGAGGTCATCGGCATCGACAAAGCCCAGCTTCCTTGAGAAACGGAACAGCACGTCTTTCTCCACGTCTGCGTCAGGCACGATGCTGTAGGATTCGCTCACGGTCATGGTGTCGCGATAGCCCACAAAGAGCTGCATCAGTGCATTCTCCTGCTCGTCCAGTTCGCTCAGCACAATCTTGAGCGAGGCTCCGTCCTTCGGCATTGATTCCACTTGTCCGCGCCGGATTGCATTCTTGCTTTCGCGAATGTCGAATATCTCCTGGGCAGCCAGTTCTGCCATCTTCGAGGTAGAGGCCGCAGCCAGGATTTCTGCCGTGAAGTGTTTCTTGCCGTCCAGCTTGTGATTGGTGCTTGTAGGTTTTGGCAGCGTGTAGGTAGGCACATTCACTTTGGTGTTGATGGAGACCAGAACACCGTTGTCTGTGAGCTGAGCCATCGGTGCAACCGATTTGTCCTTCATCTTCACGGTGTAGTATTTCAGTGTATCTGGTTCGCCAAACTGGTAAATGTCCATGTTGAGAATTTTCCAACTGACCGAAGCCTCTGGCTCTACGTTCTGCACGTGCAGATAGCGTTCAGCGTACTTGGCAAATTCTCCAGGCGTATAGACCACCTTCTGTGCTGTGACATCGGCCTGAACGCCTGTGCGAGGCAGGGCATAGTTTACGCCGTCGGCTACCAAGCCTGGGCGAAACTCTGACATCTGTGCATAGGATGTGGTAATAAAGAAAAGTGAGGAATAGAGAATGAAGCGTCTTTTCATTTATATAATAATATGTGGAATGTTTGAGTTTACTTTTTCATTCGCTTGAATGCGGCACCGAGCGAATCAATCATGTCGCTGGCAATGAGACTCTCATAGCCCAGCTGTTCGGCGGCAATGTCGCCAGCCAGCCCGTGCAGATACACTCCCAGCCGTGCAGCGGCTTCTGGTGCATATCCCTGTGCGAGCAGAGCCAAGATAATGCCTGTCAGCACATCGCCACTGCCAGCCGTGGCCATGCCCGGATTGCCTGTCGGGTTGAAATAGACCATGCCTTCGGGCGTGCAGATGGCTGAGAAGGCTCCCTTTATGACGATGTAGATATGCTGACGCACGGCCAATTCGCGGGTGCGCTCCAGTTCTTCAAACGAATTGCTGGTGCTGCTAATCAGCCCGAACAGTTCCTTCTTGTGAGGCGTAAGAATGCAATTGCGTGGCAGTTGGGTCAGCCAACCTCGGTGTGAGCCTATGATGTTGAGCGCATCAGCATCAATGACGACGGGACACTTGGTTTGACTTACTTGCTCAATGAAGGTCTGGGTGGTTTGCAGCTCTGTGCCGATGCCAGGGCCAATGCCCAATGCCTCGTATTCGCTGGTGTCGAATGTGTGGCTGAAGCATACGGGGTCGGGGTCAACATCAACAACGACTTCGGGAATGGCCATTTGCACCACAGGAAGATTGGCTTCCGGTGTGCGCAGTGTCAGTTTTCCCACGCCAGCACGCATACAGGCTTTCGAGGCCAATACAGCCGCACCCGCCATTCCTTTCTTGCCAGCCACCAGTGCAGCGTGGCCCATCGAACCTTTGTGGGCAAAGCGGGAACGGGACTTCAGTAGTGCCTTGATTTCGGTACGTTCCGACAGGAAATAAGTTGTGGCGGAAGTTTCGTCGTCTGGGTCGAGAATGCCGATGTCCAACACTTTCCACACGCCGCAATACGTTTCGTTTTCGGGGAACAAGAATGCCAGCTTGGGGCAATGAAATGTGTAGGTGTAGTTGGCCTTGATGATGTGGTTCATCACGTTGTAGGTGTTGTCCTCGCACATCAGTCCTGAAGGCACGTCGATGCTGACAATCGTGGAGGGGGAAGCATTGATGTACTTCACCACTGAGGCAAAGCCGCCGTTGAGCGGGCGTGAAAGCCCGGTGCCAAAGAGTCCGTCGATGACGAGGTCGGCTTCGGTCAATTGTGGCGGTGTAAACTGCGTGGTGATTTCCTCCAGCTTCACTTCTGCATACTTTTGCAGACGTAGCTTGTTGGCCTTGCAGTCTTCCGACATCTTTTCACCGATATTGAAGAGGAAAACACTCACATCGCCATAGCCATTCTCTGCCAACAAGCGTGCAACGGCCAATGCGTCACCGCCATTGTTGCCCGAACCGGCAAAAATCTTAACAGGCGTATTGGTTGGCCAATGAGCTATGAGTTCATTCACAAAAGCTTTCGATGCACGCTCCATTAAATCGAGGGAAGAAATGGGCGCGTGTTCGATGGTATATGTATCGAGCTGACGCAACTGTACAGCGGACAATATCTTCATAACTTCTGGTTTTGCGGTTTGATTGCAGTTAAACTATTTTAGCAATCCAACAACTCTATTTCGCTGCAAAAGTAGCAATTTAAACTCACAAAAATGGTACAAATGGCCAAAATATCACTGAAAAAACTGCTTTTTCTCTAAAATATTACATTTTATGCCACACAAAACCGAAAAAAATGTGTAGTTTTGCATGAAAAATCAAAACGGAGCAACATGATTACAGTAAACGACCTGCAATTTGAGAAGTTTATTTCCGAAGCGGAAATTAAGAAATGTGTGGCTGAAGTGGCAGCGAAAATTAACCATGACTATGCCGGCAAAGTGCCTGTGCTCATCGGCATCCTGAACGGAGCCTTTGTCTTTGCAGCCGACCTTGTACGCGAACTCACCATTGACCACGAAATACACTTTGCCAAGTTCTCCAGCTATGAAGGCACAGAGACTACAGGCCAAGTCAAGCAACTTATCGGACTGCCCCAAGGATTGGAGGGGCGCAATGTAATCATCGTAGAGGACATCATCGACACAGGTACCACCATGTACAACCTGTTGCCACAAATCCAGGCACAAGGCGTGCGCTCAGTGGAAATCTGCACCATGCTGCTCAAACCCGGCAAGCTGCAAGTGCCGCTCAACATCAAGTACTGTGCCAAGGAAATCCCCAACGCCTTCATCCTGGGCTACGGTCTCGACTACGACAATCTGGGCCGAGGCTACAAGGACATCTATGTGGTAAAAAGCTAGAAGGGCTAGCAATACTAGATAGACTAGAAAGGCTAGCTTGGCTAGAAAGACTAGAAATACTAGAAAAACTAGAATAACTAGGAAAAAACAAAACAATAACAACCATCAACTTCTTATGAAAAATATCATTATCTTCGGAGCCCCAGGCTCTGGCAAAGGAACTTACAGCGACGAAATCGTAGCACGCTACGGCATGGGTCACATCTCTACAGGCGACGTGCTCCGCAGTGAAATCAAAGGCGGCACCGAACTGGGCAAGATTGCCAAGGGCTACATCGACAACGGCCAGCTCATCCCCGACGAGCTGATGATTGACATTCTGGCCAAGACCTACGATGCACTGCCAGCCGGACAAGGCGTTATCTTCGACGGATTCCCACGTACCATTCCACAGGCTGAAGCCTTGAAGAAGATGCTGGCTGAGCGCGGACACGAACTGGGCATCATGCTGGAGCTCATCGTGGACGAAGAGACACTGATGGCACGCTTGCTCAACCGCGCTAAGGAACAGGGCCGCGCCGACGACAACGAAGAAACCATCAAGAAACGCTTCGCCGTCTATCACAAGCAGACTGAACCGCTGGCCGAGTGGTTCCAGCAGGAAGGCATCCGCAATACTTTCACATGGAAGGGTTCTAAGGAACTGATGCTTTCCGAAATCTTTGCATTCCTCGACACACAAAAGTAAATGGCAGAATCAAACTTCATTGACTACGTAAAAATATATTGTCGCTCTGGACGCGGTGGACGTGGCTCAACCCACATGCACCGCGCCAAATATATTCCAAAGGGAGGTCCCGACGGCGGCAACGGCGGACGGGGAGGGCACATCATTCTGCGCGGCAACCGCAACTATTGGACACTGCTCCACCTGCGCTATGACCGCCACATACAGGCCGAGCACGGCGGCAACGGCTCAAAGAACAAATCCACGGGACACCAAGGAGCCGACCGCTACATAGAAGTGCCCTGTGGCACCGTTGTCTATAATGCCGAAACGGGAGAATACATCTGCGACGTCACCGAACATGGACAGGAGGTCGTCTTGCTGCGTGGCGGTCGGGGCGGATTGGGTAATTTCAATTTCTCCACACCCACCAATCAGGCTCCGCGCTATGCACAGCCTGGCGAGCCTATGCAGGAGCTGATCGTCATCCTCGAACTGAAACTGCTGGCCGATGTGGGTCTTGTGGGATTTCCCAACGCTGGAAAATCCACGCTGGTCAATGCGCTATCTTCGGCCAAACCGAAGATTGGTGACTACCCATTCACCACGCTGGAGCCATCGCTCGGTATCGTCCCCTATCGTGATGGGCGTTCCTTTGTCATTGCCGATATTCCTGGCATCATCGAAGGAGCCAGTGAGGGACGAGGACTTGGGCTGCGTTTCCTGCGCCACATTGAGCGCAACTCCATCCTGCTCTTCATGGTGTCTGCCGATACGGAAGACATTCGCAAGGAATATGACACCTTGCTGAATGAACTGGCCCAGTACAACCCCGAACTGCTTGACAAGCGACGCATCTTGGCCATCACCAAGTGCGACCTCATTGGCCACGACACAGAACTTATCTCCATGCTCAGCGAGGGACTGCCCACCGACATCCCCACCATTTTCATCTCCGCCGTTTCAGGCCATCACATTCAGGAACTAAAGGACCTGCTCTGGACGGAAATGAATAATGAGTCTAACAAGATTGCAGCCATCAACTCTACCGACAGCATCCTGCGCCAACCCAAAGACTTCAGCCGCCTCACCTATATCTATGAAGATGACGAGGACGACAAGGGATGGGACGACGAAGACATTGAATACATGGATGAAGAGGACATTGAGGACTTAGACGAAGACGACTTTGAATATGTTGATACACCCGACACCAAATAGCCTGCTGGCTTTCTCGACAACCACCGACGGACAGCTGGAAGAACCCGTCACAGCTCCCCTCCTGCTGCCCAGCCATCAGGTACACGGCACATCCACTTACGTCATCGACCAAGACTTTCTTCAACTCACGCCGTTGGAACAAACGCTTCGGCTACACGCTATTGATGCGCTTTGCACGGATGTGCCCGGCATCTGCATCGGCGTGAAAACTGCCGACTGCATCCCTATTCTATTATATAATGAGTCGTGTACCGTTGTTTCAGCTGTGCACGCAGGTTGGAAAGGCACCGTGCAGCGCATCGTGGAGGCAAACATCTGCGTCCTGCAAAATCAGTATCACACGGAACCCCAACAGCTTCACGCCATCATTGGCCCTGGTATTTCACTCCAGAGTTTCGAGGTTGGCGATGAAGTCTATGAGCAGTTTCAGCAAGCAGGGTTCCCTATGCAACAAATAGCCAAGAGGTATGCCAAATGGCACATCGACCTATGGGAAGCCAACCGCCTGCAACTCCTCAGCAAGGGGCTTTTGCCTCAGAACATCCACACTTGCGGCATTGACACCATGACCAATGAGCGGTTCTTTTCTGCCCGTAGGCTGAAGAACTGCCCAGGCCGCATCATCAACGGAATACTCATAAAGTCCAACACAGCCCATACAGCTCACAAGAAAACATGATAGAGAAACACATCGTTCTGGAAGACATTGACCTCCTCACCTTCTACGGAGTGAACAACGTGCATTTGCAAATGATCAAGGCACTCTACCCCAAGCTCCGCATCGTGGCTCGCGGCAACATCATCAAGGTGATGGGCGACGAGGAAGAAATGTGTGCCTTTGAAGAGAATATACAGAAGATGCAGCGGCACTGCGCCACCTACAATTCGCTCAACGAAGAGGCCATCCTCAGCATCATCAAGGGTGACCTGCTGGGGGGACACCCTGTCGAGGGAGCTGCCATCTGTTACTCCGTCACAGGAAAGCCTATCACGCCGCGCTCGGAAAACCAACGCCGACTGGTGGAAGCCTATGAGCAGAACGACATGATATTTGCCACGGGGCCTGCGGGTTCTGGCAAGACTTACGTTAGCATAGCCCTGGCTGTGCGCGCACTGAAGAACAAGGAGGTGCGCCGCATTATCCTCTCGCGTCCAGCCGTTGAAGCCGGCGAGAAACTCGGTTTTCTGCCCGGCGACATGAAAGACAAGATTGACCCATACCTGCAACCGCTCTACGATGCACTGCAAGACATGATTCCGGCACAGAAGCTCACCGAATACATGGAACAGAACATCATCCAAATTGCTCCACTCGCTTTCATGCGCGGACGCACTCTGAACGAGGCTGTGGTTATATTGGACGAAGCGCAGAATACTACGACACAGCAAATCAAGATGTTCCTTACCCGCATGGGACAGAACACCAAGATGATTATTACAGGCGATATGACCCAAATAGACCTACCCCACGCCGTGCGCAGTGGTTTGCGCGAAGCTCGCGAAGTTCTCAGGGGCGTGAAAGGTATTAGTTTCATCGACATGGATGAACGTGACATCGTGCGCCACAAACTTGTCACTCGCATCGTCAATGCCTATAGCAAGTACGAAGCAGAAAAGAGAAAGCGAGAACTTGCTGGCGATTAGTAATTTTCGACTTAAGAATGGAGAAAACCAAAAAGGTCTCCCCTCAAATTGTTCCAAAAGACAATTTGAGGGGAGACCTTTTTATATGATGGATTTAATGCAGTCTTAGCCCCGTAGCTTTGCGATGCTTTCGGTCAGGGCTGCAATCTTGGTTTCGGCATCGGCCTGTTTCTTGCGCTCCAGTTCTACAACCTGGGCAGGGGCGTTCTGTACGAAACGCTCATTGCTGAGTTTCTTCTGTACGCTGACGAGGAAGCCCCGCAGGTGTTTCAGTTCAGCCTCCATTTTCTGAATTTCGGCTTCTGTGTCAATGAGACTACCCAGCTGCACGGCGTACTCTGTTGTGCCGATGAGGAAACTGCTGGTGCCGTCGCTCTTGGCCTGAACGTAGAGGATGTCGGCAAGGGTGGCCATCTTCTTGATGACTGGTCCCAGGGCTGGACACTTCGTTACGTTGCGGTCGTCGGCATTGGTGAGGACAACTTCGAGCGTGAGTGGTTCGCGCTGGCTAATGTTCTTGCTCTGACGCACGGCTCGCACACCGCTGATGATTTGCTTGGCCTCTTCATACTGGGCAATGAGGGCTGCATCTTGTTCTGTAGGTGCATCAATCTGCAGGGTGCTGACCATGATGCTCTCGCCCTCCTTGCGGGGTGCGATGTGCTGGTAGAGTTCTTCGGTGATGAACGGCATGAAGGGGTGGATAATCTTCATGAGTTGCTCGAAGAACTGGAGCGTGGACTGCAGAGTAGCCTTGTCAATGGGGGCTTGATAGGCAGGTTTAATCATTTCGAGGTACCAACCGGAGAACTCGTCTGTGAAGAGCTTGAAGACAGCCATCAGTGCCTCGTTGAGACGATACTTTGAGTAGAGGTCATTGATTTCTGCAAAAGCTTTCTTGATGATGGCCTGCATCCAGGCGATAGTCTTCTGGTTCTCCTTGGGCTGTTCCAAAGTTTCGTCCACCTGCCAGCCCTGTACGAGGCGGAAGGCATTCCAAATCTTGTTGCAGAAGGCAGCTCCCTGCTGGCAAAGTTGTTCGTCAAAAAGAATGTCGTTGCCTGCTGGTGCAGAAAGAAGCATACCCATGCGCACACCGTCTGCTCCATATTTCTCAATAAGGCCAATCGGGTCGGGCGAATTGCCCAGCGATTTCGACATCTTACGGCCCAACTTGTCGCGCACAATGCCCGTGAAATAAACACTGCGGAAGGGCACGTCCTTCAGGTACTCCTCGCCAGCCATAATCATGCGGGCTACCCAGAAGAAGATGATATCTGGCCCCGTGACGAGTACACTCGTTGGGTAGTAATAGTTGATTTCGCTATTGCCAGGCTGGTTGATGCCATCGAAAAGACTGATAGGCCAGAGCCAGGAAGAGAACCAAGTGTCGAGTGCGTCTTCATCGCGACGCAGGTCGTCCATGGTAATGTTCTCGTAACCTTTCAGCTGACGTGCCTTCTCAAGGGCTTCTTCGGGTGTCAGTGCCACTACGTAGCGTTCCTCTTCGTCCTCTGCTGTGGGCAGGAAGTAGGCTGGAATGCGGTGTCCCCACCATAGCTGACGGCTGATGCACCAGTCCTGGATGTTCTCCAGCCAGTTGCGGTAGGTCGTAACGTACTTATTGGGATAGAATTTGATTTCGCCGTTGAGCACTGGCGGCAGGGCAATGTCGGCAAAGTGCTTCATGTTGAGGAACCACTGCTTGCAGAGGCGAGGCTCTACGGCTGTGTCCTGGTTGCGCTCGCTATAGCCCACCTTGTTGTCGTAATCCTCTACCTTCTCCAGAAGTCCAGCCTCCTTGAGGTCGATAACGATTTGCTTGCGCACGTCCATACGGTCCATGCCCACATAAAGGCCAGCAGCCTCACTGAGAGTACCGTCTGGATTGAAGATGTCAATAGTCTCCAGGTTGTGAGCCTTCCCAAGGGCGTAGTCGTTTACGTCGTGTGCAGGTGTAACCTTCAAGCAGCCTGTACCAAATTCGATGTCAACGTAGCGGTCTTCAATAACGGGAATGACACGGCCAACAAGCGGTACAATGACTTTGCGACCTCGCAGCCACTGGTTCTTGGGGTCTTTCGGGTTGATGCACATCGCAGTGTCGCCCATGATGGTTTCGGGGCGGGTCGTTGCAACAACGGCATAAAAGCCCTTTTCATCATGGTGGATGATGTTGCCAGCCTTTTCTAGATTGGCTAGATTTTCTAGTTTTTCTAGACCTTCCACATAATATCTAAGGTGGAAAAGGTGGCTCTTTTCCTCGTGATAGATGACTTCCTCGGTGGAGAGCACAGTCTGTGCCTTGGGGTCCCAGTTGACCATGCGGAGGCCACGATAGATAAGCCCCTTGTTATAGAGGTCAACAAAGACTTTCAGCACACTCTCGCTGCGCTTTTCGTCCATCGTGAAAGCCGTGCGATCCCAGTCGCACGAGGCTCCCAGACGGCGCAGCTGTTTCAGAATGATGCCTCCGTGCTCGTCGGTCCAAGCCCAGGCGTGCCTGAGGAACTCTTCGCGGGTGAGGTCGCGCTTCTTGATGCCCTGTTCAGCCAATCGGCCCACCACTTTAGCTTCAGTGGCAATGCTGGCATGGTCGGTGCCCGGCACCCAGAGAGCGTTCTTCCCGTCGAGGCGTGCCTTGCGAATGAGGATGTCCTGAATGGTGTTGTTGAGCATGTGACCCATGTGCAACACGCCCGTCACGTTGGGTGGCGGGATAACTATGGTGTATGGCTCGCGGCCATCGGGCTTACTGGCGAAAAGCTTGTGGTCCAGCCAGTACTGGTACCACTTTCCTTCTACATCCTGTGGACTGTATTTGCTTGCTAATTCCATTGGTTTATTATAGTTTTTTTTGAAATTTTGGGTGCAAAGGTACGCAAAAAATTGAAGAATGAAGAATGAAGAATGAAGAATCTTAAAGAAAAACGCTATCTTTGCACCCAAAATCATCAAAAGAACATGGATTACCAGAAAATTATAGACAAATACTACCCCGAAGACAACGAACTGAAACATATCCTGACAGTCCATTCGCGCATGGTGGCAACGAAGGCTCTGCGGATTGTAGATAAGCATCCCGAACTGGGGGCTGACCGCCAGTTTGTGGAGGAAGCCGCCATGCTGCACGACATAGGAATCTTCATGACCGACGCACCTGGCATCCAGTGCTTTGGCACACAGCCATACATTTGCCACGGCACGTTGGGGGCCGAACTGATGCGCAAGGAAGGCTTTCCGCGCCACGCACTGGTCTGCGAGCGGCATACGGGTGCCGGCATTTCGCTCTTGGACATCAAGACGCAGGGACTGCCCATTCCCCTGCGCGACATGCTACCCGTGAGCATCGAGGAACAAATCGTCTGCTATGCCGACAAGTTTTTCTCCAAGACAAGACTGGAACACGAAAAGACCACAGAAGAAGCCACCCGCAGTTTACTGAAGTTTAGCACTGAGGGCGTGGAGCGGTTCAAAAGCTGGATTGAACGGTTTGAGTGAAATTATATGAATTAACCAATGTATTTTAGTTAAAAAACATGATTAAACAAGGATATTTGGCGGATTATGCGTAATTTTGCACCGCTTTTTTGATTCATTGAGAAGTTTTGAGATTCAAACAATATATATTGACATATTCGCTGCTGCTACTGGCAACATTTGCTGTATTTGGTTCAGAGAGAATGGTAGTGAACCAATTACGGCTTTTCTTTTCGGCTAAAACTGAAGTCAGCGACAGTGTCAATACTGCCATTTCAGAAGGCATAACCAAACAACTTGCGGGGGCAGACAGCTCCACGGCGAAACGGCTTGTGTCACAGGCCGACAGCTTACTGACCGAACTGCGGGCCGACTCGGTGGCAAGGCTTACCCAGCAACTGCTCGACTCGTTGGGCATTTCACCCGACTCGCTCGCGCAGCAAACCGACTCTGCCACGCTGTCCCACCTGGATTCGCTGAAAAACCTGTATGGCCAGCAGCAGACTGGAAACAGCAAGGCCGTGCAGTGGAACGACTCGGTGGCAGCAGCTGAAGATTCCATCAGAGCCAGCAAGAAAGAGAGTCCGCTGGATGCGCCTGTGGCATACACGGCTTCAGACTCGGTGGTCTTTATCATGGGCAAAAAGAATGCCTACCTCTATGGCGACGCAAAAGTAAACTACACGGACATCGAGCTGACTTCAGAGCAAATCCAGATGAACATGGACAGTAGCATCGTCCATGCCATCGGCGTGAGGGACACACTGGGCAAGCTGTCGGGAACGCCTATTTTCAAGGAAGGCAGCGACACGTATGAATCGGAGACGATGTCCTACAACTTCAAGACCAAGAAGGGCTTCATCACCAATGTCTATACACAGCAGGAAGAGGGCTACTTGACCAGCGAGGAGTCGAAAAAGGGTCAGAACGACGAACTCTACCTGCGCCACGGACGCTACACCACATGCGACGAGGAACATCCGCACTTCTACATCGCGCTGAGTCGCGCTAAAGTACACACGGGAAAGAGCGTGTTCTCTGGTCCGGCATGGCTCGTGATTGAGGACGTGCCCCTACCCCTGGCCATTCCCTTTGCTTATTTCCCGTTCACCAGCAGCTATTCTTCGGGTCTCATCATGCCCAGCTACGGCGACGAATCGACCCGTGGCTTCTACCTTAGGGATGGCGGCTACTATTTTGCCATCAGCGACAACATCGACCTGAAGTTGACGGGCGAAATCTATACAAAGGGCTCGTGGGGACTGGGTGCACAGACCACCTACAAGAAGCGTTACAAGTATTCTGGCAACCTATACTTCAACTATCAGGTAACAAAGGAGGGCGAGAAGAACATGGCCGACTACAGCGTGGTGAAGAACTTCAAGTTGCAGTGGAGCCATCGGCAAGACCCGAAGTCCAGTCCCAACAGTTCGTTCTCGGCCAGTGTGAACTTTGCCACACAGAGCTACGAGAAGAACAACCTCACATCGCTCTACAACCCAACCTCCTATTCGCAGAGCACCCGCACGTCGTCCATCAGCTACTCGCACACATTCCCGAAGATAGGACTCTCCATTTCGTCGTCGTTCAACATCGCGCAGAACATGCGCGACTCCACCATCGCGCTGACGTTGCCCAGCCTCTCCATCTCGCTGAGCCGCTTCTACCCCTTCAAGCGTAAAAAGGCCGCAGGCAAGGAACGATGGTACGAGAAGATTGCCATGTCCTACACGGGCGCACTCTCCAACAGCATCTCCACGAAGGAAGACAAGTTGCTCAAGTCGAACTTGATTAAGGACTGGAACAACGGAATGAAGCACAGCATCCCCATCAGTGCATCGTTCACCATCCTGAAGTACATCAACATCACACCGTCGTTCAACTACACCGAGCGTTGGTACACACACAAGATAAACCAGGACTGGGACAACCAGCGGCAGGCAGTGGTGCGCGACACGGTGTATGGCTTCAATCGTGTGTATGACTTCAATATGAGCATGTCGCTCAACACAAAGCTGTACGGATTCTACAAGCCCAGCCGCAAGATTTTTGGCGATAAAATCCAGATGATACGCCACGTCATCTCGCCCTCGGTCAGCTTCAACTACACGCCCGACTTCAGTGCCAGCCGCTGGGGATACTACTCCACCTACACCAAGACCGACCTGCAGGGCAACGTCTCCATTGTGGAATACTCGCCCTACACGGGCAGCATGTATGGCGTACCGGGCAAAGGCATGACTGGCTCCATTAGCATGGACCTCTCCAACAATATCGAAATGAAGGTGAAGTCGGACAAGGACTCCACCGGCGTAAAGAAAATCAGCATCATCGACGAACTGGGAGCCAGCCTCTCCTACAACCTGGCGGCAAAGACACAGCCCTGGAGCAACCTCAGCACCCGTATGCGACTGAAGTGGGGTAAGTTTACCTTCAACCTGAATGCCGTGTTCAACACCTACGCATACGAATTTGACAAGAACGGAAACGTCATCGTGGGCAACACCACAGAGTGGTCGCACGGACGGTTCGGACGCTTTCAGGGTATGAGCAAGAACCTCTCCTATACCTTCAACAACCAGAGCTACAAGAAAATCAAAGAGAGTATTCTGAAGCTCTTTGGGCGTGGAAAGAAGGAAGAAGACGAGAAGACCGAGACCAGCGAGGACAACGGCGAGCTGGCAGACGAAGACGGCAAGCAGGACAAACGGAAGAAGGGCAAGGGCGACACGGATGAGGATGCGTCTTCAAGCGGTCTCGACAAGGATGGCTACATGAAGTTCAACCTGCCGTGGTCGTTCTCCATCTCCTACGGCATCACGATGGCTGAAGACCGCTCGGCTGACATCAACATCAAATCCATGCGCTACCCCTACAAGTTCACGCATAACCTGAACTTCTCTGGAACGCTGAAGCTGTCGAGCAACTGGAACATCAGTGCCTCGTCGGGTTGGGACTTCAACTACCACAAGATTTCCATGACCACCGTCAATATCACACGCGACATGCACTGCTTCAACATATCGTGCGGACTGGTCTTCGGTACCTATACATCTTATAATATAACCCTGCGAGCCAACGCAAGCACGCTAACCGATGCACTGAAGTACGACAAGAAGAGTTCCTACTCCAGCTCCGTCAAGTGGTACTAAGAATACAGAAAACTTAAGGATGGCACGAATACTCTCAATAGACTATGGCCAGAAGCGCACTGGGCTGGCCGTGACCGACCCCTTGCAGATGATTGCCGGTGGGCTGGCCGTGGTGGAAACCAAACTGCTGGAAGCCTACCTCTCCAATTATTTGCAGCAAGAACAGGTGGAAACCATCGTGGTGGGCTATCCGCGCCAGACCAACGGTGAGGACTCGGAGAACATGAAACGAATCACCCCCTTCGTCAACAGACTGCGGAAACTCTATCCCGACAAAGCCGTGGAACTGTACGACGAGCGTTTCACCTCCGTCCTGGCCCATCGCACCATGCTGGACGCAGGCATCGGAAAGAAGGCGCGCCAAAACAAGGGGCTGGTGGACCAGATTTCTGCCACCATCATCCTGCAAGACTACCTGGAGAGCAGAAGAATACAAAACAATTTATGAATCGTCAATAACAGTAAACAACCATGATACTACCCATGTACATCTTTGGTCAGCCCGTGCTGAGGAAAGTGGCTGACGACGTAGAGGAAGACTTCCCGAACCTGAAGGAGCTGATAGAAAACATGTATGAAACATTGCGCCGCTCGGAAGGCGTGGGCCTGGCTGCGCCACAAGTGGGTGTGGCCAAGCGGCTCTTCATTGTGGACCTCGACTGCCTGAGCGAAGACCACCCCGAATATAAAGGCTACCTGAAGACATTCATCAATCCCGAAATCGTGGAGTTCAGCAAAGAGACCAGTTCCTACGAAGAGGGCTGCCTCTCGCTGCCTGGCATCCACGAGAATGTAAAGCGTCCCACTCGCGTCCTGGTGAACTATCTCGACGAAAACTTTGAGGAACACGAGGAGTGGTTCGAAGAATTTCCCGCCCGCGTCATACAGCACGAGTACGACCACCTGGACGGCAAGATGTTCATCGACCATCTGAGTGCCTTCCGCAAACAGCTGCTCAAGTCGAAACTCGTGGCCATGACGAAGGGAAAGTTCGAGGTCGCCTATAAATGTAAGCCTAACCGCTGATAGCAGCGCATAGTGCCACAGAGGGCGCAGAGAAGACAGAGGACACAGAGAAATGATGCAACACGCACACCAGACAGACAGGAGCGACAGGGGGTACAGAGTTTTCCGGAAACTCCATGCCCTCCGCCCTTCTCGTATGCTCGGTGTCCTCTGTCTTTTCTTTGCTCTCTGTGGCTCTGCAAGAGCACAAATCGACACGCAGCGCATGATGGCCATTGGCCGCAATGCCATCTATTTCGACGACTACGTGCTTTCCATCCAGTACTTCAACATGGTCATCAGTGCCAAGCCATACTTCTACGAACCCTACTTCTACCGTGGCCTGGCCAAGTTTTACTTGGATGACTTTTCGGGGGCAGAACTGGACTGCACCCAGGCCATCAATCGCAACCCCTACTTCCCCAACAGCTACCAGGTGCGCGGACTTTCGCGCATCAATCTGGGACGCATTGACGAGGCTGTGCTGGACTACGCAAAGGCCGTGGAGATGGAACCCGAAAACCAGTCGTCTTGGCACAACCTCACGCTCTGCTACCTGCAACTCGACAGTCTCGCCCAAGCCGACTCCATTTCCGACATTATGATACGGAAGTGGCCCAAGCACGCCACGGGCTACGGCATCAAGTGCCAAATCAAAATGGCTGAAAAGGACACCGTGGCAGCAGAGGCTTTCATCGACAAGGCACTGGAGGCCGACAAGTACAGCGTCCCTGCGCTGACCATGAAGTCGCAGTTGCAGATGTCGCACGAAGCCTATGCTGACGCAGAAAAGACCCTCGACGAGGCACTGCGCCTACAGCCCAAACACCCCGGCAACTACATCAACCGCGCACTGTGTCGCTACCATCAGGACAACTACCGTGGAGCCATGGCGGACTACGACCAGGCTCTCAGCATCGACTCCCTAAACTTCATCGGCCACTACAACCGAGGACTGCTCCGTGCCAATGTGGGCGAAGACAACCTGGCCATCGAGGACTTCAACTTTGTCATCCAGCGAAAGCCCGACGACATGATGGCCATCTTCAACCGAGCCACGCTGCTGGAGAACACGGGAGACTATCGGGGAGCCATCCGAGACTATACCACCGTCATCCGCGAATATCCCAAGTTCCTCTACGGCTATGAACGCCGCGCTGCCATACGCCGCAAAATCGGCGACATCAGCGGAGCCGTCAAGGACGAAGAGCACGTGCTGAAGGAGCAGATAGCCCACCGCTACGGCTACTCCACCCCAACCTCACGGCAAAAGAACAAGACCCGCAAGCAGTCGAGCACCGATATGGACGAATACCAGAGCCTCATTGTGGCCGACGACGAAGAAGCCGCCAAGCAGTACACCAGTGAAATCCGTGGCAAGGTGCAGAACCGCGAGGTGGAGACCACCCTAATCAAACCCCTTGCGCGTACATCTAAAATATATGAGGAAGTGGAGCCAGACAGTGCCCTCACCTATTTCAACCTGGCCTACGACCAGGCCCAGAAAGGCATGGTGGCCGAAGCCATCGAGAACCTCACCACAGCCATCCACGTCAATCCTACCTTTGCCGAAGCCTACTACAACCGTGGGCTGCTCTTCCTGCTGACTGACCAGACGGAAGCCGCAGTGCTCGACCTCAGCAAGGCTGGAGAGCTGGGCATCTATTCAGCCTATAACATCATCAAGAAGAACCAGCGCAAGCGCACGAAACCAAAGTTGTAGGCAAGTCTGACTGCATTGCCACGGCAGCGGCACAGTTCTCCCGATTCTGTGGCACAGTTCTCCCGCGCTCGCCAGAAAGTTCTCTCACCGCCATGGCACTGCATTGCCACCCCAACAGCAAAACTATGCCACCTCAGCAGCACTGCATTGCTACCGAGGTGGCATAGTTTTGGTACGCGACACAGAAGCCTGTGCCACGCTGATTACTTCACAAGTCCGCGCTCCAGATATTCAGCCAGGTTGGTGCGCATGACGCTGGCCACGTGGTCGGCAGCGACTTTCTCCATGTCGTGCTTCACCATGATGCTGACCAACTGGTCGAATGTCGTCTTCGTGGGGTTCCAGCCCAGTTCCTTCTTGGCCTTGGTGGGGTCGCCCCAGAGGTTCACTACGTCGGTGGGACGGTAGAAGTCTTCGCTGACTTCAACCAGTGTCTTGCCCACGAGATTGGCTGGTCCGCTTACGCAGATGCCTTTCTCGTCGAGACCTTCTCCCTTGAACTCCAGCTCAATGCCCGCTGCCTTGAATGCGTAATAGGCAAATTCGCGCACACTGTGCTGTTCGCCCGTGGCGATGACAAAGTCTTCGGGCGTGTCGTGCTGAAGGATGAGCCACATGCACTCCACATAATCCTTGGCGTAGCCCCAGTCGCGCAGGCTGGAGAGGTTGCCCAGATAGAGCTTGTCCTGCTTGCCCTGAGCAATGCGGGCGGCTGCCAGGGTAATCTTGCGTGTGACGAAAGTCTCGCCGCGACGTTCCGATTCGTGGTTGAACAGGATGCCCGAACAGCAGAACATGTTGTAAGCCTCGCGGTACTCCTTGACAATCCAGAAGCCGTACTGCTTGGCCACGGCGTAGGGACTGTAGGGGTGGAACGGCGTGTTTTCGTTCTGGGGCACCTCCTCCACTTTTCCGTACAGTTCCGAAGTGCTGGCCTGGTAGATGCGGCAAGTGTCGGTGAGTCCGCAGAGACGCACGGCTTCGAGCACACGCAGCACACCTACGGCATCGACATCGGCTGTAAACTCAGGCGAGTCGAAGCTGACCTGCACGTGGCTCTGTGCTGCCAGGTTGTAAATCTCGGTTGGGCGCACCTTGCTGACGACTTGCAGGATGGACATGGAGTCACCCATATCGCCGTAGTGCAGGTGGAAACGGGGCTGACCTTCGAGGTGAGCAATGCGCTCGCGATAATCCACGGAGCTGCGGCGAATCACGCCGTGCACTTCGTAGCCCTTTTCGAGCAGAAATTCAGACAGGTAAGAACCGTCTTGGCCTGTAACGCCAGTGATGAGAGCAACTTTTCTTTCTGACATATTCTTCTTGTTAACTATTTTGGTGATTGATACAAATTCCCTTCAGATACCATTCATAGAGGCGGTGAATGCCCTCTTCAATCTCGACGGTGTGGTGCCAACCCAGGCGGTGCAGCTTAGCGGGGTCGGTCAGCTTCTTCAGTGTGCCGTCGGGCTTGGAGCTGTCCCAGCGGAGTTCGCCACGGAAGCCAATCTCCTGCATAATCTTTTCGGCCACCTGACGGATGCTGATTTCCTTGCCTGTGCCCACATTGATGTGGCAGTTGCGCACTTCCTTGATGCCGTCGCGGTTGTTGATGAAGTCCTGATTGTCCAGTATATCCTGGAAATCAACGTTAATGAGGCAGTGCACAGAGGCATCGGCCATGTCCTCGCTCCAGAGAAATTCGCGCATGGGCGAACCCGTGCCCCAGAGGGTGACGGCCTGTGGCGTGATACCATAGTGGCGGAGCACCTGGAGGATGGTGTATTCGTCGCTGGCAGCTGTGGCCATGATGGTCTGCGTAGCCTTAGCTGCCGCAGCGTCGGGGGCTGCCTGGCCGTCCACCATCTTGGGCACCTTCATGCTGACTGGGCGCAGGGCGAGGTCTTGACGCACAGCCTCCCAGTTGCCTTCATTCAGCAACTTGGCCAGGTGTATCTTGCGAATCATGGCTGGCAGGACGTGGCTGTTCTCCAGGTGGAAGTTGTCGTTAGGCCCATAGAGGTTGGTGGGCATGACGGCTATGTAGTTGGTGCCGTATTGCAGGTTGAACGACTCGCACATCTTCAGTCCCGCAATCTTGGCAATAGCATACGGCTCGTTGGTGTACTCCAGCGGCGAGGTCAGGAGGCAATCTTCGGGCATGGGCTGTGGGGCTTCGCCCGGATAGATGCACGTTGAGCCGAGGAAGAGGAGCTTCTTCACGCCATGTTTCCACGACTCGCCAATGACGTTCTGCTGAATCTGCAAGTTCTGGTAGATGAAGTCGGCACGGTATTGCAAGTTGGCCATGATGCCGCCCACATGGGCTGCGGCCAGCACGACGGCCTCCGGCTGTTCCTGGTCGAAGAACTGGCGCACGGCCACGGGGTCGAGCAGGTCGAGCTCACTGTGGCTGCGGCCCACCAGATTGTCGTATCCGCGAACCTTCAGATTGTTCCAGATGGCTGAGCCAACCAGTCCGTGGTGACCTGCGACATAGATTTTAGTGTTTTTGTCTAACATTGTATTGAGCAACTTTTTGTGTGTAAAATCGAATTATCTCAGACGGTCGAGCGAGCGCACCAGTGCCTCGTCCTTGCGAATGCCGTGGATGGCCATAGTGTTAAGGATGAGACTGAGCACGGGAAAGACTGTCACGAAGCGCAGACGAAAGGCTGTCTCGCCCGAAGCAGAGACTACTTGGTCGAGATTCTCCTTGTAGAAATAGGCAAAGAGTGCATAGACAACGATGTAGCCAACCAGCAGGATGCTGCTGAAGATGCAGAGCCGCAGCTGGCGCATACGTTTGCGGAAGAGCATGATGCTCACGATGCTGAGGAAGATGACCATCAGCAGGAGCACACCAAGCGCGTATGGCCCTGCGCTCTGATATGTAGCACACGGGCCATAGCTTGTAAACGTGAAATTGCTGAACGTTGCAACAACTTCTTCTCCTAAAGTGTAGGTGCCTATCTGTGAAAGCAGCCCCGTGAACGAAAGAATGGCCACGAGCAGCAGATAGACGGTCTGAATGCGCTGAATCATGATGCGATTTCGGCTCTCTCCTTGTTAGGGTTGCGGTAATAAATTTTGTCCTCCACAAATTCCTGTGTGGCGATGAGGGTTGGCTTGGGCAGACGCTCGTAGTAGCGTGAAATCTGAATCTGCTCTTCGTTCTCGAAGATTTCCTCCAGATTGTCCTGCGACGAGCCGAACTCCTGCAATTTCTTGGTGAGTTCTTCTTTCATCGTGGCAGAAATCTGGTTGGCACGCTTGCCAATGATAACTACACTTTCGTAGATGTTCTGGGTGTCCTTGCACAAGTCCATTACATTGCGTGTCACAGTGTTGACTGGCGCATTCGTCTTTTTGAAATCCATAGTTTTATATTAAATGTTGATAAATGATTGTCCGTTTCTCCTGTCATCAGTCCTTCATGGGCATACGTGCCACAGCGTGGCTGAAGATGCGCTCGGCTTCCTTCAGGTATTTGCTATTGGGAAATTCGTTCTTGAAGCCATAGTATTCGTCGATGGTTTCCTGATAACGCTCGTCCTGCTTCGCGGCCACACTCTTGACGGCCAGATGGTAGCGTGCCCGCAGAATCATGATGTAGAAGTCCTCGCGCAGTGGGGTGCTGGGATAGGTCTTCAGGGCATTTTCAGCCGTGATGATGCAGGCCTGATAGTTGCTGCCACCATTGTAGCAGTTGCCCGAATAAGAGCCAAGGTTGTAGTAAAGTTCTGCCGACTGAAATTCCTTCTTTGCCAGGCGGTTTTGCAGTTCTGAAATCATTTCGAAAGACGTGTCCTTATATTTTGAATAAGGGTAGACTTCCAGAAATTCCACCAGCGAGTTGATGGCCTCGATGGTGGGCGACTGGTCCAGACGTGTGTCGGGCGACTGCATATAGTTGGCCTTACCGCTGTAGAATCGGGCTACCTCGGTGTATGCACCCTTGGTGTAAGTCTTGTAATACCGGTCGAAATAGAGTACCGCCGTTTCATAGTCGCGCAGATGATAGTATGACATGGCCAGCATGAAGAGCGACTCCTCGCCCTTCTCTGTGCCTTTCAGCGGCATCACAAGCTCTTCCAGTATCTGGTAACATTTGCCATATTGTCCGGCAGCATAATACTCTTTCGCTGCTTCGTACTTGTAATCATAGTCCATCGTCTTGTAAACCTCGTTGAAAGAAGTCTTGCACGAAGACAGCACCAAACCTGCCAATACAGCAATTAAAAAAAGTTTTCTCATGTATCTTTCCAGAAAAATATGGTGCAAAGGTAGGAATATCTAACGAATAAACCAACAAGCCATTGCCAAAATACACACTTTTTAGCAAAAAAATGCTCCAGCGATAGACAAGTTAACACAGAAAGCCGTAATTTTGCACTCAATTTCACCTTTCACACCTTTATTCCCGCCATTACTATCCATCATTTCAATGACCACATTCCAACTCACTTCGCAATACCAACCTACAGGCGACCAGCCACAGGCCATCGAGCAACTCACAGAGGGTGTACTTCAGGGCGACGAGGCCCAGGTGCTGCTCGGCGTGACTGGTTCGGGAAAGACTTTTACCATTGCCAACGTCATACAGAACGTAGGCCGCCCCACCCTCATCCTCAGTCACAACAAGACGCTGGCCCATCAGCTCTACACCGAAATGAAGCAGTTCTTCCCCCAGAACGCAGTAGAATACTACGTCAGCTACTACGACTACTACCAGCCAGAAGCCTATATTCCCTCCACTGATACATACATAGAGAAAGATTTGGCTATCAACGAGGAGGTGGACCGCCTTCGCCTGGCTGCCACATCGTCGCTGCTCTCTGGGCGCAAGGATGTCATCGTCGTCTCCAGCGTTTCGTGCATCTACGGCATGGGTTCGCCCATGGACTTCAGCGAATGTATCATTGACCTGCGCACAGGTATGCGCACCGACATCAACGCTTTCCTCCGTCGGCTGGTCGATAGCCTCTACGTCCGCAACGACATCGAACTCACCCGTGGGCACTTCCGCGTCCGTGGCGAAAACGTCGATATTGCCCTGGCCTACGATGAGAAAATTGTGCGCATCAGCTTTGCCTGGGACGAAATAGAGTCTATTAAAGAAATCAACGAACAAACAGGCGCAACCATCACTGCCTTCGAGAATTACCGCATCTACCCTGCCAATCTCTTTATGACCTCAAAGGAGAAAACGCAACAGGCTGTCCGCATGATTGAGGACGACCTGCACGAGCGGCTGAAGTACTATGAGGAAATTGGCGACAAGGCCAAGGCGCAGCTCCTGGAACTTCGCGTCACCAACGACCTTGAAATGATTCGCGAGCTGGGCCATTGTTCCGGCATTGAGAACTACTCGCGCTACTTCGATGGCCGACAGGCCGGCGAGCGTCCCTTCTGCCTTCTCGACTTCTTCCCGAAGGACTTCCTTCTTGTAATCGATGAGAGCCACGAGTCCATTCCCCAAATCCGCGCCATGTATGGGGGCGACCGCAAGCGCAAGACGACCCTTGTGGAGTATGGTTACCGCTTGCCTGCCGCACTGGACAATCGCCCTTTGCAGTTCGACGAGTTTGAGGCCATGACCCCACAGACCATCTACGTCAGTGCCACACCAGCCGAGTATGAACTGGCCCGCAGCGGTGGCATCATCGTGGAGCAAGTCATTCGTCCCACGGGCCTGCTTGACCCCAAGATTGAAGTGCGCCCTACTGAAAATCAGGTGGACGACCTCATGGAAGAGATACAACTGCGCATCGAGCGGGGCGAGCGCACACTGGTCACCACCCTGACCAAGCGCATGGCCGAGGAACTGGCCGAATACCTCACCGAGAACGGTGTGCATTGCAGCTACATCCACAGCGATGTCGATACCTTCGAGCGCGTTGACATCCTGGGCAAACTGCGCACGGGCGAGTTTGACGTGGTGGTCGGTGTCAACCTGCTGCGCGAAGGACTCGACCTGCCCGAAGTCTCGCTGGTGGCCATCCTCGATGCCGACAAAGAGGGATTCCTGCGCAGCCACCGCAGCCTCACACAGACCGTGGGCCGAGCCGCCCGCAACGTCAACGGCATGGCCATCCTCTACGGCGACAAAATCACACAGAGTATGCAGCTGACCATCGATGAAACCAACCGCCGACGCGAAATTCAGATGCGCTACAACCAGGAGCACGGCATCACCCCCACACAGATTCACAAGGCATACACCGACATCCGCAACCACAAACCGATTGACTACCTCGGCAAGGCTTACATCGAAGAGAACGCCCACAGCATCGCCGCCGAAGACCCCATTACCCGCACCCTCACGCCCGACCAGCTGCGCCACTCCATCGACCAGACCCGCCGCCTCATGCAAGAAGCCGCCAAGAAACTCGACTTCATGCAGGCCGCCATCTATCGCGACGAAATGCTCAAGCTGCAAGAACTCCTCGAACACGAAGCATAAGTCCCCACAACTCATAAAAACCCATGCAATTTCTAAAAAACTGGACACTCCCCCTCAGTATGCTCACAGGCATACTCTCCTACTTCATCTACGTCAGCATACCAGCCCTCAATGGTACCCACGCCTTCATGCTCCATTTCATAGAGGTCTTCCAGCCCCTTCTGCTTTTCTGTATGCTCTTCGTCAGCTTCTGCAAAGTCTCGCCCAAGGAACTCCGTCCCCACCGCTGGATGTTCAAATTGCTGGCCGTGCAACTCCTCAGTTTCACAGGGATGGGACTACTCATCATCCTGCTGCCCGATGTGCCAGGCCGCGTAGTCATCGAGTCCGCCATGATTTGCATGATTTGTCCCACAGCCACAGCCGCCGCCGTCGTTACCACCCGACTGCACGGCAACCCCTCCGCCGTCGTCAGCTACACCTGCCTCATCAATCTGCTGGCCTCCATAGCCATCCCTTCCGTCGTCAGCTTCATCCACGAAGGCGCAGCCGACCTTGGCTTCACCACCTCCTTCGCCCTCATCATGGGCAAAGTCTTCCCCCTACTCATCCTGCCCCTGCTTTCAGCCTGGTTCGTCCGCTACATGATGCCCAGTTTCCACCGCAGAATCCTCAGCCATCCCGACCTCGCCTTCAACCTCTGGGCCGTGGCCCTCTCCCTGGCCATCGCCGTCACCGTCAAGGCCATCGTCCACAGCCACGAGTCGCTGCTCTCACTCACACTCATCGCCATGGCCTCCCTCCTCACCTGCCTCCTGCAATTCTACCTGGGCCACACCATTGGGAAGAATCACAACGAAACCATCGCCGGCACCCAAGCCCTCGGTCAGAAGAACACCATCTTTGCTATCTGGATGGGCTACACCTTTCTCAACCCCGTCACCGCCATGGCCGGCGGCTTCTACAGCGTCTGGCACAACGTCATCAACTCATGGCAGCTATGGCGCGCCCGACGCAATGAAACCCCAGCATAGCTTCCCACACCTATCACCTCCCCTTCCCTACTAAATCCTTCACACCGCATAGGCAATGCGTCGCGCTCGCGTAGGCAATT
>JAFTEV010000004.1 GCA_017453465.1 Bacteroidaceae bacterium | reverse complement strand
GTCCATGCCGCAACCGCGCGACACGACCTGCGTGAATTCAACTGCTGCCATAATCTCGTAAAGTAGTGTAACTATATAACGAGGCGGCAGCCACTTTTCATTCACTTTGGCGAATTTGAAATATTCATGAGGGTTTCATAAGCGAAAAAGTTTTAAGTTGATAATAATAAAGTAAGAAATTCCTTTTATATATTTCTTTTTTCTTTTGCTTTTCTTCTTTTGCCTTTCTTTTCGGCTGCAAAATTATTGCGTTTCCATGGAGCTTCCTTTTTGAAATGTTACATGAGTTTTGCGAAATGTTACAACATTTGCAACTTGCTAAAAACCAAAATCTGAAGAGCAAAAAAACTTTTTCTATTTATTGTTGAGCAGTGGCAACATGGTTTCGGCATAGCGTCGGCCCAGAATGCGGTAACCCTCAGCTGTGAAGTGCAGTTTGTCGGACCGTCCGGGGCAGCCCAGCGAGTGAACGACATGAGCCGTGGGGATGGTCTTGCCAATCTGGTTGATGATGGCATTGTGGGCATAGCAGCAGCCACCGTCCTCCTGCGTCATCAGCTCGCCCACGAGCAGGGGCACATCCTCAGCTTTCAGGTTGAGGTCCTTGAGCAGTCGGGTATAGACCGTGTTGACGCGGCCCGGCCAGCTCTGCTGTGTGTTGTCGGTGCAGCCCTGGTGCAGCAGGATGCCCTTGATGACACCTGCCTGCTGAGCCTTCTTGCCCATTTCGACCAGGCGGCGGTAGGGGTTGTTGTCGTAAGCCTTGCAGAAATTCTGTAGCCAGTCGGCAGACTTGGCAATGTAGTCAGCACACTTGTCTTCGTCAAACAGGTCGATGCTGCATCCGCCCACAGCCACATTGATGACACCCACCTTGATGCTTTCGGGCAGTTGCTCCACCAGGGTGCGGCCAAAGTAGTCGGCTGGTGTCAGTCCCGTATATTCCCGGCAGAGTGGGGGCACAGCTGCATACCACAGCCCCTTCTTTCGTCCATTGGGTGCTTGCCAGTCCACGGCAGACATCGTCTTGAAGCGTGGGTCGATGCCGTCGCGGTCCTGCGGTTCAATCTTGGCGTTGCCCTCCATGTTCGACTGGCCCAGGCAGAGGAAGATGTAGAAGTTTGGGTCGAAGCCCTTGGGCTGGTCGATGGTTCCGGCAGTGTTCCGTCCGTCGCTGTAGTTCAGCGTGGTGTGGGTCTCGTAGAAGTCGCTCACGCCGGCAGCGTTGGCTGGATCCAGCTGGATGTAGTCAATGTCGGGCATATAAGATTTGTTGTTGCGCAGGGTGATGACGTTGTCGCCTTGCTGGAGCTTCACACGGGCCGTGACGGTGCCCACCTTGTCGTAGCCGCCAGAGTTGCAGTTGAACTTCAGGACGCGCTTTCCGTTGACTTCGAGGGTCAGTTTGCGGTTGTCGCCAGAGAGGTAGGCAATGGTGAGTTCATACGTGCCCCCTCTGCGGCTATACACATTCTGGAACTCCAGGTGGTTCTCCTCGTTGCTGCCCAGCCATGTGGCCTTCATGCCAGAGCGACAATGGTCGTCGTGGGCATAGATGCCTGTGTGCTCAGCCTGGTGGTTGGCAATTTCCTGATAAGAGGGGTTGTAGGCACTCTCAGCCTCATAGACGGTGCGCTCCAGTCGCTCGGCGGCAGTGACGGTGTAGATGGCTGTGCCGTGGGCGGGGATGGATTTTAAGTGAAGAGTGAAAAGTGAAGAATCTAAATTTCGGGTAGTTGGATTCTTGGATTTTTCACTTTTCACTTTTAACTTTTCACTTTTCAAGACCTGCTTGCTCACGTCGTTGCCTGTGTAGAGGTCAATGATGGTGGCGTTCCCAGCCAAGTCGATGTCGGCCAGCGGCAGCTGCACGTCCTTCACTTCAGCATCGGTGGGGTTGTAGATGGCCACGGCGCGCTTGTTGCCATAGCGTGTCTCGATGTCCTTCACCAGCACGAAGCAGCCCTGAATCTTCTGTGCAGGGTAGGCTTGCTGGCAGAGCCAGTCCTGGTTGAGGGCGATGAGCCGCTTGTTGGCCATCAGTGCCAGGGCTTCGGGCTTCACCTTGTTCATGTCGCAACCCACGAGCAGCGGGCTGTTCATGATGCACCAGAGGGCGAAGTGGGTCTTGTCTTCCTCCACGCTGAGTCCGCGTCCCACCTCCAGCATGTCCATGTCGTTATAGTGTCCCTTGCTGGCGTAGGCCGAGAGATAAAGATTCTGCTGAATGATGTCGGCCACGTTCTTCCAGTCGCAAGCGATGTCGTGGGTGGTGCGCCACGAACCAGCCACCTTGCTGACCCATGTGCCGGGGTAGTCCCAGCGGCACACGTTCACGCGGACATCCTTCTTGCCCACTTCCTGAATGGCACGGTAGATGTCGGTGTAGCGGTCGCGTTCCGAGAGCTTGCGCTTGTCCTTGTTGTGGTAGGGCGAACCGCCGCAGAAGTCAATCTTGATGAAGTCGAAGTCGAGGTCACGGAAGAAGAGCTGGCAGTCGGCTTTGTCGTGTCCCCACAGGCCCACGCCCACGCCGATGGTGTCGCCACCGAAGTAGCTGGCACAAGTGTTGGGGCCACCGTCGCTGTAGATGCCCGCCTTCAGGCCCTTGCTGTGGATGTAATCTACCACGGGGCGCATTCCGTTGGGGAATCGGGTGGGGTGGATGAGCAGCTTGCCGTCTTCATCGCGTCCGCCAAAGTAGCCGTCGTCGATGTTGATGTAGTTGTAGCCAGCGTCCTTCAGTCCCGACGAGACCATAGCGTCGGCTTGCTGACAGATGATTTGCTCGCTGATTTGGAAACCAAAGCTGTTCCACGAGCTCCAGCCCATGAGGGGTGTGTCTTGCGCATGGCCCACGCTGAAGAGGCTCAGCCATGCCGTAAGTGCAACAAAAGTTTTTTTCATATTTTTAACTATTTTGCAGTATGAGTAAAATAAAGCGTTTTCTTTTCAAACGATTCGCTCTCAGTTAGTTCTTGATTTTAAGGGACTAAAAAGCCGCTGTCTTTCCGTTTCTCTCGCATAGGCTTTTCGCTCGGTTCGCGTAGGCAATTAAACCTGGCACATTGCCTACGCGAGCGCGACGCATTGCCTATGCGAGCCAGACCAAATGTCTTACTGACTGCTGAGCGTTAGGATGACGGGAGCCATGCCTTCGCAGTCGAATCGCACGCGGATGGGGCCAGCCTTGCGCGTGGTCTGCACGATGGCAAAGGCACGCCCAAAGTGGGTGTCGTCCTCGGTGCTGGTGAAGGGGGTGGTGCGCCGCAGGTTGTTGTTGATGCAGCCGCGCAGGATGCCCTCGCCCTCGATGGTGGCGCGGATGTGGCGGTTTTCGTGCTGCACGGGGATGCCGTCCTTGTCGAGCAGTTGCAGCTGAATGTAACAGAGGTCTTGCCCGTCAGCCGTCAGCTGGGTGCGGTCTGCCGTGGCTTGCAGTTGGGTAGGCTGGCTGGCCGTGCGCAGGTCGTAGTAGGCCACGGTGTCGGTGCCGTTGATGCCCTTGGCCTCGATGTGGCCAGGGGTGTAGGGCACGTTCCACACGATGGTATGGTTGGGGTAGTCGGCGGTACGCTTTTCGCCCATCACCTTATTATTAATAATGAGTTGCACCCGTTCACAGTTCGTGATGGTGTTGACCTCCACGACCAACCCCTCGTAGCGGAAGGGGAAGTTCCAGATGCTGGCCATGTTGGGCCACTGCCACAGGTCGCGTCCGTGGTCGATGTCCAGGGCGTTGTCCCTGACGGCGATGCCCACCACGGGTTTGTCCGGGTTCCAGGCGGCACGGTGCCACAGGCCCTGCGCCTTCTCCCTGCCGCTCAGGTCAATCAGTCCTGTGGGCCATCCGCTGCTGGGCCACGAAGCCTCGCCGATGTAGTCCTGCCCCGTCCAGATGAATCCACCCGCAATGAAGTCGTTGGCGGCAATGATGTTCCAGGGGTTGTTGGTGTCGTAGGCACGGATGTTGCCTTCAGCCCCGCAATAGTAGGGTAGTTCTTCTGTCACCAGGAACTTGCGCTGCGGAAATTGCTTGTGGTCGCTGAGCATTCGGGCTTCAAGGTAGTTGTAGCCCACCACGTCGGTCACGCCAGAGAACTGGCCGTTGTGGTTGTTCTGACAGGCCATGCAGACCTGGCGCGTAGGCTCCAGCTGGTGCACGAAGTCTTGCAGCATCTGGGCACGCTTCACGCCCTCGCCCGTGCCGTCCCAAGCCTCTTGCAGCTCGTTGCCGATGCTCCAGGTAACGACGCAGGGATGGTTGCGGTCGCGCACTATCATGTTGCTGAGGTCGCGCTGCCACCACTCGTCAAAACACTCGGCATAGTAGCCCGATTTCCATTTGTCGAAGGCTTCGTCAATCACGATGAAGCCCATCTTGTCGCAGAGATCAAGAAACTCTGGCGCGGGCTGGTTGTGGGAACAGCGCACGGCATTCACGCCATAGCCCTTGAACATCTCCAGTCGCCGCTCCATGCTGCGCAGGGGCAGGGCAGAGCCTAAGCACGCATCGTCCTGGTGCAGGCAGAAGCCTTTCAGCTTGAGCGGCTTGCCGTTGAGCAGGAAGCCACGGTCGCTGGTGAACTCAGCGGTGCGAAAACCGAAGGTGGATTCATAGGTGTCGAGCTGTTTGCTGCCGTCATACAGGGTGGTGACCACGCGGTAGAGGTAGGGATTCTCCATGCCGTTCCACAGGGTGGCGTTCTTCACCTCGATGGATTCCTCGCCGTTGCCTTTGGCCACTTGCTTGCCTTGTGCATCGAAGATTTTGTGGACAAGGCGGGGTTTGCCGATGTTGCCCACCGTCTCCGTCCGGATGGTCACCTGGTTGCCACGGGTCACGATGTAGGTGCCGTAGGTCTTGATGTGTGCCGGGCTGGTCTTGATGAGCCAGGCGTGTCGGTAGATGCCGTTGCCCGTGTACCATCGGGCAATGCTGTCGTTGGCACTGGGCGAATTGACGTTCACGGTCAGTTGGTTGCTGCCTCCGTAGTTGAGGTAGGGGGTCAGGTCGTACTCGATGTAGCAGAATCCGTAGGGACGGAAGCCCAGCTTGTGGCCATTGATGCAGACCGTGCTGCGGTTGTAGATGCCGTCGAAGAGGATGCTGATGGCACGCCCCCTGTCTTTCGCCGGAATGCTGAATGTCTTGCGGTAGTCGCCCACACCGCCATGCAGGTGGCCATTGCAACCCGTCAGTCTGCCATCTGGCACCTGGCTGATGCTCCAGTCGTGGGGCAACTGTACGGGATGCCAGTCTGGGTCAATGGGCTTGCGGTCATCGTCGCTGGTGAGCCGAAACTCCCAGTCAAAGTCGAAGTTGATTTTCTCGCGTTGTGCCCAGGCTGTGGAGAGGCACAACAGCAAGGTGATGAAAAGGAATTGCCGCTTCATGGTCTTAACAATAATTTGCGGCAAAGTTACTTCTTTTTCTTAATATAATAAAGTGTTCGGCTGTACGAAAACTTTTTCTCGTGTATCATTTCTTTGGTTTTCAGCTCTCGTTCTTGCAGTTTTGTAACGTGGGGCTAAAAGTTACATATAATTTACGAAAGGATTTTTTGCTAAAAAAGTGTAATTTTGCGACCAAAAATGAAACGCACATGAAACTACGACTCTTCCTTCTGCTGTTTATGAGCTGTTTCACCCTGTGGGCAGCCGATGACTTTGTTACGTTCACCCAGCCTTCATCCACGGCCCTGCGCTTGACGGGCACTGCTGCCACGGTGCAGTGTGATGAGGCTGACTATCCTGGTGTGCTGATAGCCCTGAAGAACTTGCAGACCGACCTGCAGGCAGTGACAGGCTCTGCCCATGCCCCCATCGTGGTGGGCACCTACGGCAAGAGCAGCCTGATTGACAAGAAACTCTATGCCAAGGAACTGAAAGGCAAGAACGAAAAGTTCATCATCGACGTGCAGGACGACCGCATCGTCATTGCGGGCAGCGACAAGCGCGGCACCATCTACGGCATCTACGAACTCTCGCGTCAGCTGGGCGTTTCGCCTTGGTATTGGTGGGCCGATGTGCCGGTGCAGAAACACAGCGAAGTCTATGCACGTCTGGGCCAGTACACCGACGGGGAACCCGCCGTGAAGTATCGCGGCATCTTCATCAACGACGAGTGGCCCTGCATGGGCAACTGGGCGCACAGCACCTTTGGCGGTTTCAATCATAAGATGTACGCGAAGGTGTTTGAACTGCTGCTGCGCTTGAAGGGCAACTTCATGTGGCCAGCTATGTGGGCAGCAGCCTTCTATGCCGATGACCCGCTGAACCTGAAGACTGCCGACGACATGGGCATCATCATGGGCACCAGCCACCACGAACCCTGCGCAAAGGCACACCAGGAGTGGACACGGGTGAAGACACGTGGCCCCTGGAACTACGACACCAACCGCGACGAACTGGTCAACTTCTGGCGTGAAGGCATTGAACGCATGAAGGACACCGAGGATGTCATTACCATCGGTATGCGCGGTAACGGCGACGAACCCATGGCCGAAAAGCCCGATGTGGCACTGATGGAGCGCATTGTGGCTCACCAGCGCAAGCTCATTGCCGAAGCTACGGGCAAGAAAGCCAAAGACGTGCCGCAGGTGTGGGCACTGTATAAGGAGGTGCAGCAGTATTATGAAATGGGCATGAAGGTGCCCGACGACGTCATCCTCCTGCTGTGTGACGACAACTGGGGCAATGTGCGTATGCTGCCCGACACGAAGACCGCACAACCGCACAACCGCACAACCGCACAGCCGCAGAAACGCCATCCGGGTGGCTACGGCATGTACTACCATGTGGATTATGTGGGTGCTCCACGCAACAGCAAGTGGCTCAACGTGAGTCAGGTGCAACGCCTGTGGGAACAGCTTGACCTCACTTATCGTGCTGGCATTGACAAGCTGTGGGTGCTCAATGTGGGCGACCTCAAGCCGATGGAGTTCCCCATTGACTTCTGGTTTAAGGAGGCATGGAATCCCACCCAGTTCTCAGCCGACAACCTCATGGCCTACACTGAAGACTTCTGCCGTCAGCAGTTTGGCGAAACACAGGCCAAGGATGCTGCCCGCATCCTCAACCTCCAGTGCAAATATGCCCATCGCCGCACCGCCGAGCAACTGGCCAAGAACACCTACAACTTGCAGAGCGGCGAGTGGGACAAGCACCTGGCTGAATACAAGATGCTCGAAGCCGATGCCCTGGCGCAGTACATCACGCTGCCTACGGAATATCGCGATGCTTACAACGAACTCATCCTGTTCCCCATCCGTGGCATGGCCAACATGTATGAAATGTACTACGCACTGGCACGGAACGAACAGCTGGCCAGCATTGGCGACCCCGCTGCCAACGAATGGGCTGAGCGCGTGGTTCAGTGCTATCAGAAGGACTCGCTGCTCTGTGCCGACTACAACCACAACATTGCGGGCGGCAAGTGGAACCACATGATGGACGAGGTACACATTGGCTATGTTTCATGGAACAATCCAAAGCACAACATACAGCCAGCCGTGAAGCGTGTGGCCACCACCGCGCCCGTCATTGCTGAATATCAAGGGAAAGTAGTCATTGATGCAGATTGCTATGCTGAAAAGACCGATGCACAGAACGCGCAGTGGACGCTCATTCCCGACTTCGGTATCTACAAGTCGGCCATTGCACTGATGCCCTACAGCGAAAAGACGGATGGCAGCAGCATTACGTACCGCTTCAAAACCAACAAGCAAGCGGCCACCATCACCTTTGCCCTGGCACCCAACTTCCCCTTCAACGACGTGCAGGGAGGTATGCGGCTGAACTACTCCGTGGACGGCAGTGCGCCCGTCACCCTCAATACCAATGGCTCGGCTGTCATCCAGTTCAACAACGCCACGGGTGACCAGCAGTTTGACTGGGCCAAGGAACGCATCAACCGCCGCCGGGTGAAGGTCAACTTCTCTGCCACGGCTGATGGTGTACACACTCTGACCCTCGCTCCCCTGGATGCGGGTATTGTTATAGAACGAATCACAATAGAATAAACATTAGTAATATGAAAAGAACACTCTTGACTACTGCGTTGGCAGCCCTCTCGCTGACTGCCTTTTCGCAGAAGACGGCTACCATCACCCTGAGCCGTTCAACCAGGTACCAGTACATCGACGGCTTCGGTGGCACTGGCATGAATGGCCAGTGGGCCGACGTTTACACCCAGCAGAAGGTGAACCTGCTCTGGGGGCAGGGCGAGAACCAGGTGGGACTGAACATCATGCGTGTCCGCATCAATCCCAACGAAAACAACTGGGGCGAGTATGGCAATCCCATTCGCTGGGCACGCAGCATCAATCACGACGTGGAGGTGTTTGCTACACCATGGACACCGCCCAAGAAGTACAAGACCAGCAGGACATCAAATTACCAGAATGAGTTTGGCACGTGGGTATGGCCGCTGGTCGAGCATACATGGGGCGGACAAGGTTCCAATGGCGGAACCATCATAGATGACAGCATCCCCGCTTTTGCCAAATTCCTGGAGCGTTATCGTGCCACAATGGAGGCCAAGGGATGCCCCATCGACATGATTTCCATTCAGAACGAATGTGACTACACCCCGACGGCTACCGATAACGGAGTGGAGCACGCCAGCTACGAAAGCTGTATCTATTCGCCCAAGCAGATGGCTGCCGCTGTAAAGGCTGCTCGTGCAGCCGTTGACCCCAAGTGCAAGATTATGGGTCCCGAAACCTTCGGCTGGGGACAGGCCAACTACAACAACACGCTGGTGGGCATGAAGGACGCTGTAGATAACATCGACGTGTGGGGCAATCACCTCTACGGCTCCAACGACCTCTCCTTTATAAATAATGTGACCAGCAAGACGGGCAAGCACATGTGGATGACCGAGTTCCTCATTGACTACAACAGCTCCTACAGCGGCCAGTTTTCTTACGAGTTTGAAATGATTAAGAACATCGAACAAGCCTTGCAGAACGGCTACAACGGCTACGTTTATTACAACATGCTCGACGACTTCTTTGCCTGCAACCACGGTGGCAGCGACACCGAGTTATGGAAGCGCGCCTATGTCTTCAGCCACTATGCCAAGTATGCCACGGGCAAGACACGCATCAAGTCGAACCTCATCGGCACGTATGCATCAGGGCTTGCTGGCGGTTCGGCCTATATGAGCAAGGGTGGTGATACGCTTTCTGTCTTTGTGCTCAATCCTTCAGCCGAAGTATATAACCTTACCATCAACACCCCCATCAATCCCACAAAGATTACAGCCATTGTCACAAACGATGCTGTCAATGCCAAGAAGGTTGACCTGACCGACCAATATACTGACGGCACCAAGAAGCTGAAGATTGCCTTGCAGCCAGCTACATTCTACACCTTCGTCTTTGAAAAGGTGGAAAACCCCGACAGCACAGCCGAAGCAGAACTGGCTACATCGCCCAAGCTGCCTACCTATGGCAACCCGCTTAACCCCTACAACTTCTGTGCAGACCCCACGGCCATTGAGTACGACGGTCGTCTCTATGTCTATGGCACCAATGACCAGCAGGAGTTTGATGCCAGCAATGGCTTGCAGGCTAACAAGTACAGCAAGATTAACACTTTGGTCTGCATGTCCACAGCCGACATGGTGAACTGGACCAACCATGGCACCATTGACGTGAAGGCCATTGCTCCGTGGATTTCTGCTTCGTGGGCACCCAGCATCATCAGCCGTGTGGAGGATGACGGACTTACTCATTTCTACATGTACTTCACCAACTCTGGTGCGGGCATTGGCGTGCTCACAGCCACGTCGCCCACTGGTCCCTGGACTGACCCGCTGGGTCATGCGCTCATCGACAGCAAGACATCGGGGCTGGGCACTATCTCCAACATCATCGACCCCGGTGCAGCCATCAAGCCCGACGGCTCTGAAGCCTACCTCACCTTCGGCGGCGGCGATGTCAAGGGCACAAATCTTCAGCCCGGCAATGCACGCATCGTGAAACTGGGCAGCGACCTTATCTCTCTTGACGGTGACATTCAGCCCATTTCTGCTCCCTGCCATTTCGAGGCTAACGAACTCAACTACATCGGCAACAAGTGGGTTTACAGCTATTGCACACGCTGGACCATTGCCGACGACTGGTCTTCCTATAGTTCGGCCAAGGCTCCCACACCTTGTTCAATTGTTTATTTGACAGCCTCCGACCCCATGGCCGACAAGTGGTCGTACAAGGGCGAAATACTGCCCAACCCTGGTCGCATTGGCTACCCGTATGGCAACAACCACAGCCACTTGCAGAAGTTTGGCTCAGCTTACTACCTCTTCTACCACACGCAGTGGCTCGAAAGTCAGTTGGGCTACAGCGGCGGCTACCGCAATTTGCAGATGAACAAGCTGACCGTTGTGGAAGGCACGGCAAAGATGGCCACACTGAATGCCAACACAGCCTCGCTGACGGGAGTGTCGCAAATCACCGCAGCTCGTCTGAATCCATACGACAAGCAGCGTGCAACCACCGTGGCTGGTGCAGCTGGCATCAAGGCTGAAAACACAGACTCCGCAGGTCTGGCCAGTGTGTCAGCCATCAGTGCGGGCGACTGGACCCTGCTGCGCGGTGTGCAGTTCGCCAATGCCGACTACCCCGAAGGAGCCAAGAGCCTCTACGCCACCCTGCAAGGCACAGGCACCATGGAAGTCCGTCTGGGCAGCCTCGATGCAGAACCCATTGCCATCGTCAACTTTGAATGTGAGAACGACACCACCATTCAGGTGAACCTCAGTAGCACTGTCAATGCTCTGCAAAACTACCTCTACTTTGTCTTCCCCAAAGCTCAGTCTGCCAAGTTCCACAGCTGGCAATTCTCGCCCGACGAAGTGAAGATTCCTGAACCCGGCCCAGGCCCCGAAGACCCCGAAGACAATCCTTGGGACATTGACGGAGACGGCAAACTCACCGTCGGTGACATCACCGCCCTCATCGAAATCTATCTGAGCACGGGCAATTAGTGTTTACACATTATATATAATAAAGAAAGACTGGGCACACGTCCCAGTCTTTTTTCATTTGCACAGTTTTGCAAATTCTGTGGCATTGAGCTATTGCAGCTTGCTGATACATTCGGCAAGGCTGTCTTCCCAGTAAGGAACTTCGATGCCGTAGGTCTGCTTGATTTTTGTTTTGTCGAGCACGCTGTAGTGGGGACGTGCTGCGGGGGTGGGGTATTCGCTGGTGTGGAGCGGACGCACATGGCAGGTGGTGATGCCGCAGATGCGGTGGATGGCTTTGGTGAAGTCGTACCACGAAATGACACCTTCGTTGGAGAAGTGGTATGTGCCCGGCACGATGCCCTTGTTGATGGCTGTCATGATGGCTACGGCCAGGTCGCGGGCGTAGGTAGGTGTGCCCACTTGGTCGAAAATGACACCAAGTTCGGGTTTCTCCTTGCCCAGGCGAATCATGGTCTTGACGAAGTTGTTGCCGTAGATGGAGTAGAGCCATGCCGTGCGGATAATCATGCTGTTTTTGCAGTTCGTCTTGACGGACTCTTCGCCGGCCAGCTTGGTGCGGCCATAGACGGAGTTGGGGCAGGTGGGCTGGTCTTCTGTGTAGGGCGTGTGGTTTGTGCCGTCAAAGACGTAGTCGGTGCTGACCTGTATCATACTGCCGCCACGTTTGCCCACAGCCTCGGCCAGATAGCCTGGAGCTGTGTTGTTGAGCAGGTAGCAGAGTTCTTCTGCTGATTCTGCTTTGTCAACAGCCGTGAATGCTGCGCAGTTGACGATGCAGTCAATCTGATTTGTTTCCACGAAGTCCTCTACGGCCTGACGGTTGGTGATGTCGAGCACGGTGGCATCAAGTCCTTCGGGGATGACAATGTCCGTGAGGAAATACTTGTGCTGTGGATTCTGTTTGGCAAGGAGTTGCATCTCGTTGCCCAGCTGCCCGTTGCAGCCTGTGATAAGAATGTTCATGATTTTATTTGTTATTTGTTTAGTGCTGGACCATATAGTTCTTCTACGTATCTGTTGAGTTCTTCATAAACTTTGTTGTAGTTCTCTTGGTCGGCTGTGCGTGTGGCGTCTATCAGTTTGTCTGCATAGGTGGCCAGTTCTTCGGGCAATTCTTTGGGTACGGGAATTTGGCGTAGGTTGTCCCAAATGAGTTGGCAGCCATTTCTGATTAGTGGGCAAAATTCTTTCATTAGCCACCATGCAGGTTGGGAGTTTAGTAATGCTAACAGTCGTTTATCTTGTGTGGGAATAAACCAGACGGAATTGTTGCAAAGAATGTCGGTTTCTTCATAAACAAAGCATGGTTTTACAGGCAACACTTGATAGAATATCTTGGGCTTTTCAAACTTGTCGTAATACGAGCAGGCTCTGAGTTCCCACCAATAGTCGCCTTTGTCTGACCGTTTGCGTCCTCTGTCTGCAAATGGTTGCAAGTGTTTGGCTATCGAAGGGTAGGTATTGCTAAACCAGGTCCAAGCTTCTTGCTCTTCGGGCTTTCCTTCAGCATCTTGTTCCCAGCCCATGCCTTTCTTTGTGAAACCTTTGGGCAGGAATAATACATAGTTCTCGGCTTGGGCTTTTGCAAAAGCTTTCAAGTTGCGTCCTTGCAGGAACGGGCGAATAACATATTCAGCTTTACTATCTTCCGCAATAAGCTGGTTTCGCTTTTCTTCTGAAATGAGGAATGCATCGGTCAGTCCAGTCAATATGCCTCGGTAGGATTGTTTTCCCACTAAATCACCCAACGTTGGCATTTCGGCTTTTAGCTTTGCTACAAGCTGGTGGTTTCTTAACGAAGATGTTATCCAAATTCCATCATTTAGTCCTGCTTTTGGAAAGAGTTCTTCTTTATTTTTGATGTCAACAAACAAGGTTTTCTTGTTAAGCTTTTCTGGTCGAGACGAAAGGAATTGTGCTTCAGAATCCTCGTTTGTCATTCTGATGATACACGTGTAAGTTGTGGCTTCAGGAAATACCTGATTGTCGCAGAAATCTACCAGCTGTGTCAAATTGTTGCTGAGCAGGAAACGTCGCAATCCTTTTCCGCTGCCTACACGCATCCATTTGTTCGGGATGATGAATGTTAGGTAGGCGTGTGGTTTCAGTAAAGAGATGGCACGTTCCACGAATAGCATGTAGAGGTCGCCACGAGGGTCGTAAGTTGTATAGACAGGCTTTTTGTTTTCACTCAGACCTTGTGTTTTCAGTTTTCCGTAAGCCTTTGACAGTTCTTTTTGTTCTTCCAGACTGACGTATGGAGGATTGCCCACGATGATGTCGAAGCCCAGCAGCCTCCCTTCGTCATCTAAAATTTCGGGATAGTCAAACATCCATTCGAGGCTGTTGCTGTAGATGTCGTCGCTAATGTATTCCTTGTTGCCTCTTATGTCGAAAAAGTTTTGCTGATAGCCCTGCGCGATGAAACTGTCTCTGAACTGCTGAATCTTTGCCTTGATTTCGGCTTTGCGTTTTTTGTCGGAACAATGCTTGTATGCAGCAACATCTTCTTTGTACGTCTGCAGCTTTTGTAACTCAAACATCTTCAATTCGACCACGGCATTGCCTTGGCGGACGGGATTCTTTGACAGCAAAGAGTTGCCACACTTGATGTTGATGTCAATGTTGGGCAGGGTCTGGAGTTTTCGTTTTCCCTTTTCGTCTTTATAGTAGTAAGCATTTTTAAGTAGTTCAATCCAAAGGCGCAATCGGCAAATGTCCACACTTTTGGGATTAATATCTACACCAAAAAGGCAGTTCTCAATGATGGTGCGCTTTTCCTCAAACAGTGCTTCCTGTATGCGTTGTGCATCAGGCGAACTGGGGCGATATTTAAAGACCTTGTCGTCTTCGTCTGTTAGTACGAGTTCATCATTTTCCACACTGATATGATAGCCTTTCAGTCGGTTGGGCTGTTCGTCCTGGTCTTGCAGAATGCCCAGCTCATGCTTGATGAGTATCAATTCGTTCAGTGCTGACACCAAGAAATGCCCGCTACCCACAGCTGGGTCGCAGATTCTTATATTATTAATAATGTGGTTGGCTTTGGTGCGGAAGTCACGATTGTAATAGTCTATTCTTTCTTTCAGTTCGTCGAAGTTCTGGCAGTTCCAGTCTTCAGCCTCGTTAAACCTGTTTACTACCGTGTCGCGAATGACACTGCGGCACATGTATTCTGTAATGTAGCCAGGCGTGAAGAAGGCTCCATCCTTGTAGCCGTTTATTTTCTCAAAGATGAGTCCGAGTACAGCCGCATTGATAATGGTGCTGGCATCTTTGGTTTCCAGGCTGTCGGCCCCAAAATTATAGGAACCTAAGAAGTGGAAGAGGTATTCGAGCGATTGCATCTTTCCCCTTCGTTTGTGATTCCCGTCTTTGACAACAGTGTTGGCGTAAACTTCCATCTCGCCTGCCTTGATGGCATTGATGGAAAAGTATTTCAGTTCGGCTTCGGACAATTCAAAAAGCGAACTATTCAGGTAAGGGACATCGGGAAAGCGTTCCACGAAAGACGTTGTGCGTTCATCATAGTTCTTGGCCAGCATCCTCATGCACAGTTCATAAAAATCCTGGTAGCTTGGCAAACGTCCGATGGTGAGAAGTGGCCGAAACGAGTTGTCTTCATCGAAGTCCTTTAACTGTGCTTCCAGCAATTTCAAGAAGAGGATGCGGTTCGTCCATTCCAGCACCAGCCCCAGTGCAGCATCCTCTATGGCAGCTTCGCCTCCCATGTCGGGGCGGTCTTCAAGTAGCGATATGGCTTGCTCCAGCATGGAGTATTGTTGACGCTTCTTGGGCTTCAGTCGTTTTATCTTGAGCAGATTGGTGTTGCTGTCCAGCACCTCTTCCAGTCCCATGATATAGAGCAGCTCGTTGTAGAATGCCTGATTCAGCGTGTTGTTGTCGGCTATGAAGGGCAGCTCAAGCAAATGAATGGGTGACAGCAGTTTGTAGATGGCACGGAACTGTGGCTGTGTGTACAGGTCATCACTCTCAATCAGCTTTGCAACATCATTCATGCTGAAGTGTGTGCAGTTAATGTCATCTTTTACTTTAGCCACATGCTGCTTGATGACTTTATAGATGTCTTCGGTGGAGTAGGCCGCGCTCTGGTCCATTGACAGGCATTTGTCCACAAACTTCTTGTCTCTGGCAAAGAGGTCGAGGAACAGCTTCTTTTTGAAAACGTACCATTCAATGCCGTCTGTAATAATGAGATTAGTAATGGCGAAGTTTTCTTGGCCTATTTCCTCGCGCAAATAGTAGAGCACCAGTTCGTGTAGTGCCTTTCGGTTGAAATGCCTATGGTCAATCATGTCCGCACTTCTTCGGCTTTTGGCTTCGATTAGCACCAGTGGCACACTGCCCTTGGCCTGTACAGTGCCATAGATAGCCGAGTCTGCATCCCCGTATGTGTTGATGGCATTTGTTTTATTATAAAAGGCTTCTTTCAGGAAGTCGCGGACGAGTGTCTTGTTGTATTCCTCTTTCCCCTGCTCATCGAAGTTGGCAAGAAATGTTTTTAACGCATTCTTGAACCGCAGGAAGTCTTCCTCATTGATGAAACTTCTCAGGTAAGTTCTGCTGACGGTTTGAGCAGGTGTAAAGATTTCGTTCATAATGGTTCGTGGGTATTATGGCCTTTTAGTCCAACTCCAGTTCGTTGGCTTTGTCCTGTCGGTAGTATTCGCTGAGCATGGCCAGCAGTTTGGAGATGTTGTCGATGGCGGTAGCTGTTTCGGGGGCGATGTCTTTTTTCTGTGCACGCATGAGCATGACGAGGTAGAGGGCATCGAAGCAGGTCTCGATTTCGCTCTTTTCCTCTTCGCCCTTGTTCTTTTTGGCTTGGCGTAGTTCTACGATGAAGGGCAGGGCCTTGTAGTATTGGGCGGAGTAGAAGGGAAACTTCGGCGACTTCAGCAGTTGGAGGTGCAGGTCGTTCAGCAGGATGATGATGTTCTGGTTGATTTGCAGGTGTCCAGTTTCTTCCACGCCTTCTTCGTGCATCATGTTGATGAGGTTTTCATACCAGCCAATGAGTTCTACGGCACGTTCAGGCTCCAGCTCGAAGTGCGGAATATAGTGCTCAGAAATGTCGTCGATGTCGAGTCCGTAGGCACGAATCACGTCTTCCACCTGCCACATGTAGAGCAGGTATTCAGCGATGCTTGACTTCTTGAGTTGTTCGGAGATATACATGAATTTGACAATTAGACGATTTACAATTGGACGAATCTTGTCTTATAGGGTGAATGGAATGGCGTGGCCAGTTACAGTATATATGATGATGATGCCGCTGACCACCATGACGATGATGCCGATGATGCGGTTAATCCACCACAGAATGCGCTGATTGAACCGCGTGCGCACTTTGTCGATGAGCCACGTGAGGCTGAACCACCAGAAGAAGGCACCGCCGATGATGGCCAGGTAGCCCATGATTTGCGGGATGATGTTGTCAACCAAGATGAAGGTGAACTGACCGAACAGGGCCACAAACATGAAGATGATGAGTGGGTTGCTCACAGTGACGGCAAAGCCCGACATGGCGTAGGATGTCAGGCTACCCGATTCGGTTGGCGTGGGAATGTCATCGAGCATCTTTTGCTGCTTGGGTACAGAGCGGAACGTATAGACACCGAAGGCAAAGAGCAGCACACTGCCCACAATCTTGATGATGAGCGCGATGGCAGGGTTCTCGATGATGTCGATGACAAACGACATGCCGTAGCCCGTCACGATGGCATACAGAAAGTCGCTGGCCGAAGCCCCAATGCCCGTGGCCAGTCCCTCCATGCGCCCCTTGTTCAGGGTGCGCTGCACGGTCAGGATGCCCACAGGTCCCATGGGAGCCGACACGATGATGCCGATGATGAAACCTTTCAGTATTTCGTCAAGAATACCCACCTGCTGCATCCATTCCTGGAATGTGCTGGTGAAGTCAAGCCCAAAGAAGTGTATGTTGAGGAGTTCCATGTGTCTTTTGCGTGCTTACGTTTTTTATGTTTTAACGTTTTTGCGTGCAAAATTACGCATTTTATTCGGTATAAAAAAGAAATGTGTTAACTTTGCACCATAAAACGGCATAGCCACAAAAAAGCAAACCTCAAAAAAACGTATATATACTATGGAAAAACTGAAACCATACGTGATTGGTGTGGACCTGGGTGGAACCAACACCGTGTTTGGCATTGTAGATGCCGAAGGCAAAATCCTTTGTGAGAGTAGTATCAAGACAGGCAAATATACGACGGCTGTCGATTTTGTCAATGCAGGCGTGGCCTGTGTGCGTCCGCTCATTGAGCAGGTAGGCGGCACACAGAACATTCAGGGCATGGGCATTGGTGCCCCCAATGCCAATTATTACACGGGCACCATAGAGTATGCACCCAACTTGTCCTGGGCTCACGAAGGTGTAGTGCCCCTGGCCGATATGTTCCAGAAGGAGCTGGGCATATCCGTCAAGATGACCAACGATGCCAATGCTGCGGCCATGGGCGAAATGATGTACGGTGCAGCCAAGGGCATGAAGAACTTTATTGTCATCACGCTGGGCACAGGCGTAGGCTCAGGCATTGTCATCAACGGCCAGCTGGTGTATGGTCACGACGGCTTCGCTGGCGAGCTGGGCCATGTCATCATGGACCGTTCTTCACAGGGCCGTCCGTGCGGCTGTGGACGCACAGGCTGTCTGGAAGCCTATTGTTCAGCCACAGGCGTGGCACGCACGGCACGCGAAATTCTGGCAAAGACCGACCGCCCCTCGCTTCTGCGCAACAAGCCAGCCGAGCAGCTCGAATCGCTCGATGTCTCTATTGCTGCAGCCCAGGTCGACGAGGTAGCCAACGAAATATTCCAGTTCACAGGCACCATGCTGGGACAGGCTTGTGCCGACTTTGCCGCCTTCTCCAGCCCCGAAGCCTTCATCTTCTTTGGCGGACTCTGCAAGGCGGGCGACCTCATCATGAATCCCATCAAGGAAGCCTACGACCGCTCCGTGCTCAACATCTTCCGCCGCAAGGCGCAGTTCCTTGTCAGTCCGTTGATGGACAAGAATGCTGCCGTGCTCGGTGCTTCAGCCTTGGGTTGGGAATAAGAATTGACAAGCATGACAGAATGGAACGCTTATTTGAAGAGTTCCGTTCTGTCAATAGCTGTGTCCCAGCCGCCGACAACGGCCTCTTTGTGGGTGTCAATGCCCGTGTAGCTGAGGCTGCTGTCTTCATATCGCTTGAACTTATACACCGCATCGTTCATCAGCTCGCTGTTGAATACGTTGAGGCTCACCAGCAAGTCGAAGTCGCTGATGCTGAGTCCCGTCACCTTGCGGAACAGTTCTGGCTCCAGATTCACAATGACATCCTTGAGTGAGTATTCGCGGAAGTCCGTCAGGTACATGAACACCGGAATGCGTGTGGCAAACTTGATGAGCTTCTGCTGAATTTCTTTGCGCTTGCTCTTGTACTCCTTTTCAGCCTCTGTCAGCTCTTTCTTCTGCTTGGCTGTGAGCTTTTTGTCTTGTTCACGCTTGGCTTTCTTCACCTGCTCGCTCTTGTTGATGATGGTCTCAATGTCTTGATTCAGCGAGCGGAATCCCTCAATCTTCATCAATGCTTTCATGGCTTCGGGCGAATTCATCAGTCGTCCCAACGTGGTGTTGTCCACATTCACCAGCACCGCGCTTTCCCAGCGTCGGGCCAGCAGTGTGGCTGTCGTGCCGCTCATCGCCATGTCCAGAATGCCCGCCGCATCAATCTCTTTCATCGAACTGCCGTCATAGGCCAGCACGGGCAGGAAACGGATGAACTCCTCCACCTTCTTCTCTGGATTCGGTTCTTGCAGGTTCAGCTGACAACTATACTCTTCCACTTGTCGCAGGGCACGGTTCGGCGCAAAGTCAAACACATAGCAGAAGGGCTTCAAGACAACCTCGTTGCCCCGCTCGTCGCGTGTCGTCCACGGCGACTGCACGCGGAAGGCTGCCTGGAAGTACGTTTCAGGCGAGCGGGCATTGCGCAACATCAGGATGCCCGTCCAGGGGCGCACCGTCACGCCCGTCGAGAGTTTGCCGCACGACAGCGTGATGGTCTTGCTCTGCCTGGGGTCGCCATTGCGGGCCATGGCTTCATACACAGGGTGCACAGCCTCAGCCCCCATGCCCGCCTCGGCCCCGGCAGCCACCACTACCTCGTAGTCGTGGTAGAAGCGGTTGATAGGTTTCTCCATCAGGCGTGCCATGGCTTTACATGCCGCCACCGATGGTAAGAACCAGTACGTGTGTTGCAGGTAGCTGACCAGCCGCACGTCCGAGAACGGCATGGGCGGACGCTCCCTGCCTTGCTTCAGTTCGGTCACGATGTTCTCCTTGTAGCTGCCCCGAATCAGGTCGAGCCACTTCTGCACGTGTTCTTCATGCACAAAGCCGCGCTCATCGGCACGGAAAAACTCGTTGAGGTCAAACTCGTCAAACTCTCCCTGGTCGGCCACCTCCTTGATGCTGTCGGGCAGCTGATAGGTCATCATCACCATCTTGGGCAGAGCCTGGTAGGGGTTGGGCATTCCCCGTCGCGTCGGGTCTTTCGTCCATTCCTCCTTGGCGCGCTGTTCGTCCGAGTAGGTCCAGTTGTAGATTTGTTCCTCGATAAACTCTCCTGTACTGATGGCACGGAACGGCGTGCCCGACAAGTAGAGATAGGCATGAGTGGTCAGTGGCATCAGCCCCTCGTCATACAGCTCGCGGCTTTCCACCTCCTTGCAGCTGTCAGCGTCTTCTGCCATCAGTTCGCCCACTTCGGCGGCACGTGCCAGCAGTTCCTCGTCCTGCTTGTTGTAGAAGTCCTTGGCGTGCTTGCCCCATGCGCCGTAGTGATATTCGTCCAGCACGATGCAGTCCCACTCCACCTGCTGAATCCACTCGTTGGTAGCCTTGATGCCGCCCGCAGCATTGCGTCCCAGCACATCTTGAAATGAGGCGAAGCAAACGAAGGGCTTCGCCTCGTCCACCTTGTTGAACTCAAAGTTCTCTCCCTTTTCGCAGAACTGCCAGCCACGGAAGTCGCAGTGTGTCAGCAAGTCCTCCTTCCAGGCCGTCTTCACGGCGGGCTTGAACGTGAGCACCAGCACCCTGTGCCAGCCCATGCGCAGTGCCAGCTGATAGGTGGTGAAGGTTTTGCCGAAGCGCATCTTGGCGTTCCACAAGAAGTGGGGCACCACGTTTTGCTCCTCATTTTGGAAAGACTTGAAGTAGGTGCTGGTTCGGTCCACGGCGAGCTTCTGTTCGGGGCGCATGGTGAAGGTCTCCGTGCGCTCCAGCATGGTCTCTTGTCCAGCCCTCACTGCATGGATGGCACGTTCCACATCCCGCACCGTGCAGCGGAACCACTCGCCTTCGGGGTTGTAGAATCCCGCCTCGCGCAATAGTCGGTGCACCGCATGGTCGTCAAACGAGGTGCCGTCAGCTTTCATGGCCGACCGCACCAGCACAATCTTGTATTTCAGGTGAGCCGTCCGGCACTGCTCGGCCACCCGCTCCTCCGCTGTTCTCACTGTGTAGCCCACCTTCAGCATTCCGCGATGCGAAGGCACTTCGGGCAGTTCGTAAGCATAGATGGAAGGCTGGCCTTCCACCCTGCTGCGCAATAGTTCTGTTGTTGCCATAAGCTGTTGTTATGGCGCGCTGTGCCTTGCGGGAGGTTGCTGGTCTTTCTAGTTTTTCTAGTTAATCTAGCCCTTCTAGTTAATCTAGCCCTTCTAGTTAATCTAGCCCTTCTAGTTCTTCTAGTCTTTCTAGAAAGCCTAGCCCTTCAAGCCCTTCAGCCTTTCTTCCAGTTCTGCTATTCGCCGATAGGCTTGCTCCAGCTCCTGCTTGAGCCGCGCAATCTCCTCGCGCTGGTTGGTGCGGTAGCCCAGGCGGGCTGCGGTCATGCGTTCCTTGATGCCGCCCTCGGTGATGAACTCCGTCTCCAGCTGCTTCTGGTAGGTGGTCATCATCTTGTCCACCATGTGGCAGAGGGTCAGGGCGATGTTCGCCATCTCCTCGGCTGTCCATCTTTCAAAGTAGGGCTGATAGTCATCTATGCTGTTGTGCTTTCGGCAGAACTTCAGCATACCGTCGTAGCGGTCGTGGCCTGTTGCCCAGCGGGTCAGATGGCGCGAGGTGAGGTAATCCTCGTAGTCTTCCTTCAGTTCCTTGATGCTGCTGCGAGCCACGTTCAGGAGCTTCAGTTCCATCTCCATCGAGGTCACTCCGTCGGCAGAACCCTCCACGATGTTCTGTTTGCCAGAACGCGCAGCCTGCACCATTTGGTCGATGGTGCGGTCGCCGCGAGTAAGGAAACGTCTTGTGAAGGCGAAAGTCAACTGGTAGAGCACATTCGACTTCTGGTAGAAGTAAAGCCCTTCCCAGTTCGCTTGTTTGCGCAGTACGGGCGTCTCGGCTTTGTTGGTTTCTTCGTTCATGTGCTTGCTGTTTTTTGGTGGGCAAAGATACCTGCTTTCCTCGAAACCGACAAGAAATCTCCCGCAAAATGTCAATGAGCGCGCTTGTTATAAAAGGTTTAATACGATATTCAAGTGATGCTTGTTGCAGGGCAACGACACACCCTGCCATAAGCAATAGTTGTTTATAGCACGCGCTTTGAAAAAATGTCGGGGAGAAATCGTCAGAATATGGCAGCACACATCTTTCGGATGTTGAGCAAGCGAGTGTGCAAAGCTGGCTTTTGTTTGGCCAGAGCCATGTTATAGCGGCTCTGCATATTGATTAACAGCTCTGGCGTGATGCCCAATGCTGCTTCCACCATCAAGGCAAAGTCTGTTGACACGGGGCGTTTGCCATTCAGAATCTCATTCAACTGTGTGTAAGGAACATCCAGCAACTCAGCGAACTTCTTTTGCGAGATACCTCGGCTTTCAATCTCTTCTTTCAGCACATCGCCAGGATGTGTAGGTAGTCTTTTAATGGTTTCCATTGTAGTGTTCCTTTATTGATAATGATTCGTAATGTCTGTAATGGTGCAAATGCTTACAAGTGTTTCAGTGCCCTCTGTTCTTATTTTAAATTCCAGTCGATAGTGATAATCTATGCGTATGGAATAATAGTCATTGGAAAGTGACTCGAAGTTCAACGAGTTGAAAACGAATAAATCCTCCTTGCGTGTTGCTGCCATCAGCGTATCTATTCGCTTTTGATACTTTTGCACCACTTGTTTCTGAAATCTGTATTTTTTGTTTTTGCAGACTCCCGAATCATAGAGTTCCTTTAAATAGTCTTTTTCATATTCAATGACCATTGTCTTGTTGATTTTGCAGCGGCAAAGTTACGAAACTTTTCTGTATTCACCAAAAAAGTGAACGCTTTTCTGGGCTTTCCCTTCTTTTTCAAAGAACGTGCGAGCCTGCGGAGGCTCATGTTTATTGATATGTCTTTATTCCATGGGGCGTATCATGCTTTCTATGAAGGCTATCTCTTCTTCGGTCAAGCTATACTTTTCGTAGAGCATGGCATCTGTCCATGGGTGGGAGAAGTCTTGGAGGGGAACTACCCAAAACACAGACTTGGAAAGGTTAATAGAACTCATTGTTACTAATAGAAGGAAACGAACAAACTTAGTATAAAGATAGCAAAGAAGATTATCTGCTAATTTTTTTTGTTCATAATTGCCAATGATGAAATATGAATGTGTACATATTTCTTTTGGCCCAATCACACGTGTTGAAGCTGTTAAAACGCGATACATTCCGTCTTTCCCTGGTTCTCCTGCGTGTTCTGCGCTTACTTTTCCCATTATTATCTTGTATGTGTCAATGCACTCTATCCCTTTTGAAACTTCATTCCTATTTACATACGATTCGCCTTCACTTGAATGGAGAATTAAGGCATTATTGAAGGCTCTATCCTTTCCTCTATAATTGGTGGGTAAACCATAAGGGCATAAAGATGATACAATTGCTGAAAGACTGTTCTCTTTTAGGGCTTTTGTTTTATGAAGAATGCTAACAGCATTGTTGTATCGGACAAGAACAGGAAATTCATCTAAGGGTCTAATTAATGTCGAGGTTTGTCCTGCCTTTATATTTGTAAAACTGCAATCTCCAGAATGGTCTCTATCCCATAAGAAATAGCAAACGCCACCGCTAATACTGTTTTGGGGAAAGCATTCTTTTGCATTGGCATAATCTACAAGTACGCGGATATGGCCGTCACTCATCATTTTTCCTCTAAAATCTTCCAGTTGTTTCATTCCGCCAGAAAACCAACGTGATGGAATTATCATCGTGAGAAATCGGGGATTCAATTTCATGGCTTGATTAACAAAAAGGTCGTATATTGGTTTCGCTTGTTTCCCGGCTCCGCCAGTTTCCAGCTGATACGGAGGATTTCCAATAATTACGTCGAACTTCATATTATTAAATAATGTGTGTGGGTTGTCGGTGTGAATAAACTGGTAGGCGTATTGTTCGGCTTGGTCGCCACGATTATAGACCTCTTGGGAGGCACCGCAGTAGCGGCATTTGCCATTCGCCCAAGTGTGACGGAGCGGGCGGTAGCGGATGTTGCCACTCTCGGAGGGGAAGCGCGTGACGCTGTAGGGACAGCTGGCATCCTTGGAACAATAGACCGAGCGGCGCGAGAGCTGGGCAGTCAGCTCCGTGATGGCAATGCCAAAGACTTGGTGGCGCAGAATGTGGTCGATGCGCCTCTGGCGGTCGGGCATCTGCTGGGCAAGGCCCCGGTCGAGCCGCTTGACGATTTCGCGCAGGAAGACACCCGATTTCGATACGGGGTCGAGAAAGGTGCTGGTGGACGACGAGAACAACTCCTGTGGCAGGAGGTCGAGCACCTGATTGGCCAGGGTGGGCGGTGTGAACACCTCGTCATTGCTCAGGTTGGCCAGGCAGTTGAGCACATCGGGGTTGTACGTGTCAATTTTCATAGGCTGCATGGCTTAAGTTCAAGAAATACACAGGCGGAAACGTGTCGCAGGGCTGGTCGCTGAAGAGGTCGCCGCCCTGTCCGGTGGCCACCAGATAGGAAAAGCTGTAGTCGCGCCTGACCACCTTGCCCTCGCCAATGAACGACCACTCGCTCACCACAATCCACTCGTCGGGCTGATCCACTCGGCGGTAGGTCAGGGCATCGCCCATAATGATGTTGCGCCCCAGCAGGTAGGCCACGGCATTGCGGCACGCCGGCTTGCACGCCTCGCCAAACAGCCGCTCATATTGCTCACAGAAATAGCCATAGAGCCGCTGGCGGCAAGCCTCGGCATTGTCGGGCAAAAGCTCTATGCCGTAGATGCTGCTGACGGCCCAGACTGCGTGTTTTTCGTACTGCAACTGAGTCCACTGCTTCTGCTGTACACGTTGTTCACACACAGCCAGCTTGCGGCGCAGAATCTCGATGAGAAAATTGCCGTCGCCACACGCTGGCTCCAGAAAACGGCTCTCGATGCGTTCCGTTTCCTGCTTCACGAGGTCGAGCATGGCGTTCACCTCGCGCTCGGCGGTGAACACCTCTCCATGCTTCGACACACGTTCCTTCGACTTGATTTGCCCCTTCTGCTGCGGAGTGGGCTTCAAGTCTGCGTCCATGTTGTCCATGTGCATTGCTTGTTGCACATCAGTCTAAATCGGAAGAAATACAGGTTACGTCCAATCCTTGGTCGGGTACTTGTGGGCATAAAGAAAGCGTGAACTTTCCTTATCAAGTACCCGAGGTATTTGCCGTAACCTGTATTGAATGATAAGTTCTGCCCACGCTCAGCGTGAACACGAACTAAATCTATTCAATACCTTTTCAAATCGGCAAATTTTCGGGGTACTTCGAGATAGCTAATGCTTTGGTTAGTATGTGTTTTTGTTTAAGTTTCTCTGTGTCTTTTCTTCTTGTTCTGAGGGTTTTACATGGCGGCTCCCTTGGTCTTTGGGCATGGGGTGGCCGCATTTCTTTCTGCAAAAGTAACGACATTTCTTCACCCACACAAATCTGGGCGGTACTTTTTTGAGCAGAAGCCTCAAAAAAGGCTTTTTGTTTAAATCGTGTTAGCAATGCGTCGCGCTCGTGTAGGCAATGGTTTGGGTTTGATTGCCTACGCGAGCGCGACGCATTGCCTACGTGAGCGCGACGGGTGTTGTGCGTAACTGCCTCAGTGTGTTCTTGCTACTCGTTATGAGAGGGTTACACTATTGTGCACAGTTGCGTGTAAGATTTATTCTGGCATGAAGAAAGACTTTTTAACATTGCACGCTTCTATCAATTGAACACAGAGACACAGCGACACAGAGATAGACAATTGGACAATCTTCAATCTTCAATCTTCAATTTTCATTCTTCTCTCTCTGTTCAAAACTCGATTGATAGAACACACTAAAAAGAAAACAAGACGAAACCGTATGTTCTATGGGTTTCGTCTTGTTTTCTTGGGTCGCAGGGTCGGTGCTCGGCGTGTGGCGGCAGCCTATTTCTTCACGTGCAGCGGCTTGCTGTAGTTCACGAAGAAGTCGTTCCACACCTTCAGCATACTGGACTTGTTGTTGGAAATGATTTCCGCCTGTCTGGTGTAGTTGCGATACTCCTTGCGGCGGCTCTGGTCGATGTGCTTGAGGATGTTCTTCTCCTTGGCCTCGAAGATTTCGCCGTTGTACTGGTAGTAGAAGGTGTTGATGAGGGGCAGGGGCAGTTCTTCCTCGTTGATGGCAGCGTTGGCATCGGAGAGCTGTGCGCCCCAGGCTCCCATGTTGAGCGAAGTCTGCTGCAGGTTCTGCGAGTTGTTCATGATGTCCACAGCACGCCTATCGACAGCGTTCTGGTCCACGCTGCGCACATGCAGCACACGGGCTACTTTGCCGCAGAGGGTGTCCTGCTGAATGATTTTCCCGAATTGCTGGCTTTCGTTCACGGGCATGAAGGTGTCACCGTTGGGGAATTCCACGCGCAGGATGGTGCCCTGCAGGGCTTCCATCAGTGTGTCGTTGCGTGAGAACCAGAGGGTCTGGTTGCCCAGATGGATGTTGCATGGCACTTGTGTCTTCTTGACATTAAACACGCCCGAATAGACGGTGGCCACACGGAAGGTCTTGTACTCGAAGGGCCATGTGCCGATAGGCTCCCAGTCCTGTGCGCTCAGGCCCATGGCAGCGAGCAGAGCCATTAGGATGAAAACTGTACGATGCATACACATTATATATTATATAGGAATTCGCAGTGTGCAGTGCGCGGCGCGTCCTGTTTATTTCACTTGCACAACCAGGTATTTGCTGATGCTCCAGAAACGCTGTGCATCGGTGATGCGCAGGGTGTATTCTCCCTTGGTGTCCTTCATCAGGCTGTAGGAGTCGGCGGGGTGGGTGGTGAGGAGCTTGGCCGACTTCGACGAGAAGGGGATGACCTGCGTCTTGCGGATGTCTATCTTCGTGAAGTATGCCTTGTCGTAGTCGCCCTTCAGCACATCGCCTTTTTTCAGGATGTTGTGCTCCTTCAGTTCTTTGCTGGTGCCAAAGACGTACCATGCCGTGTTGAGCTGTTGGTCTTGAGCCTGAGCCAGTTGCTGACTTTCGTCGCGCTGCTGCTTCACCTCGGTGTTCTCGGCTGTGAGGGTGTTCACGTTCTCGTTGAGGGCAGCGATTTGCACGTCTTTCTCGGCCAGCTCTGCACGCAGTTGCTCCAGTTCCTGGTTTTTGGCTTCCAGCTGTTGGGTGAGGGCGCTGATGGTCTCTTTCAGCTTGGAGGCATTGATGCTGCTGCTCTTCAGCTTCTGTTCCAGGTCGGCAATCTTTTGGCGGTTGGCGGCCAGTGTCTGCTGGATGAACTCCATGTTCTCGCGGATGTTCTCAGTAGAGTTGTTGCCTTCGGCATTTTGTGCCAGCATGTTGACACGGCCTTCAGCCTGATTGATGAGTGAGAAGCCTTCCTGAATATCGTTGATTTGCCCCATCATATCATTGATTTCAAGGTCTTTTTGGTCAATGATGCGCTGGAGTGAATCGCGCTCGCTGGCGGATTTGTCGGAACTTGTGGCAGTTCCGTTGCCGCATGATGTGCACAGGGCAGCGCATACGGCTGCAAGGATAAAGATCTGTTTCATGATGTTTCTCTGTTTTTATTAGTTTTTGTATTTGTTCTTGGATTTTGCAGTTCCCATGATGAGCGACAGGGGGTCGCTGCTTGTTGCCTGTTCTGGTTCGTCGGCCTCCGCTTCGGCCACTCCGCCCAGCAGGATGACGATTTCGCCCAGGGGTTCGTGGGTGCGGAAGTGCTGGGTGACCTCGGCCAGGGTGCCGCGTATGTGCTCTTCGTGGAGCTTTGAGATTTCGCGTGACACGCAGACGGGGCGGTCGGAGCCATAGGCTTCGGCAAACTGCTCCAGTGTGCGGACCAGACGGCGGGGCGATTCGTAGAAGACCACGGTGCGCACTTCGTTGCGGAAGAGGTCGATGCGAGTCTGTCGGCCTTTCTTCTGGGGCAGGAAACCTTCGAAGACGAATCGGTTGCAGGGCAGTCCGCTGCTGACCAGCGCGGGCACGAAAGCTGTGGGGCCAGGCAGTGTCTGCACCTCGATGCCGGCTCGTGCCGCTTCGCGTGCAAGCAGGAAGCCTGGGTCGCTGATGCCCGGTGTGCCAGCGTCGCTGATGAGGGCGATGGTCTCTCCGGCTTGCAGTCGTGCCAACACGGTGTTCACGGTCTCGTGTTCGTTGTATTTGTGGTGGGACAGGAGCGGCGTGTGGATGTCAAAGTGGGCGAGCAGGACCCCCGATGTGCGGGTGTCTTCTGCGAGTATCAGGTCGGCCTCTTTGAGCACTCGGATGGCTCGCATGGTCATGTCCTCCATGTTGCCTACAGGCGTTGGTACGATGTATAGCATGTTGCAAAAGTATGAATTAACTGTAACTTTGCGAAAAAAAAAGCGCGAAAACAACGTTTTTTCACATTTTTATATCTATCTTTGCCGAATAATTAACGAAAAGTGCTTGTGTCTTAGCATTATTCTGTGTCTAACTTAAAAGAAAAAGTGAAGAGATGAAAACAAGGGAAATCACTTTTGACCGCTTCATACGGGCTGTGATGGCAGTCCTGATGGTTGTGCTGGTCTATATCTTGCTGCGCAAACTGAGCCGTGTGCTGGTGCCATTCTTTCTGGCATGGCTTGTGGCCTATCTGCTTTATCCTGTGGTGTGCTTCTTCCAGTACAAGTGCAGGCTGAAGTCGCGGGTGCTGAGCATTGTGGTCACACTGCTGATCATTGCGGGAATCTTGGCTGGGGCTTGCTACCTCATTATGCCTTCAATCATTGAGGAAGTGGGCCGCCTGAAGGGGATGATCATAGACTATGTGACGACCGACAAGATGGTGAATTATGTGTCGGACGAGATAGAGTTGTTCATCAAGCACAATGTCGATTTTGACCAGATTGCGAATGCACTGACCATCAAGGATGTGTCTTCGCTGGTGGAGCGCGGTGTGCCGCAGGTCTTCAGTCTGCTGTCCAACTCTGTGAACACGCTTGTGGGCCTTGTGGCATCGCTCATTTCCATCCTGTACCTGTTCTTTATCCTGATGGATTATGAGCAGATGAGCCATGGCATCATCCACATGGTTCCACCCACCAAGCGCGGCATTGTTTACGCGGTAATAAAAGATGTGGAGAAGGGCATGAATGGCTATTTCCGTGGACAGAGCCTGATTGCGCTGTGTGTGGGCATACTGTTTGCCATCGGATTCTTAATCATCGGCTTCCCGCTGGCGATACCTTTGGGACTGTTCATCGGGTTCTTGAACCTGGTGCCTTATTTGCAGACGCTGGGTTTTATTCCTACGATTCTGTTGGCCTTGCTGAAAGCATACGACACCAATGAGAATTTCTGGAGCATTCTGCTGCCAGCTTTGTTGGTGTTTGCCGTGGTGCAGACAATTCAGGATGCGATTCTGACCCCGAAAATCATGGGCAATGTGACGGGGCTTAATGCTGCCGTGATTCTGCTGAGTCTCTCTGTGTGGGGGTCGTTGCTGGGTTTCATCGGTTTGATTATTGCCCTGCCACTGACAACTTTGTTGATTTCCTACTACAAACGCTATGTGCTTGAAGAAGCAAAAGATGCTCTCCCTTAATCCGCTTTTGCTCAAAAAGAAGGAAATTTGGTGTAAAAAGTTACCTTTTTTAACTTTTTTTGTGCTTTTATTCAAGTGTAATACCTTATTATTTGAGAAGAAGTGCTACCTTTGCCGCGAAATAATATGTAAGTTGAACTTAATAAATGTATTTGAGTATGAAAAAATTTTGGTTATTCGGTGCTGCCGCCCTTATGATGGCAGCGTGTTCTACCGATGACGGCTTGTCTGACAACAATGGTGCTGCACAGGCAAACCTTACGTCTTCTTCTGATTTTGCATTTGTGAAGAGCGATGCAAATCGTATCGTAAACTTCAACGACCTCGAAACAATGGGCACTCGTGCCGTTTCTTCTTCTGTTATCAATTTGTTGGGCGTGACTTCAAGCATGGCTGAGGCTCCCGCTGTTCCTTCTGATGCCAAGAGTATGGCTGGTGTGAATGGCTGGGAAATACAGTCAAACACTAAATATTTCATTCCTGCTGGCGTGACATACGATGGTAGTAACCTGGGTCTTAATGGTGATGAATTTTATGTTCAGGGTACACTGGACTTGGGTAACCACTGGGGCACTTCTGCTTGGACAGGCAGCGGTCAAGTTCCTGCTAAAATTTACGTTTTGCCTGGAGGTACTTTGAATTATAATACTGATCTTCCTGTTCAGTTCAACATCTACAATTATGGTGAATTGAACTGCAGCAATGCCAAGAAGGAACTTTACATTGACCAGGCTACAGGTGCACTGTATAACTACGGTGACTTGGACTTGGGCGATGATATTGACTTCCGTGCCAATCGCGCTAATATCTATATCGGTGGTGACGTTCACTGCAAGAACTTCTGGATTGAGAAGGATGCTAAGTGCTACGTTGCTGGCGACTTGATTCTTAACACAGACCTGCTCGTACAGCAGACACTGGTTGTGCAGGGTAGAGTAGAGGCTCCAAACATTTCGCTGGAGGCTTACACGAAGTTTGCTGCTGGCTGCCAGGTGTTCACTCCGGGGCTGTTCAACATCAATTCCAACGAGTCGGAGGCTTGGATCAACTACCTCTCTGCTGGCAATGTTTATGCTTGCGCAACCAGCAAGATTCACCTTGCTGACGGCAGCATGATTGAGGTGGCTGGCACTTACAAGGACGAGAACAACAGCAACAATGCCGTTGTCATTCTGGAAGGCGAGAACGCCAAGGCTGTTGTGAAGGCTAACATCATTGCCAACAACGAGGGTAATGGCGTAACTCAGGTTCTGAATTCTTTCCGTGTTGAGAATGCTGCTTCTGGCTCTGCTTTTGCTCTGGATGCTGAGAAGTTCTACTTCGTTGGCAATGACCACGAACTGGCAAACGAACTGGCTAAGTCGAACATCACTGTGCAGCCAGGTGTGTATATTGCAGACGAAGAGTTGGCAAACTTCTCGATGGCTCCGACAGAATGTGCTCCTGGCTACAACTACAATACTCCTATCGTAATTGTAACTCCTCCTGTACACAAGTATTCTGCTACAGCTCTCGACTTCGGTCCTAACGGTGAGCTCTATCTGTCATGGCACTCAAACATCGGTAATGATGGCGAGGCTGACCATGCTCATGGCACGAACATGTATGTGACCAACGCTGATGGTTCAAGCGTCTCTGTTGACGGTCTTGCTGACTGGGGTGGCATTATTGATGTCATCAACACCAACAACTATGGCGATCCTTCTACTTACCTCTTCGACCAGACTTTGATTCAGAACGAGCACAAGTATAACCACGTTGTTTACTATGACGGCAAGCTCTATCTGCCTTCTACAAGCAACAAGGTGGGTGCTGCTCTCCACGAAGTTGCTCTGAACATCGACGGCACAATTGACGAGGCAAACTTTGCCAGCAAGAACATCCGTGTCAACCTGACTGGTTCTTCGGCCAACTGCTGCATCATCAACAATGGCGAACTGCTGACTATCTCTGGCTCAACCAATGGTGCTATCAACAAGTTCGGTCTTACTGACTACAGCAACCAGGAGAAGAAGGCCATTGTAGATGGCGAATCATTCTACGGCAAGTACATCTATAATGACGGTACATATATCATCACGCTCAACGATGTTGCAAACGGCACTGTTTCTCTCTACACTCAGGACATGATTCACGTGAAGTCGTTCAACGTTGGTGCAATCACTCCAACAGATGGTAAGAACGTCTGCATTGGTGACGGCAACAAGATTTATGTTTGCCGTGGTGCAAATGGCTTTGATGTGTATGACTACAACGGCAACCGTGTAGGTGGTTCAAAGAAGTCTGCCAACGGCGTTGATGCCGACGATAAGTACATCTACATTGCTACGGGGTCTGGTCTGGCAGTTCTGTCACAGACTGAGACCTACGAAGACAATGGCGTTGTCTATAACAAGACCGTGAAGCGTTATGGCTACTTCGGCATTGGCAATGCACGCTATGCTACGCTGATTGACGAAACTGACGCTACCAAGCAGTCTTCTAACTTCGTGAAAGTTACAGGCAAGAAGGCTTACGTTGCATACGGTATGTATGGTCTTCAGATTTATGACCTTGCAGAACTTTTCCAATAAGAAAATCAATCTTATGACACTGTGGGAATGCATCACTTTTTGATGACATTCCCACGGTGTCGTTACATTCTATACCTTTCTGATACCTATGGCAGAGAAGCTCAGGTTCTTCATTCTTCCTTCTTTATTTTTCTTTTTTTGTGCAGCCAATGCACAGGACGACACAGCCCATGTGCCCGTCAAGATGCTTGTTTATGAGAATCTCAAGAATGAAGATGTGTTGAGGCAGTTTGACCAGCGTTTTGAACAAATGGACAAGTTGTTGCAGCACAGCGTTTCTGTTGCAAGCCCCAACTTGACTTTGGGCGAAGATGTCTTGTTGCCCGATGCTGCTCTTGATTCGCTCTATCGTGCCAAAGGAGCGCAGGAGGCAAAAGCCTTCAAACGCCGCACTGGACTGGAAGTGACGGGACAGGCATACGGACGATTGGATCAGGCGTTGGTCATTTCCCACGACGATGACGACCAGTATTCGGCATACGTGGCCAAGTTTCAAGCAGAACTGGGCTGGAACTTCTTCAACAGCGCATTCTATCAGCGTAAGTCTGAGCTGGCACGGATTCAACTTGCCAACGAGCTGGAATACATCAAGCAGAGCAAGGACAAGAACAAGGCCATCTATGAGGCTGCGGAGAATCTGCTGACGATGGAGTACAACTACTACATCGCCATTGTGCTGTATAACGAATTGCAGAATGTAGATATTCTGAATCAGGCATACCAGTACATGCTGGAGCAAGATAAAATCAGCAACGACAAACTGCTTGAGAACATCAACGACAAGATGGAGCTGGAATACACGCTTGCACAGACATTCGATTTGAAAGACATTGCCAACGAACCCCTCTACGCCCTTCGCCCTACCATCATAACCATTGACTCTGTCCGCCTTTTTGAAGAAGTGCAACGCTACAACCCCGACCTTCGTGCCAGCTATGTGCAGGAGCAGTTGCTCGATAAGGAAAAGAAGCTCACCAACTATGGGCAGACCATGCGCCTGACCCCGTTCTTACGCGGTTCCATGTACTTGCGCAAGCTGGTTTCTCCGTCTTCCAACATTGATTTGGGCGTGCGCTTCACCTTCCCGCTTTACGACGAATCGGGGGCAAAACGTCGTGCCATCGAAACCGAAAAACAAATCATTCGGGAAAGCCGCCAGTCTCTGGATGAAGACATGAAGTCTTATTGCCGTCTTCGTCTCGACCGCGTGGAGCGGTTAAACAGGGCTATCCGCACAGAAGCATTCCACATAGAACAGTTGGGCAAATATGTGGAACTGCGTAAGAATGCCTACTTGAAACAGCCCAAGGGCTACAATTACATCATTCGTCTGGAGGAATACAACGAATACCTTAAAAGCATGGAGCGCATGTATAAGTTGATGCTCAGTCGCAGCCTTGCGCTTCTTGATATTCAGAAAACGACGAGTTACAACAATTTGCAGACACTCATCATTGAAACACCTGTCAAATGAACAACTTCAGCTATAACTCACAGCCTCAAGAACAAGATATGAACGAGTTTCTGAACTATCAGAACAAGAAACTCGCCAAACAGCAAACAATCTATGCCATTGTTTTTACCGCCATTCTGATTATTTTGTTTGTCTTTGCCTATCGCAGAGTGGTTTACACCTATTATGATGGCTATGTGAAGCTCGACCAAAACAACCTGCGTGCCATTGATGATTTGTATGTGCTCGACATCTACAAGAATGTGGGCGACATTGTTCAGCCTGGCGACACACTCTATTCCTACGTGCTTCTCGACAACCTGTTAGGCCAGTTCAATGTCAACGCTGTCCCATCCATCATCCTTGACCATGCCAACCTGAAACTTCAGGCAGCCCTTGCGCGGCAGGAGATTCCTGTGTTGCAGACCCGAATCAACGAACTGACGAAACGCCTGAAGAGCGAAAAGAACGACATCTTCTATGGTCTCACCGACAACTCCAAGCGCATGGCCATCGAAGCTGAACTCAACGAGTGTCGCGAGAAACTGTTGGAACAGCAGCGCAAGATTCAAATCTACGAAAGCATGGCAGGCAACTCCTCTCGCTACATTGTCAATTCGGGTTACGGCCACAACCACCTGCCCTATTCACCAGGACAGAACCGCTACGAGGCCGGTGTGATACAGTATTGCTGTGCGCCCGAAGAAGCCATCGTCACAGACATCAAGGTGGCCAAGAACACGGTGGTCTTCGAGAAGGAGAACGTAATGGACTTGCAGCACACCGACTACAAGGCTTCTCACCTCGGCGTGATGGCCTACATCCCAGCCAACCAAGTGAAGTACATCAACAACAACAAGCGCATCGAGGTCATTGTCAACGACGACCTCACCTTCTATGCACACCTGTCGCTGTTGGGACTCCGTGTTGAGGACATCCCAAAGCATCTGATCAGCAACTTCAGCCATGACATCGACGCTGTCATCGCACTCTTCACATTCGATGCAGGGCAGTACATCCCCTTCTGGGTGCTCAACGACCACGTGCCCGTGCGGGTCAGGGTGGCCAACAATGTGCTGTACGACACATTCTACAACTCTTTCGGCGGCATTTTCAATGGACTCTTCTCACAGCCCGACACCATTCAGTATGACCCACGTCGCATATTTGAAGTAAAAGAAGACCAGATTCTTGTTCCTGTAGATACTACCAAATTCAAGGAACTGACCAAAGACCACAATTATTAACCCATGATTACCATACAGAACAACGAGCACGAGCGTAAAATACTCTTGTTAGACAGTCCGTTCCCACTTGAGGAGTCGCCTGACTTTCCCGAATATATCTTCGATGCAGTGTTCATTCTCAATGACTCGGTCGATATGACCCAGAACATACTGAACACCATCAACCCCGTCACATCCGTCAAGTGCTGCTACAAACCCTTCTTCGTCTCCCGCTCGCTCGAAGGCAAGATGGGCGAGTATGCCGACCTGATTGACGGCTATTTTGATGATTGGAACGACGTGGGTGCACTCAACAAGGTAGAAGACATCATCAACCGTCGCAGTGAACTCAAGCTCACCTCCATCGAAGACAAGATAGTCTCTGCCAACCAGTTCTTCGTCCGCCTTTTCCGCTTTCTCATCATTCGGGACCACCTCAAGCTCGACCTGGAACTTGACAACACTTCTGCCACGGGCTATGTAGTCCCCATCATCAATGTGTTCTACAAGCTGGGCTGGTACACACTGGGCGAACTCTTTGTCTTCATACAGTCCATGCTGGAGAAAGGCTACATCCGCTCCACCCAGTTCGTCAATCGCATCTACCTCTGCCCTAAGTGCCTGCACTCCCACCTACTCTACATCGAGAGCTGCCCCAAGTGTGGCAACTCCATGATACAGAGCGAAGAGGTCATTCACCACTTCCGCTGTGCCAACATCACACCCGAACACACCTACAACTTTGGCGGACAGCTGCGCTGCCCCAAGTGTCACCAGATGCTGCACCACATCGGCGTGGATTACGACCGTCCGGCCACCGTCTTCACCTGTGACTCCTGCGGCAACTCCTTCTTGCAGGCCAAGATGCAAGCCGTATGCTCCAACTGCCACACCACGTCCGACGTGAAGTCCCTCGTTCCGCAGAACTGCAACATCTATGAAATCACAAAGGAAGGAGTCATTGCCATCACGTCGCTCAACATAGGCTTCTCCATCTACACCGAGTTCTACGACAACTTCCTCGAATTTGACCGCTTCGTCAACCGCATCCGTCTTTTGGCCGAACAGAAGTTCACAGGCCGCATTGCAGGAGACGTTCTGGTCGGCAAAATCTGGATTCTCGATGCCACAGCCGCTACAGTGGCCAATCGCGCCGAACTGCTGGCACAGATTTGCAAATACTTCCCCAACAACAAAGTCTCTGCGGCCAACAACATTACCTATATCAACGACATCGTCACCGACTACAAGGGCGATCAGGAACAAGCCATTCTCGACTTCCAGATACTGCTCTCCGAGGCCATCCGTGCAGCGGCCTACGTCCTCAAGCCGGGCGAACAAATCTGCTACACATACATGAAGCTCGAAGGCGACGGCTCCAACATCGACCAGTTCCTTAACGACCTACAGTTTGTGACGGCTACTCCCGACGACGCAGTGGACTACAATCCCGAAGCCATCAACCCCAATGCCACAGACGACACATCCGCACCCCTGCGCGATGATGGCACGGTCGATGAATTCTACCATGCCCCCACAGCAGAAGAACTGCGGGTCAGCAACGAAGTCCCGCTTCCTGAGCCAAAGCCACAGCCCGAAGTGCCCCAGCAGCGCAAGTTCAACGTGCTCTACATCCTCCTTGCGGCACTCACCATCGTAGCCATCATCCTTGCCATCTTCATTCTTCTCATGAAATAACCGCACGCAACCCCGTCCAGATGAACTTTATTTTCGACAGCTTAGAGACTTTTGTGACATGGTTGCAACACCTGTCCTTCTCCAGTATCTTCAACACATACTGGTTTCTCTTCTGTATTGAGTTTCCTCGATACTATCTGCTCGAAATCATCGTTGTGGTGTGGCACGTGCTGACCTACAAGCGCGAAAACAAGAAAGTGTTCTACGCCCGTTTCCGTCTCTTTAAGGAAAACCCGCTGATAACCATTCTGGTTCCGGGCAAGAACGAAGGCAAGAACATCTACAAGCTGGTGAAATCCCTGGCCGAACAGACCTACCACAACTACGAAATCATTGTTGTGGACGACGGTTCCGACGATATGACCCCGCTCATAGGCACCGAATTGGAGCGTCATGGCTACATCGACCGCTTCCTGCGCTGCAATGTCCGTGGCGGCAAAGCCAGCGCAGCCAACTACGGAGCCTACTACGCCCGTGGCAAATACATTGTCCACCTCGATGCCGACTCTTCGCTCGACCGCGATGCCATAGAGAAGATACTCCTGCCCTTCTATCTCGACTCGCAGGTGAAGGGCGTGGGCGGCACGGTGAAGGTGCGCAACTACAAGGAGACCATCTGCTCCTCCATGCAGGCCGTGGAGTACCTCAAGACCATCATGGTGGGGCGCATGGTGACAGCCAAGCTGGGCATTCTGCACATCATATCGGGAGCCTTCGGAGCCTTCGATGTGGAGACCCTGAAGAAGGTGGGCTACTGGGACATTGGCCCAGGCCTCGACGGCGACATCACACAGAAAATACGCAAGGCAGGTTACAAAGTGGCATTCGCAGAGGACGCAGTCTGCCTCACCAGCGTGCCGACCAAGTGGACCAAGCTCTTCAAGCAACGTCTGCGCTGGTCCAAGTCACTCATCCGCTTCCGTGTGCGCAAGCACCGCGACATTCTGCTGCCGCAGCGCAACTGGAACTTCTCCAACTTTGCCTCCAACATGGAGAGCATCATCTACGACTGCGTCTTCAACTACATTTGGCTCTTCTACTTCGTCAACCTCATGTGGACCTTCAGCGAGCACATCTTCGAGGTCATGCTGCTCGACTTCCTCCTGCGTTTCGGCTTTTCGCTGATTGCCTTTACCGTGATTATGGCCGTGACGGAGCGTAAGCGCGAAGAGTTCTTCCTCATTCGTTTCCTGCCGCTGACTTCGCTCTACACGGGCTACTTCATGCGCATTGTGCGTCTCATAGCCCACACCAAGGAACTCTTCTTCTTCTCTTCCTACAAAGACCCGTGGAATCCGAAGAAGACTTCAAGGTATGCCCAGCTGGAGCGGGCTTAGTCACAGCCTCTGGGCCAATTCGCTGCAAACACACCCGCCGCACGGGTACACATTATATATATAATAAAGAAACAAACACATTCATTCATTGATATGCAGAACATACAAAACTCAAAGATAGCCGTAATAGGACTGGGCTATGTAGGACTTCCGCTGGCTTGCCTCTTTGCGCGCAAGTACAGCGTAGTGGGATTTGATGTTAGCAAGTCTCGTGTAGAAGAATTGCTGTCGGGACACGACTCTACCGACACCTTTACCGACGCAGAAATGCAAGCCTCGCTTCGGGGCGGCTTGACGTGTACCAGTGACGAAGCTGCGCTGGACACCTGCAATGTCTATATCGTGGCCGTGCCGACTCCGGTTGACAAGCACCACCTGGTTGACCTGCGCCCCCTGATTGGAGCCAGCGAAGTTGTGGGTCGCCACATTTCCAAGGGCGACGTAGTGGTTTACGAGTCCACCGTCTATCCCGGAGCAACCGAGGAAGACTGCCTCCCCGTGGTCGAGCGCGTGTCGGGACTGAAGTTCAACGTGGACTTCTTCGCAGGCTATTCGCCAGAACGTGTGAACCCAGGCGACCGCGAGCACACCGTGGAGCGCATCAAGAAAGTCACCTCCGGCTCCACGCCCGCAGTGGCCGACTTCGTTGACAGGCTCTATGGCTCGGTGCTGGAGAACGGCACCCACAAAGCACCCACAATGCGCGTGGCCGAAGCCTGCAAGATTGTGGAGAATTGCCAGCGTGATGTCAACATCGCCTTTATGAACGAGATAGACCACATCTTTAACGCCATGGGCATTAACACACGCGACGTGCTCGAAGCAGCCGGTACGAAGTGGAACTTCATTCGGCTTGAGCCGGGTCTCGTTGGGGGCCACTGCATCGGCGTTGATCCCTACTACCTCATTCAGCGAGCCATGGCCTATCGCGAATCGGCCAATCTGCTCACCGCAGCCCGTCGCATCAACGACACCATGGGCAAGTACATCGCTGACCAAGTTGTCAAGCTGATGAACCTGACCGACATTGCGCCCAAGAGTGCCCGTGTCCTGGTGCTGGGCTTTACGTTCAAGGAGAACTGCAACGACATCCGCAACACCAAGGTCATCGATGTCGTGCACGAACTCAACCAATTCTGCGACACCGTCACCATTGCCGACCCCTACGCCATCCCTGCGCTGGTGAAGCAGGACTACGGTGTGGACATCGTGTCGGACATCGCTGCCATAGCCGGCCAGCAGTACGACGCCATCCTGCTCTGTGTCAAGCACCGGGAGTTTGCCACACTGCCCGTCCCCGCCATGTTGCGTCCCGGCGGCATTCTCTGTGACATCAAGGGCTTCTACCGTTCTGCCATGCAGGGCGAACCCTTCTACCACGAAATCTGATGGCTGTCAGTCCCAGCCCAGAAAACAATCCGAAACAGAAACCTAACAAACATAAATTATTTCTTTAATCATTAAAACCTATTTTTATGAATGCACTTATCAATCCTGGTATCAATGTGGATGAATTGAAAGTCTTAGTGGTCGATGATGTACCTCTCAATGTGCTTCTCATCAAAAAGATGCTCTCCCAGTACACGTTTCAGTTGCAGACGGCCAACAGTGGGCAGGCGGCACTCGATATGATAGCCAAAGACCAGCCCGACCTGCTGTTGCTCGACCTGATGATGCCTGGCATAGACGGCTTTGAAGTCATTCGCCGCCTACGTGCTGACGAGAAGACCAAGTCGCTGCCTATTATCATCCTCTCGGCTCTCAACTCTGAGGCCGACATCGTGAAGGGCTTCAAGCTCGGTGCCAACGACTTCATCAACAAGCCCATCATTATGGAAAAGCTCATCAGCAGCGTTACCACGCAAATCAATCTGAAGGCTGCCACCAGCGGCAACGCATAGTCGCAGCCGCCGCACTTCACTGAGACTCCACTCCGGCACCGCTCCGTTTTCTTTCGGGGTGGTGTCTTTTTTTGTTCACTTCGGCAAAGAAAGTTGACGCAACGGCGTTGTTTGTAAAAACATCGGCGTTGTTTTCAAAAACAATGTACGTTGTTTTTACAAACAACGCCGTTGCGTCAACTTTGTAAGCCACACGCTCTGTTTTCTGAAGCCACAGCCCAAAATTTCTGAAGTCACACTCGCCACATTTCCACTTCAGTGTTTTGCTGGTGGAATCGCATTGTTGCTGCATTTTCTGTGCTGTGAAAGCGATTTTTCTGCCCAGTGCTGGCGCGGAATTGATTTTTTTTCTGTACTTTTGCACTGAAAATGTGCGGAGGGCGCATTGTGCCCTTCGGGAAGAACGAAAAAACGAATGCAAAAAAAATCGTTAAACGTGGTATTCCTCATTGCGGGCAGTGAGCCGCTGGGCAGTGCAGGGATGCAGGCCGACATCAAGGCCATCACAGCCTGTGGTGGCTATGCCGCTTGTGCGGTGACGAGCATTGTGGACGAAGACACTCGTCGCGTGAAGCGCATCTTCCACTTGCCCGTGGACCTGATTGTGTCGCAAGCCGAGTCCTTCCTGGGCGACATCGCCACGGGCTGCATCAAGACAGGCGTGTTGCCCAACGAGGAAATCATCCGGGGCGTGGCCACCGTGCTGCGGAAGTATCGCCACGTGCCCCTCATTGTTGACCCCGTCATCGTCAATTCGGTGGGCGAGAAACTGGTGGCCGACAATGCTATCGAGGCATACAAGCAGGAACTCTTTCCGCTGGCTACGCTGATTACCCCCAACCGACGCGAGGCCGAGGTCTTGCTGGGCCGCCCCATCCGCAATGTTCGTGCCGACATCAAGGAACTGGGTCGCTGGGGCTGTTCCGTCATTATCAAGTCGATGGAATATGGGCAGATGTTGAGCGACTTCCTCTACAACGCCGCGACGGACGAGGTCTTGGAGTTTGCCAAGCCCCGCATCGACACCCACAATGTGAATGGCACGGGCGACTCGTTCTCCTCTGCCATCGCCACCTACTTGGCTGCCCGCTATCCGCTGAACGAGGCTGTGAAGGCGGGCGAAGAGTTCATCAGCCGTGCCATCAGCCTGGGTGCTGAGTATGAGTTCGGTCACGGCTTTGGCCCCGTGCACCCCTGCTTCATGGAGGACAAGGTGGCTCACCAGCGCATCTACAACGAAACTAACTGACAAGAACGATATGAAAAACCTGAAACTCATCCTTTGCGGTCTGACACTGGCTGCAATGAACTGTACAACCGTAGTGGCCAGCCCCGTGCTGCCCAGTGTCCCTGCGTCGAAAGGGAAAGTGCGTGCCATCAAGACCGTGGAGGCCGTCAGCGTGGAAACGCCTGTGGGCACAGTGCCACGTCTGCCCTACCAGCTTTGGGTCACTTACTCAGACGGTTACAAAGAGTGGCGACAAGTGCGCTGGACCAATTCGCTGCTCTCCACCGAGCAGCAGGAGGCCAACGCCGAACTGTACCCCGTGGGCAAGGAATACACGGTGAAGGGCTTCATCGTGGGTGACAACACCACGGACAACGGCTACCCCGTGGAGGCGCATGTAAGGGTGGTGGCCACTCCCTGGGCTGTGCCGGCCAATCGGTTCAAGGCCACGCCGCTGCCACTGAACCAAGTGTGGCTGACGGGTGAGAACCGCCTGACCAACAACCGCGACCTGGACATCCAGACACTGCTCTCGCTGGACGTGACGCAGCAGCTCTATAATTATCGGGACACTTACGGCCTGCCCACCGAAGGCTACACCGTGGCCGACGGATGGGATTCGCCCACGACAAAACTGAAGGGCCACGGCACGGGACACTACATGAGTGCGCTGGCCTTTGCCTACGCCTCGGTTCGGACTGGGGACGTGAAGCAGCAGTTGCTCAGTCGCATCCGGCGCATGGTGGACGAACTGCGCGAGTGTCAAGAGCGCACCTTCGTCTGGGACAGCACCCTCAACCGCTACTGGGAGGCTCGCGACTATGCGCCCGACGGGGTGTTGCAGCAGATGAAAGGCAACTGGGCCGCCTTCGATGAGTACAAGAAGGACTATCGGCATTATGGCTATGGCTACCTGAATGCCATTCCCGCTGCCCACCCAGCCCTGATAGAATGTTACCGCGCCTATAACAACGAGGAGTGGGTGTGGGCACCTTATTACACGATACACAAGCAGTTGGCCGGTCTGATTGACATTGCCAACAATGTGGATGACGAGGCCATCAGAGCCAAAGCCCTGCTGATAGCCAAGGACATGGGCTTGTGGGTGTGGAATCGCTTGCACTACCGCACCTACGTAAAGACCGACGGCGACAAGGCAGAACGTCAGGCACGTCCGGGCAACCGCTACGAAATGTGGAACATGTACATTGCCGGCGAGGTGGGAGGCATGGCCGAGTCGCTGGCCCGCCTGTCCGAGATGGTCGGCGACCCCAAGGAGAAGGCGCGCCTGCTGGAGGCTTCCAACTATTTCGACGCTCCTGCCTTCTTCGACCCTGTGGCACGGAACGTGGACGACATCCGCACGCGCCATGCCAATCAGCACATCCCCATGATTACGGGTGCACTGCGCAGCTATCTGGGCAACGGTAAGCCGTATTATTACAACCTGGCCTACAACTTCTGGACACTGATTCAGGGCCGCTACGCCTATGCCATGGGCGGTGTGGGCAATGGCGAAATGTGGCGGCAGCCCTATTCGCAGATGCTCTCGATGAACACCAGCGTGATGAGCGACCATCGCCGCAATATGTATCCTAACCCCGACATCAACGAGACTTGTTGTGCCTACAACTTGGCCAAACTGACGAAGGACCTCAACTGTTTTGACCCCGACAATGCGGCCTATATGGACTACTACGAGCGTGTGCTCTACAACCAGATTGTGGGCAGTGTGAACCCGAAGGAATGGGGCGTTACCTACCAGTACGCTGTGGGCATGAACGCCCGCAAGCCCTTTGGCAACGAAACGCCGCAGAGCACCTGCTGTGGCGGCACTGGCGTGGAGAACCACGTGAAGTACCAGGAGGCTGCTTACTTCGTGGACAGCAACACCATCTGGGTGGCACTCTATATGCCGACACAGGCTTATTGGGAAGAGAAGGGAGCCATGGTTCAGCAGGAATGCGAATGGCCCGCAGAGCGCAGTGTCATCAATGTGAGCACGATGGATGCCAAGGACGGCAGGCTGGCTCGCTTTGCCATGAAGCTGCGTGTGCCCTATTGGGCTACGAAGGGATTTGACATCAAGCTCAACGGCAAGTCGGTGGCCAAGACCTATCAGCCCAGTTCCTACGTGGAGATACCCGAAAGAGACTGGAGTCCGGCAGATAGGGTAGAGGTCACGATGCCTTTCACAGCCCACATCAACTGGGGTCCCGACAAGATGGACCTGGCTGCTACGGGCAAGAACGAAACACGCACGCCGTTCAATCCGCAGTGGGTGGGCGCATTGATGTACGGCCCGCTGGTGATGGCCACGCCTGACATCCACGAATGGAAGGATGCCGAGTTCACGCTGGCCTCCAATCTTTCCGACATCACACTGAATGGCGGCACGGGCACGGACGACACGCACGGCAAGCTCTACACACTGAGCTTTGCCGGCCATCAGTTCCAGCCCGACTACTATCAGACTGGCAATGAGACGCATTACCTCCGTCTGAACGTGGAGACTGGAGCTAAGTCGAAGGCCAAGAAGGGTATTGACAAGACCAATCTGGAGCAAGCCATCCAGATTGCACAGGAGCGCGTGAACAGTCAGAACGCCTGGAATTCGCTTGCCGTGAAGGTGCCTGCCTTCTCGCCTTGGGCTCCGAATGGCTACAAGCGGCTGCTCGACCAGAAGGCACAGGCCGAGGCTGTCATGGCCAAGGACAAGAAGGCCGTGACACAGGAGGAAATCAACAAGGTGGCTTCGGCCCTGAACATGGTTATCAACACCATGCGCCCCGGCAACCTGGCCGAGCCTGAAGACCTGAACGAGCTTCTTCCGCTCGTCACCGACTCCAAGGAGAACATCCCCAACAAGACCACCGAGCTGCGCGAGGCCATCAACTATGCCGACATGGTGGTGCAGTACGTCAACGATGGTTCGGGCACGCACGACCTCATTGACAAGGCCCTGAAACGCTTGCAGTTGGCAAGAAAGAACATGGGAAAGTAGAACCCCCGGCAAACCTATGAAACAAGAAGCAGCCATCATGCCCAGTCAGACCGAACTGGAGAAACAGTTTGCGTTTGTCAATTTGCTCATTGAGCAACATCGCTCGTCGGCTATCGTTAAAGTGAACATTGAGGCTTTAGTGACAAGCTGGGAGGTGGGGCAATATGTCTCTTGGCAACTGAGGTCTGCCCATTGGGGGGCGAAGGTGGTCAGTGACTTGGCTGATTATCTGAAAAGGATGAACCCTAAGCGTAGGGGGTATAGCCGCAGGAATCTTTACAATATGGTAAAGTTTTATGAGCTGTATTCCCAGCCAGACTTCACAAGTCTTGCAAAATCTCTGGAGTTGTCTGAATTTGTGCAGTTGCCGACTGCACAATTGGGTGGAGGCGAAATTGTGCAGTCGGTAACTGCACAAATGGCGGAGCCTGATTGGGAGGCCATGCCAGCACTGTTGACGATGACAACCTTTACAAATCATGTTGAAATCATCAACAGGTGCAAATCGCATGAAGAACGTGTTTTCTATATGCTTTATGCGGCACAGCAGAAACTGAAAGCGGAGGAATTGCGTCGTTGCATTGTCAATCAGACCTATTCTTCACTGATGGATAAGGACAAGATGATGTCTCCCAAGCTGCTGGCGGAATACCCTTACGCTGAGTTCATGCTGAAAGACAAGGCTGTGGTGGACTTCTTGAATCTTCCACCCAAGCACAATGAACACCACCTGCATAAAGGGATGCTGGAGCACATGAAGGAGTTTATACTTGAACTGGGAAAGGATTTCTTGTTCGTAGATAGTGAATATGGGGTGCAAGTGGGAGGCTCAACCAAACGTATAGACCTGCTGTTCTATCACCGTGCGTTGCAATGCCTGGTGGCAGTAGAGTTGAAGGCAGTTGACTTCCAACCAGAGTTTGTGGGCAAGATGGATATGTACTTGGAGGCACTTGACCGTGATGTGAAACGCGAAAACGAGAATCCAAGTGTGGGCATCATCCTTTGCCCGTCGGCAGACCGCAGCATGGTGGAATATACTTTAAGTCGTTCACTCAGCCCGACGATGGTGGCAGAGTATCAGCGCAAACTCATTCCACAGGATGTGATGAAGAGGTCGTTAGAAGAGTATTGTAATTATTTGAAAGCGCATTGATTGTTTTTGATGCAGCTATTATATAGATAATGAACACAAAAGAACATGCAAAAATTAGGATTTAACAACGAGAGGTATCTGAAGATTCAGTCGGAACACATTCGGGAGCGCATTGCCAAGTTCAATGGTAAACTCTACCTGGAGCTGGGCGGTAAGCTCTTCGATGACCACCACGCCAGTCGTGTGCTGCCAGGGTTTCAGCCCGACAGCAAGTTGCGTATGTTTTCGCAGTTGAGCGAAAGCATAGAGATTGTGATTGTCATCAGTGCGGAGGACATAGAGAAGAACAAGGTGAGGGCCGACCTCGGCATTACCTACGACGAAGATGTGCTCCGACTGCGAGAGGAGTTTATGAACCGTGACTTTATGGTCGGTTCGGTCGTGATTACTCATTACAACGGCCAGCGTGCAGCCGATAATTACAGGATGAGGCTGGAGCGCATGGGCATCAAGACCTATGTCCACTACCTCATAGAGGGTTATCCGCACAACGTGAAGCTGATAGCCAGTGAAGAGGGCTTCGGCAAGAACGACTACATACAGACGGAACGCCCGCTGGTCATTGTGACCGCACCTGGCCCAGGCTCCGGCAAGATGGCCGTCTGCCTCAGTCAGCTGTACGGCGAGAACAAGCGCGGCATTCATGCGGGTTATGCCAAGTTTGAGACTTTCCCTGTGTGGAGTCTGCCACTGAAGCACCCCGTCAACATTGCATACGAGGCTGCAACGGCAGACCTGAATGATGTCAACATGATTGACCCCTTCCACCTGGAGGCTTACAACAAGATTGCCGTCAACTACAACCGCGACATCGAAATCTTCCCTGTGCTCAACGCGCTCTTTGAGGGCATCTATGGTGTGAACCCCTACAAGTCGCCTACCGACATGGGTGTGAACATGGTGGGCTTCTGCATCAGTGACGACGAGGTGTGCTGCAAGGCCAGCAAGGACGAAATCATTCGCCGCTACTATGCCGCTACGAACAAACTGGCCAACGGTGCCTGCAACGACTCGGAGGTGAGCAAGATTCAGATGCTCTTCAATCAGGCCAAGATTACGACCGACTTCCGCCGCACCACCGTGGCAGCCAAGGAGCAGCGCGATGCCTGTGGGCACACGTCGTCGGCTATCGAACTGGAGGATGGCACCATCATCACGGCGCATTCCTCGCCACTGTTGGGCTGTTCGGCTGCGCTCATACTCAATGCCACAAAGTACCTTGCGGGCATTGACCACGAAATCAAACTCATTCCGCAATCAATGATTGAACCCATCCAGAAGACTAAGATTGACTATCTGGGCGGACGCAATCCGAGGCTCCACACCGACGAAGTGCTGGTGGCTCTCTCTGTGCTCTCGCAGCACGACGAAAACTGCCGCCGCGCCCTGGAGCAGTTGCCCAAACTGCGTGGCTGTCAAGTGCACTGCACCGTGATGCTCAGTGAAGTGGACCAGAAGATATTCAAAAAGCTCGGTGTGGGACTGACCTGCGAACCGTATAAGAAAAGATAACCTCATAACCCTATAACCTCACAACCTATTATGAAACGGCTGACTACAATCCTTTTATCCTTTATTCTTCCGTCTTCGCTCCTCGTCCTTCCCGCCTCGGCACAGGCTCCGGCCTGGCCCGAAAGCAGTGTGCAGACGAAGCCAGGTGCCCGTTGGTGGTGGCTCGGTTCGGCAGTGGACGACGCCAACCTCAGTGCGCTGATGGCAGAATATGCCCAGACAGGCATTGGCACACTGGAAATCACGCCCATCTATGGGGTGCAGAATGCCAAGAACAACATTACGTACCTGAGTGCAAACTGGATGGACAAGTTGAAGACCGTGGAGAAACTTGGACAGGAAAACGGCATACAGATAGACATGAACATGGGTTCGGGCTGGCCCTTCGGTGGTCCGTGGGTTCCACTGAAAGAAGCGGCTGGCAAACTGGTCTATACGAAAGGCGATTTCACAACCACAGCCGCTGCGCCGACCATTACATTCGATGTTACTCCGGCTGCCAACAGCACGCTGAACTGCGTGATGGCCTATCCGCAGCGGATGAAGGATGTCGATACACTGGATGTGACCAGCTTCGTGAAGAACAATACGTTGACCTGGACACCAGAGCAGGAGGGAAAATGGCGCATCATCGCTGTCTTCGACGGGCACACCATGCAGATGGTGAAGCGTGCAGCCCCAGGTGGTGAGGGCTATGTGCTCGACCACCTCGACAGTGCAGCCGTGGCCAACTACATTCAGCACTTCGAGACAACCTTTGCCAAGAATGGCAATCCTTATCCCGCTACGTTCTTCAACGACTCTTACGAAATCTTCGGTGCAGACTGGTCGCCCCGTTTCTTCGAGGAATTTGAGAAACGACGTGGCTACAGGCTTCAGAACCACTTGCAAGAACTCTTCTTGCTGAGCAGTGACCCCAAGGCGCAGGTGCGTGCCGACTATCGCGAGACCATGGCAGACATGTATATGGACAACTTCATCAAGCCGTGGAACGACTTTGCCCACCGCCACGGGGTGCTCACCCGCAACCAGTCGCACGGCTCACCTTCCAACCTGATAGACACCTACGCCTCGGTCGATATACCTGAGATTGAAGGCTATGGCATGACCCCGCTCAACATCAAGGGACTGCGCACGGACGAAGGCTTCACGGCCAAGAACTCCAGCGACTTTGCCACACTGAAGATGGCTTCTTCGGCAGCCCACTTGACAGGCAAGCGACTGACATCGAGCGAGACTTTCACTTGGTTTACAGAACACTTCCGCACCTCGCTCTCACAGATGAAGCCCGAAATGGACCTCATGTTCCTGGCTGGCGTGAACCGTATGTTCTTCCACGGCACGACCTATTCGCCCCGTGAGGCTGCATGGCCAGGCCATAAGTTCTATGCCAGCATTGATATGTCGCCCACCAACAGCATCTGGAAAGACGCTGCGGGCTTCATGCAGTACGTCAACCGCTGCCAGAGCTTTTTGCAGTGGGGAGAACCTGACAACGATGTGCTGGTTTATTTCACTTGCTACAACTCTTGGCACACCTCTGGCACCAACTGGCTCCGCCTCTGTGCTATTTCCGATGTACCCAATCAATATGGCAAGCTGGACCGCACTGTCGATTCGCTCGATGTCTATGGCTACGGCTGTGACTACATCACCGACAAGATGATAGAGAACCTGCGTTACGAAGACGGCGAACTGATTACGGAGGGCGGCGCACGCTATAAGGCGCTGCAAATACCTGTGGAACTCTATATGCCCACTGCAACGAAGGCATGGCTCGACTCCTTGGCTGCTCTCGGTGCAAACATCGTTTCGCAGAAACGTGACGAGAGCATCTTCAATGCCATTTGCCAGCCCGAACCCATGCGTCGGCAGCTGGGACTCCGCTTCATTCGTCGCAGCAATCCAACGGGACATCACTACTTCATCACCAATCTGACGGCCAATGATGTGTCCAGCTATGTGGCTCTGGCAGTCAGCTTCCAGTCCGCAGCCCTCTTCAATCCTGTTGACGGCAGCATCCGTCAGGCACTGGTCAACGACGAAGGGCAAGTCTATCTGAACCTGCGTTCTGGTGAATCGGTCATCCTCCAGACTTACGACTACGACATTGCCGCCACAGGTCTCCAGCGTGACCACGATGTGGCAGAAGCACAGACGACTGAAATTCCGCTGGATGGCGCATGGACACTCAGCTTCAGTGATGCTCCATTGGCCAACGGCATTTCTTTCTCGAAGACTTACACGCTGGCAGCTCCCCAGACATGGGAAACGCTCGACGACAACACGGCACAGCTCATGGGCACAGGCGTGTATGAAACGTCGGTCACGCTCACTGCTGACCAACTCAACGGACAGCATTACGAAATCCATTTGGGCGATGTGCGCGAATCGGCTCGCGTATATATAAATAATGTGTATGTGGGCTGCGCCTGGAGTGTGCCCTTCACGTTGGACTGCACCAACGCCCTCAAGGTAGGCAACAACCTTGTGCGCATCGAAGTGACCAATCTGCCCGCCAACCGCATTCGCCGCATGGATAAAGATGGCACGCAGTGGCGCATCTTTGAGGACATCAACATCAGCAATATCTCTGCGGGCAACGGCGTTGGCACTACCAACGACAGCTTTGCGGGCTGGTCGCTCGTCCCCTCTGGACTGAACTCCGCTGTCAGCCTTGTGGCCATCAGCTATCCCGACGATGCCAGCGGCATTTCCGAACTGCCCGCCGCCCATCCGACTGTCACAACATCTGCCGACTGGTACACCTTGCAAGGGCTGCGCATAGAACGCCCCTCCACGCCAGGCATATACATCAACGCTGGCAGAAAAGTCATCATCCGATGACATCACAAAAACAAAGAAAGAACGCCATGCTGAACCAATTGGTTTAACATGGCGTTCTTTGGTAATCAAAGGATTCTTTCCATCAGACTCCCCGTCCAGTCCTCGTTGTTCTGTGGACAAAGTGTCTGTATGCCCAGCTGTTCTGCTGCCTGGCAATTGGCGGGACTGTCGTCGATGAAGAGCACCTCTTCGGGACTCACCCCCTCACCTTGCAGCATCTGCTCAAAGATTTCCTTGGCAGGCTTCATCACCCTGCATTCGTAGCTCAAATAAAGGCGGTCGAAATACTGGTCAATGCCATTTCCCTCGCCATCGAAGTCCTTGCTATAAGCCCATGCCATCATGAACGGATTGGTGTTTGACAACAGGCACACACGGTAGCCCTTCCTCTGGAGGCACTTGAGAGCCAGCAGGTTCCGCTTTGGCACAGCCTCCACGTAGCCATGCCAGGCATAGCCGCATTCCTCCATCGTCAGTTCGCGTCCCACCAGCTTGCTCAATTCAGAACGGAACGTTTCGGCAGAAATCCTACCTTCCTCCAGTTCGCCAAAGATACCTGTCTGGTGGAATGCGTCCAGATGCTTTCGGGCATCCTTCAGCCCTATCTCCTCAAAATGGCGCACGGCCTGTTCGTAACTCAGGTGAATCACCACGCCTCCAAGGTCGAAGACGATACACTTTATTTTCTTTGTTTTCATAGAATGTCGCTTTTGGCGGTTTTTATAAAACAAACTCTGCAAATCAATGTTTTCCTGTGAATCTTTGGGAGGATTTAGCGGCTTGGATGTTGCAATTTATGTTTTCTGTCACTTCACTGCTTCAAATACTCCTTCATTTGTTCTTTTTCCGACGATACGGAAAGCCCGTCCGCAGGGTCGTTGATGAAGTCGTCAATCAGCCAACGGCCATCTTCCTTCACCATGGCAATGGTGAACGGAGTCTTGTAGCCGCAGTTTAATATAATAATGTGGCACAGGGCAGTGCTGTCGCTCTGCATCTCCGTACCAACCAGCTGCATGGCCAGGTCGCTGCCCCAGTCCTGAGCCTGAATCCAGTGGTCGTAGTCGAAAAATCCCAACTCTCCCGCCAGGCTGTCTGCTCGCAAAACCTGTGCTTGCAGCCTGAGATAATCTTTCGACAAGAAACCTTCGCGGTCAAAGTCCTCCACCGGCCATGCATTTTCTGTTTGAGCACGATAGGAACCGAACACCTCGTCGTAGATGGCCGTGATGCGGGCTGCAACTTCTGCTGTCAGGTCTGCTTCTACGGCAGTGCTATCCACCTCATTCTCTGCTGAAAGGCTCTCGCCCTTCTTGTTGCTGTGCCCACAACTGGCCAGTGCCAGCAGCAAGGCAAGAAATAAAACTTCTTTTCGCATAAATCCTTGTATTTACTGGGAAAGGCTCATTCTTCAAGCCGTTCTTTGCGGCAAAGTTACGGCGATTTCTCGAAGAAACAAAGTTTTTCGGTGAATATCCGCTTTCGCTCCACATCCCCCCTAAACACCGCTTTTTCTGTTAAATAATATTGATAGCGGCTGGAAAACACGCTTTTCCCGACAAAACACATTGGGTAATCGCCTCGAAATGAGTACCTATAACAAACTGAGGACGTTGCATATAGGAACAATCGCGCTCGTGTAGGCAATGCGTCGCGCCCACGTAGGCAATCAGTCGCAAACAATAGCCTACGCGAGCGCGGCGCATTGCTTACTTTTTTTAAGAAAAAGCAGAGTGGGGCAGCATTTCCTTGTCAAAAGAGCTGCTGACACACTTGTCCCTCAGCCCGATGTTTTCTCAATGGTTTCTCCATGAAACATCGCAAAAGTGACGCTTTCGTTTAATTTTTGTCCAAAAAATTTGAGTAGCTGAAAAAAACACACTACCTTTGCGGCAATTTCCCAAGAATCCGAAATTCAGAGAATCCGCTGAGCGAGCCTCTGCACCTCTCTCCTTCGGATGTGTGTAGTTCACGCCGATGCTGTTCTTGTACAGCGGTTGGGATGGGCTATGTCAAAGGGAAAAGACATATTGAAAGCGTTTACTCGACGCTTTGTTCCTGACGCATAGGGAATCCAGCAAATTCACCAGATTGAAGTCTCGAACATTGCAACGGTAGATGCTCTGGGATGTGATAATTCCATCCTGCTGACGCAGCGATTGTTCCTGCCCCCATGCCTCACGAAGCATGGCCAGACGGAACGATGAGCTTTGGTTTCAGCATAGGATAGATGTATTCATATCGGCGTGAGCTCTAACGTTGTCTGTTCAACTTCAATAGGCAATGCTGGAGTTTCCATGCGTGGAATAGAAAACAGAAGATTTCACGCTTTTTTTATGTCCTTATATATGGAGGTTCCTATATAAGCGCGCAGTGTTGAACAACATTCAATCTTGCAAACCCGTTCAGGCCGACAGCGGCCTACACAACAGTAGCGGATTTACGTCCAATACGCCCCCCATTCCAGGCAACGCACCGAATGGGCAGTCGGTAGAGAACGCTCCAATCCCTTCGCAGCAACGCTGGTTCGTTGCTCGCATTACCCACGGCAGGGCACGCACCGTCTATGAAACCCTCTCCACCCTTCATCCCGTGGGCATCACCCCCTATCTTCCCGTTACCAAGAAACAAGTCTGCCACATCGTGGACGGCAAGGCATCCCTCGTTATCGAAGAAAGACCCGTCCACACAGGGTTGCTGTTCCTCAACGCCTCGCCCTCCAACTACAGCGCACTCTTCCGCACAGGGCCGAAGATACCAGGGCTGACACCCTTCTACGACCACTTTTCCGTCTCCCCCACAGGGCGCGACAACTATCTGGTTGTACCCGAAAGGCAGTTCGACAGCTTTCGCCGCATCATTGAATCCCGCCACACCGACATCCTGATAGACCAGAACCAGGTGCCGACCTACCTCACAGGCAAGCGCGTGCGCGTAATCAGCGGCCCCTTTGCCGGCGTGGAAGGCACCCTGCTCAAGTGGAAACACCAGCGTCGAGTCTTTGTCGATTTAGGCCAACTGGGAAAATACGCCACCGCCTACATCCGCAACTGCGAACTCGAAATACTCTGAATTCCCTCCCCATGGACAAGATACTGAAAGAAGCACAACAGCTTCGTCTTCAATACTATCGTCAAATCCTTCAGATTGACACCCCCGAAGACTACGCCCTTCAGGACTATCAGTCAGACTGGCACGAAGCCCAGGCCACAGCCCGCCGGCTCCTTACCAGCATGGACTCCAGCGACCTCACGCCCGTCCAGGAAGCCCGCCTCCTGCTCACGCTCTTCGTAGTCCTCCAGGTAGGCTACCGCGACTCCGCCCTGTTCCACCAAGCCACAGACCGAGCCGCCCTCCTGCTTCCCCTCCTTCCCGACGGCAAGCTCAAAGCCCACCTCCTTGTCCACCTCTACTGCGAAACCGAAGACGACACCCTACTTCCCATCATAGACTACCTCCTTCCCACCCTCACCACTTCCCCCACCGAGGAAGACCACTACCTCCAAGCCTTCTTCGAACCCGTTCAGGAAAGCCTACTATAATTGCTCTCACAAGAAAGTCATCGATTTATCGCTTTCGTAGAAAGAATTGACTGCTAACAAAAAATCAAACAAAAGATTTGGTTGTATCAAGCGAATGGTGTATCTTTGCAAATGAATGAAGGCAAAAAAGCATGAAATACCCTATCGGAATACAGAATTTTGAGAAGATACGTAGAGACGGTTACGCTTACGTGGATAAGACAAACTTGATGTACAAGCTTGTGCAGGAAGGGAATTACTACTTCCTTTCCCGTCCGCGTCGTTTCGGCAAGTCTCTGTTTCTCTCCACGTTGGAAGCGTATTTCGATGGGCAGCGCGAACTCTTCGAAGGATTGGCCGTGAGCAAGTTGGAGAAGGAGTGGGTGAAGCACCCCATTCTACATCTGGATTTGAACACGGAAAAGTACGACACGAAAGAGGCTCTGGAGAATAAACTCAGAAGTTTCTTAGCTCTGTGGGAGGGTAAGTATCAGGTTCTCAATGATAAGCAGCAGTCTTTGGGTATTCGGTTTGAAGATTTAATTAGAAAAATCTTTGAAAAGACAGGAATCCGTGTGGTCATTTTGGTTGATGAATATGACAAACCCATGCTCCAGGCCATCGGCAACGAAACCTTGCAGACGGAATACCGCAACACACTCAAGGCATTCTACGGTGCGCTCAAGTCGTGTGACCGCTACATCCGATTTGCCTTCCTTACAGGTGTGACCAAGTTCGGCAAGGTGAGTGTGTTCAGTGACCTGAACAATCTCTTTGACCTGTCTTTCGACCAACGCTATTCTACCATCTGCGGCATGACCGAGGATGAGATACACGCCAACTTCGACGAGGGAGTGGCTCTTCTGGCCGAAGCCAACAAGATGACCAAGGAAGAATGTTATGCAAGGCTGAAGAGAGACTTCGACGGCTATCACTTCTGCATGGACAGCCCCGGCATGTACAACCCCTTCAGTATGCTCAACACACTGGCCAGCCAGCAGTTCCGCGACTACTGGTTCGAGACGGGCACACCCTCCTTCCTCGTCTATCAGCTGAAGAAGACGGGCTACCCCCTGGAAAGCATGACCACCGAGGAACTCTCCACCGACACGCTCAACAGCATCGACATCATGGACGAGAATCCACTGCCGCTGCTCTACCAGAGCGGATACCTCACACTGAAAAGCTACGACCGGGAGTTCGACACCTACCGGCTGGGCTTCCCAAACCGCGAGGTGGAACAGGGCTTCATCAAATACCTCTATCCCTTCTACACCCCCAAGGTGCTGGACAAGAGCACCTTCTTTATCTCTCACTTCGTAAAAGCCATCCGCAACGGGGATGCCGAAGGCTTCATGCGCCGCCTGGAGAACTTCTTCGCCAGCGGCGACTATCAGGTGATGGGCAATCTGGAGCTGTACTTCCAGAACACCCTCTACGTCTTCTTCCGCCTCCTGGGCTTCTACGTCGAGGTGGAACGCCACGCCACCGACGGGCGCATGGACATCCTCATCCAGACGCCCCAGTACATCTATATACTGGAGCTGAAGCTTGACAAGACAGCCGACGAGGCCCTACGGCAAATAGAGGCGAAAGGTTATGCCAGGCCCTTTGCCGGCGACAGCCGCCAGCTCTTCAAGATTGGCATCAACTTCTCCACAGCCACACGCCGCATCGACGACTGGAAAATCGCGGAGTAGTCATATCTGATGTTAAGTAGATATAGGAAGTAAAAGATAGATATGCCGCTTTTCGGCGGCGAAGATAGAGGACGTTACTCTGTCAGCTACAATCATTCAGCAAAATCTACCGTCTTTATCTCCTTCTTTCTCCCTTTATCTCCTAGGCAAGCGAGCTTGCAGGAGTTGAATTATTTCAACACAAAATTTTAACACTTTCCCTATCTGACAATCGGGCGTAAGCGGTCATTTTAGACCGTATTGCGTACCTTATATGTAATGATTATCTTTGCGGCGTATATCCAAAACGCAACAAAGAATGATCAACAAGAAAAAAGAAGGAGGCTTCTACGCCTCAAAAGTGAGACTGTTTCTCAAT
>JAFTEV010000027.1 GCA_017453465.1 Bacteroidaceae bacterium | reverse complement strand
TTCTCATCCATCGGTCTCCTGTATATCGTCGTTTTCTTCATGATTACGTCGTTTGGTACTGCAAAGGTACAAAATTATATCGAATTATCGTCAGAAATATCCGACTGTCAGTTAATTAATTTTTAGAACATCCCTTAAAATATTCGCATACAGCAAACCAAAGCAAGAAATCATGCAAAATCAGCACCCACAAAGGTCTGACCACTCCCTTCCTTCATTGCAAACCCGGCCACGCTTCAGTATATAATTATATATAATGTGTAGCAAACGGAGTCGGATAGGCAATAAAACTATAAATCATTGTTTGATTCTTAAGAATCGCACAATGATTCTTAAGAATCAAACAATGATTTACAAGAATCAAACAATGATTCTTAGTTTTGTTGCCTATGTCGCAAAGTTGAAATGCCTGTGCGAGAAGTTTTTTTTCAGTAAGGGGGTGGATTTTTGGTGGTATCTAAGGAAAAATTCATAACTTTGCAGACAAAACAGGAATGCCCCGCCATAAGGAGCGGACAGACTTAAACAATCGGAAAGTATGAAAAATATGGTTTTCAAGAATGTAACAAAGGTATTCGTTTGCATGATGATGGGCACAATGGCTCTTGCTTCATGCAGCAAAAGCAATGATTCTGCCGAGGGTGCTGAGCCGCAATACATCCAGAACAATCCCCTGCCCGTGGGGAAATCGACACTGAAGGTGCTGGCCATCGGCAACAGCTACACGGCAGACGGAACGGCCTGCATCGGGCACATACTGAGCAGCACCAGCGTGAAGGCCAAAGACTACTGCGTCTATATGTTGAGCCACGCAGGGGCATCGCTGGAGTATTGGGACGAGCGTTTCGCTGCCAACGACCGGGACTCCATCACACTGAGGGCGGGGTCGCTCAAAATGTCCACGGTGAAGGGTTCGATTTCGGAGCTGGTGGCACAGGACTGGGACGTCATCGTGATGCAGCAATACAGTGCAGATGCTCATGATTTCTCCACTTACAATCCCTACCTGAACCATCTGCTGGCCTATTGCAAGACGTACTGCACGAACAGCAAGGTGGCTTTTGCATGGCAGATGATTCATTCATACGCGACAGGCTACTATCTGAGCAGGGGTCTCGCTGGAGAAGCAAGGTGGCAGCTGATTAGCCAGGCCACACAGGAAATGACGGAGAAGGTGGGCATCGACATCGTGATACCCACGGGAACTGCCATCCAGAATGCAAGAAAAACGTCGCTCCAGACAAAGGATGAGCTGACACGCGACAAGACTCACCTCTGCTACGGTGTGGGCCGACACATTGCCGGCTTGACTTGGGTGCAGACGCTGTTTGCTCCCGTCTTTAACTTTACGATTCAGAACAACACGGCCAACCACGCACTGACTGACTGGGAAAAGAATGATGCTGACGCTTTCACAGGCTCATCGGCGCCCGTCACTGACGAGAACCGCGCACTCTGCATTGACTGCGCACTGAAGGCGTGCACGAGTCCTTACACGTTGAGCTATTAAATTCAAAACATCATAGAACCATGGAAAAACTTTCGTTAAGACAGAAAATCGGGAAGAAACTGGGTGAGCTGGTGACGAGCTATCACAGGATGCGCGGATGCGACATTGGCGAGAACGTGAAGATTTCGAAAAGCGCGGTGATAGACCGTGCACACCCGAAGGGCGTACACATCGGGAAGAACACCCGTGTGCTCATCGAGGCCTGGGTGCTGGCTCACGACTATTCGCGTGGTGCACTGGAAGGACGGAGCATGTGGTGTGACACCTACATCGGGGAGAACTGTGTCATTGGCGGACGCTCGATGATTATGCCGGGCGTGCGCATTGGCAATCATGTGTATGTGGGTGGCGGCAGCGTGGTGACAAAGAGTGTGCCGGACCACTGCATTGTTGCAGGTAATCCGGCACGCATTGTTCGCCAGGGCACTGTCATCAGCGACAAGGGGCAAATCCTTGAGCCAGGCGAAAAGGTCTGATAATTAACAATGCACAATTAGACAATTCACAATTCACAATTTGAGTATCGGGTATTTGCTCAGAACCCGAAGATTGATGCTCAAATTGTGAATTGTGAATTGTCTAATTGTTAATTGTGCAATCCTATGGCTTTCCGGTATCTCGACTGTGCAAGCAGGTAGCCGCAGCGAGCTTCTACGGCACTGGCACTGGCCTGTTGCCAGATGGCGTGTGATTCCAGATAGTCGGACAACGGCTCAGTGCCTACTTCGTATTGCTGCTTCGACATCTTCATGTTTTCGGCAGCTTGTTCCACTGACTTACGGGTGATTTCCACCTCCATGGCGGCTTCGCGCAGGTTGTTGCTGGCTTGCAGGGCTTCGAGCTGCATTTTCTCGTTGAGGTCTTCCTGCTCCAACTGGGCTATCTGATAGGCTGCCTTGGCAGAGCGGATTTTGTTGCAGCCTTCGCCGAAGTGGAAGAGAGGTACCTTCAGCATGACTCCCACGGTGGCTGTAGCCTTGTTGAACAGCGTTTTGTCCATGAACTTCATGCCGTTGGTATAGCCAAAGGCACCAAAGAGCATGAGGCTGGGCAGGAAGTCACTGCGGGTCAGTTTCACTTGCAGCCGTTTCAGCTCGGTCTTGTCGCCCAGCAATTCATATTCGGGACGCTTCGTGATGTCAGCCAGAGAGGTGGCGGGTGTGTCTTTGGCTGGCTCAGTGAAGAGTCCGTTGGTAGTCACCTCAATTTGCTGCACAAGGGGCAGACCGATAATCTGCGCCAGATTCATCTGTGCCAGACGGTAGGCATTGTCGGCCTTGACAATGTTCAGTTCGGCTTCGTTCAGTTTCACCTGCACTTTCATGGCATCGTTGCGTGTCTTCAGCCCATGCTTGACGGCTGCATCCACATTCTTCTGGAGTTCCTGGAGCAGTGTGCGGTAGCTGCGGGCCACTTCGCCGAGTTCTTTGGCTCGGACGCAGAGCACGTAGGCTTCGTCGGTCTGCAGAAGCACTTCTGACTCCTTCAAGCGTACATTGGTGCCCGCCATCTGCACGCCCAGCTTGTTCATCTTGTAGCCAGCCGTGATTTTGCCGCCGGCATAGAGTGGTTCGGTAAAGGAAATGCCACCAGTGAAGAAATTGCCCACTTTGAACTCCAGAAAGTTGTCGGGCAACTGGAAATTCGATGCAACGCCCTGCAATCCTGACACCAGCGGGGCATAGACAGGAGACTGTGCCAGCTGTGCCATCATTGCGTTCACGCTCGCCATTCCGCTGGGGAAGAGTCCGTTGATGTCGGGCGTAAGGTTCACTTTACCTGTGTTGTAGAAATCTACAGCCATCAGGTTGAAGTTTGGCAGGAAGTTCGACTTCATGGCTTTCAGGTCGGCTTCCTGTTGCTTAATCTGCAACTTGGCCGTTCCGAGGGTCTTGTTGTGCTGGAGTGCCTGCTGGCGGCATTGCTCCAGCGTTAAGTTTACAGTTTGGCCATTGACCATTGGGCAATTGGCAAATGAGGCAATGAGCAATGCAATCAGGCCATTGGACCATTTATTATATATATAATGTATAAGTTTCATGCGTGTGTGTGTTATTTTACTTTGAAGAATAGTGCGTAGAGCACAGGGATGAAGATGAGCGTAATGAGGGTTCCGGCAAAGAGTCCACCCATGATGGTGACAGCCAGCGAACCAAACATGGCGTCGGGCACAAGGGGAATCATGCCGAGGATGGTGGTGAGACTGGCCATCATCACAGGACGCAGACGCGACTTGGAACTCTGGATGAGTGCCGTGCGGGGAGCTACGCCCTGCGCTATCTCCAGGTTGATTTCGTCCATGAGCACAATACCATTCTTAATCATCATGCCGATGAGTCCCAGCACACCCACGATGGCCACAAAGCCAAAGGGCTTGCCCGTAACGAGCACCGAGGGTATTACGCCGACCAAGATGAGCGGAATGCAGCAGAAGATGATGGTTGGCTTCTTGAAGTCCTTAAACAAGAGAATCAGGATGAGTATCATCAGGAAGACAGCCATGGGGAAGGCATTGAACAGATACTTCATCGACTGGTCGCTGGCTTTCTTCTCGCCTTCCCACGAGAGGGTGTAGCCTTCGGGCAGCTGGATTTTCTCTATCTCCTTGGCTATGGCCTTACGCGCCACTTCGGTGCCTACACCAGGACGCGGACTGCACTGCAGACGCTGGGTGCGCTGTCCGTTGTAGCGGCACACGACGGGTTCTTCCCAGACAATGTCCACATCGTTGGCAACCTGCAAGAGCGGCGTGGTCTTGGTAATGGACTGGATGATGTCAGCTTTCGTTATGTTTCCGGCCATGAGCTGCATGATGGTGCTGCGGTTCATGAATTGGCCAATGTTGGGCATGGTGCTGAACAGCTCCACACCGCTCAGTCGGCTGACATCATTGCCCTGCGGGTCGGTACACTTGATGTAGATGTTTTCGGGGTAAATGCCGTCGAAGAAGTTTCCGATAGGGATGCCGCTGGTGTAGGTCATCATCGACATGGCCACATCGGAACGTGACAAGCCCTGTGCACGTGCCATTTGCTGGTTGTAGTCCACGGAGAGCACGGGCACTTTAGGCTCCCAGTCGCTGGTGGGCAGATAGACCTTGTCGCTACGGCGCACAATGGCCATGGCACTGTCGGTGAGCTGATGGAGCACTGCGGGGTCGGGGCCGTGGAAACAAGCCTCAATCGGGTACTTCTTGTACATCAGATTGTACCGCTTAAACTTCACGTAAGCATCGGGGTATATACGGTCAATCTCCGACTGCAATTCGTCGATATGGTCAACCAATGCCGACGGCGACTCAAAGTCAATAATCAGTTCGCCGTAGGCCAACGAAGGAGTAGGAATGCTTCGCACCAGATTGTAACGGCTGGGAGCACCACCCACCGAGGCTGTGATGTGCTTGATGTAGTCCTTCTGCCTCAGGTATTTCTGGATGGCCATGAGGTCTTTCTCCGTCTGCTTATAGTTATTGCCTTCGGGCAACTTATACTCCATGTAGAGCTGGTCGTACTCCATATCAGGGAAAAAAGCCTGGTCGATGAACTTGTAGGAAACCGCACTGACGGCCAACATCACGACAGCCAGTACAACCATCGTCACACGATGGGAAAGGCCGAAGTTCATCACCTTCTGCAAAACATCGTAGGCCACGCCTTTATACAGGTCGCTGATGCCGCCATTCCCGTCTGCTGCCTGAGCGTCACCGCCCTTGTAGCTTTTCGGCAACAGCCAGTTGTCTGCCATGATGGGCACATGAACCAAGGCCAGCACCCAGCTGAGGAAGAGCGAGACGGCAATCACGATAAAGAGGTCTCGCACATAGACACCCGCCGTATCGGGGCTCAAGAAGATGGGCAGGAATGCCAAGATAGCAATCAACGTAGCTCCCAGCAGCGGCATGGCCGTCTTTGCGCCAATCGAGGTCAATGCCTCCAGTCGGGGCTTGCCCATCTTCTGGTCAACCAGCACGCCATCGACAATGACAATGGCATTATCGACCAGCATACCCATGGCCAAAATGAAACTGGCCAGCGAAACACGTTGCAGGGTGCCGTCGAAACCTTTCAACACAAGGAATGAGCCAAAGACAATCACCACCAAACTGGCTCCGATGATGATGCCACTCTTCAGTCCCATAAAGAAAATGAGCACCACAATCACAATGAGCACAGACTCCAACAGGTTGATGAGGAAGGTGCTGATGGCTGAATTTACACGTTCTGGCTGGAAAAACACCTTATGGCACTCCACACCGGCGGGCATACGCTTCTCCAGCTCGGCCACTTTCTTTTCTACCTTCTTGCCTACCTTCACAATGTCGAACCGAGAAGAGCACGCAATGGATATGCCCAAGGCCCGGTTGCCATCGTAGGCCATTTCGTTGCGTGTCACACTCTCGTAAGTCTCATACACCTTGGCAATGTCCTTCAGTCGGAGCTGGTCTTCCTCGTGTCCCTGGATGACCATGTTTCGGATGTCATCCACGTTGTTAAACTTATCGCTGACCGTCACACGGATGCGCCGATTGCCATTGTTGTAGTAACCCGCATAGCTGGTCTTGTTCTGATTGCGAATCGTCATCAGCACTTCTGTTGGCATTACGCCCAGATTTGACATTTTGTCTTCCAGTAGCTCAATGTTGATGCACTCATTGCGTCGGCCATAAATGCTTACGCGAGTCACACCCTCGATGTCCGATATTTCACGCTTCATCAGCTCCGCATAGTCAGAGAGCTGGCGGTCGTCCAGACCATCGCCCGTCATGGCATAAAACATACCATAGACATCGCCAAAGTCGTCCTTCACCACAGAGGTGGAAGCCTCAGGCGGCAACACAGCCTGTACGTTGTCCACCTTTCTCCGCAGCATATCCCACTCCTGTTCAATGTCCTTCGGCGACGTTGTGGTCTTCAGTTCAACGGTAATCAAGCTCAAGTCTGCATAGCTCAGGCTCTGCACATTATCCAAGGCCGCCATTTCGCGGATAGATTTCTCCAGCGGGTCGGTCACCTGCAATTCCACCTGGTGAGCCGAAGCACCGGGATAGGTCGTCACAACCATCGCCTGCCGCACTTTTATCTCCGGGTCTTCCAGCTTGCTCATTGAGTCGTAGGCAAACACTCCGCCCAGCAACAGGCAGAACACCAAGAAATTGATAAGGTTGCGATTATCGAGTGCCCATTTACTGTAATTCATGCGCTGTTCCTCCCTTCTTTTTACATCATATTACCCACATTCGATTTCGCCTGAGGCTTCAGCACCTCCACCTTCTGACCATCTACCACGTGGTGAGCACCTGTCGATACAATCCGCTCACCTACCTTCAAGCCCTCTGTAACCGTCACCGTCCCGTCGGGATTGATGAATTCCACCTTCACAGAACGCGACTTCACGGTGCCGTCTTCCGTATTGTACACAAACACCGTGGTCTTGTCTTCGTCACCAATAATGGCCGATGCAGGGACAATGATGTTGCCCGACGGCTCTTCGGCCACCTGAGCATACACCATCGTGGTCATGCCAGGCGTAAGCTTCTTGTGGTCGTAGTTGCCCTTAATCTTCAGCCGCACGGTATAGAGCTGATTGGCATTGGCCTCCTGGCTGGTACGTACCACCTGCAAGGGATAACGTGTGTCGCCCGTGATGTTGAACGTGCAGTAGAAGCCTGTGTATTTGTCCATCTGCACATACTCCACAGAGGGCAAGTTAATCTCCACCTCCACATCCCCGGCACTACTCATGATAAGCACAGGCATACCAGCCCCGATGGTCTCGCCACCTTCGTGCAACTTCGTTTTGACATAACCTGAAATGGGGGCACGCAGCTTTGTGTCTGCCAGTTGATTCTTGTGGTTGTTTAGCTTCTGGGTAATCTGCTCCAGTCCGTAACGGGCACGGTCGTAGTTCTGCGCCGTCGTGTTCTGCTCCTGATAGAGAGCTATCACGCGCTCGGCATCAGCCTTCACCTGTGCATACTCAGCCTGTGTAGCAGTCAGCTGCACCTGATAGTCGCGAGGGTCCATCTCTGCCACCACTTGCCCCTGGCGCACATAGTCGCCCTCCTTCACCAGCACACGCAGGATGGGGCCGCTCACACGGAATGCCACATTTACTTCCTCGGCAGCCTTGGTTCTACCAGTGTATGACAATGGGGGCAACTCGTTGGCATCACGGGCTACCACCACATTCACGCATTTCACTTCGTCTCCCTTCACATGTTCACCGCCGCAACTGCAAAATGCCACAGCCGAAGCAGCAACAAGAATTGTTTTAGCTAAAATTTTCATGTTGAAATCTAAATTAGTATAAAAAACGCTGCAAAGTTAATCAATATATATAATAATGTTTTATTCATATACTGACCTTTTTTAGTCAAAAAGTACCCATTTGTGTAAAAAAGGGCTACAAATTCATTGCTTTTGTAGTTATTTATTAGTTATTTTGCACTCAAAAGGAGAAACGCCCACTCAATCTGATACCAACCATGGATAACGAAAAAGTAAGAATCAGCAAACTCGACCCGACCAACAACCAGGACATCCTTGGCGCAGAAACGGGCACCGTACAGATAGCCCGCACAGCCTGCTTCATCTGCACCAAGGGGAGCGGCAGAATCATGCTCAACGGCACAGAGTACACCATAGAACCAGGTTCCCTCACCGCCTACTTCCCCTACAGCGTGCTCCACATTCTGGAGAAAACCTCCGACCTCGAAGGCATCATCGTCAGCTGCAACCTGGAGACCATCCAGCCACTGCTCTACAAGGTCAGCGACTTCAACGGCCTCTTCCTCATCCGTCAGCATCCCTATACCAAGCTGATGGACCACCAGGTCAAGATGCTTACCACCTACATTCGGCTCATGTCCGACATCATCACCCACATCGACGTGGAAGAACAAAACCTTCAAGAAATGTCAGGCAAACCCATCCGTGAAACCGTGCGCCAACAGATAGACCTGCTGGGCAACAGCTTCATGCTGGGCATCGTCTCCTGCTACGCACACTATGCCCACAGCCCTGCACCCCACAGCCGCAAAGACGACGTGATGCAGAAATTCATCTCCATGCTCTATCAGTCATACAAACAAGAACACGATGTCAGCTACTACGCCGACTCGCAATTCCTCACCTGCCGCTACTTCTCGGCCATCATCAAGGAAAAGACAGGCAAATCACCCAGCGAATGGATTGTGGCAGCACTGCTCGGAGAAACCAAACGGCTGCTCACCACCACCAGCAAGAGCATCAAGGAAATCTCCATAGAACTCAACTTCCCCAACCAGTCCTACTTCGGCAAATGGTTCAAAAACCTTGTAGGATGCAGCCCGCTGGAATACAAGAAAGGCAAACAAGGCAAAGAACCCATCATACCCGAATACACATCCCTCATCGGACTCACCCCCAAACCATAAAACCCCATCCCCCATGAACACAACACCCAAACACCTACTATCAGCACTCATCATGGCTCATGCCACACTGACATCCGCACAACCCGCCTACAACATGGCACAGCTACAGACCGAACAACTGGGACGTGGACTCGTCTGCATCCCCGACGGCGACAGCATCATCATCTCATGGCGACTCCTCAGCGAAGACCCGAAAGGCACCGCGTTCAACGTCTATCAGGGTGACACAAAACTGAACAAGCAACCCCTCACCCAGTCAACCTTCTTCAAAGCCAAAGCCCAGGGACAGGGGGACTGCATCTACCGAGTAGCCACCGTGGACGAAGGGAAAGAATCGGGACGCAAAGACGGCGCCTTCCACCTGTCCCAAACGTCTGCCACCCCCTACATCAGCATACCCCTGCAACCGCCACCCGACGGCATCACCCCCAATGGTCAACGCTACCGCTACAGTGCCAACGACGCCAGCGTAGGCGATGTTGACGGCGACGGAGAATACGAAATCATCCTGAAATGGGACCCCTCCAACGCTCACGACAATTCCCACGAAGGCTACACTGGCAACGTCTATCTGGACTGCTACAAAATTCCAAACCTCACAGGCGCACCCTCTGCCTCGCCCCTGCTTTGGCGCATCGACCTTGGCAAAAACATCCGCGCCGGAGCACACTACACCCAGTTCATGGTGTATGACCTCGACGGCGACGGCAAGGCCGAAGTCGTCTGCAAAACAGCCGACGGCACACGCGACGGACGGGGCACCGTCATCGGAGACTCCACCGCAGACTACCGCACCGACAAGATTATCGACAAGGAAATAGAAGGGAAAGGCCGCAGCAGCCGCCAGCGCATCAGCGGACGCATCCTGCAAGGCCCCGAATACCTCACCGTCTTCAGCGGACTCACGGGCCAGGCACTCTGCACCGTTCCCTACACACCCCCACGCGGCGATGTCAGCAGCTGGGGCGACTCCTACGGCAACCGCTGCGACCGCTTCCTGGCCTGCGTCGCCTACCTCGACGGGCAGCACCCCTCCGTCGTCATGTGCCGAGGTTACTACACCAAGACCTACCTGGCAGCCTACGACTGGGACGGCACCAGCCTGAAACTCCGCTGGCTCTTCGACTCCGAAACCACAGACCGGGAGCGATGCCAAGCCCATCCCCACGCACTGCCCTACTCCGGCCAGGGCAACCACAACCTGCGCGTGGGCGATGTCGATGGCGACGGCTGCGACGAGATCACCTACGGCTCCATGGCCGTTGACAACGACGGGACAGGACTCTACACCACAGGCATGGGGCACGGCGATGCCATCCACCTCATGCCCTTCTACCCCGACTCCACACAACTGCAAGTCTGGGACGTACACGAAAACAAACGCGACGGCAGCGACTTCCGCGACGCACGCACCGGGCGCATCATCTTCCAGATAAAAGACAACACCGACGTAGGCCGAGGCATGGCAGCCGACATAGACCCCACCAACCCTGGGCTGGAAATGTGGTCTTCCAGTCAGCGCGGCTACTTCGACGTAGCGGGCCGACACCACCCCACCGACTTCTGGATTCCGCAGAACTTCGCCGTGTGGTGGGACGGCGACCTCTGTCGCGAACTCCTCGACCGGGGAGCTATCAGCAAATACAACTGGCAGCAGAACCGCATCGACCGAATCTTCCAGTTCGACGGTTGCGAATTCAACAACGGCTCCAAGTCCACCCCCTGCCTCTCAGCCGACATCCTCGGTGACTGGCGAGAAGAAGTCATCGTCCGCACCCGCGACAGCCACGAACTCCGCATCTACCACACCACACACACCACCACGCACCGCTTCCCCTGCTGGATGCAAGACATCCCCTACCGCCTCAGTGTAGCCACCGAAAACGTAGGCTACAACCAGCCACCCGAACCAGGCCGATACTTTGCCAGCGACATGAAGCCACAATAACCTCGGCAAAAAGGCTACAAACAAAGAATATATTTTACGCAAAAAAATCAAAAAGTTCCCAGATTACAGATGTTTTCATAAAACCTCAGTTCATGGGCATTGCCTTCCTTCAAAATAACGGCAATGCTATCTATTTGGCATGGGATATTGCTCCTCAGATTTTGCTTCTTGTAGGCTATGGTCGCCTTGACTAAATGCTTTATTTTCTCTTGATTGATGGCTAACTCTGGACTGATGCCTTCGGAGTCGTTCCTTGTTTTCACCTCCACAATGTGGACAATGCCGTCTCGATGCGCCACGATGTCCAGTTCACAGCCGCGATGCAGATTCCAATTTCTGTCAAGAATGCCATAGCCGTTATTTTCTAAATAGGTTGCAGCTATATCCTCTCCCCTTTGCCCAACCTCTGCAGCCATATCTGCCCGTCTTTTTGTCCAGATATGTTGCTGTAGCTTTTTCTCATTCAGTTCAGATTGTGACACCACGTGGTTGTCTGGCATGATATGCCAGACTTGAGTGCCAAGTTCTGCCATCTTCCTGCCTATCGCCAGATAACGAAAACTGTCTTGCGGTTCTGCTTCTAAGCCCAGCAATGCAATTCTATACCCTTTCCGTAAGCCTTCCATCAAACGTTCTATTCCACTTACGAAACATCCATCTTTACAGGCTTTCTCGTAATTTATTTTTCCATCTTTCTTCCTTGCTCGTTCTTCGGCCCTTCCAAATTCGTTCAGAAATGACATGTAAATGATTCCAGTCTCTTTCAGGTGGGTTCTTAGCCTGTTCTGCCCCAGCTCTCCCTCTGCGCTTTGTCTCTCTCGCACATCTACAGCGCATTGGATGCTTTTCTCTTTGAGTGCCTGCACAACATTCTCTACGTTTCCCCGCCGTGCAAGCCCTATTGTAAATAGGTAAAGAATTGGTTGGCTCATCGTTATTGAATATCACAAAACTAAGGCTGAGGGAGCCTTAGTTTTGTGATTGCTTTCATAAAACACGTTGTTTACAAGATGGTCTTCACAGCTTCGAGCATTCCCTTCTGCTGTATGAGGTCGAGGTATTCCTTGACGAGAGCGGTGAGGCCAGGGACGGTCTGGTTGAGGTCTTCTTTCCAAATGTTCTGGGCTGCAAGCACGCCTTCGGCCACCCGCAGAGTGTCGCCTGTGGCCCAGAGGTCGCGGAGCAACTGCATGATTTCGGGTGCGTCGTTAGGCACAATTTCTGCGCCGTCGGCGCGCTGCCCACCTTTATAATAAGTAATGATGGCTGCAAGCCCCATAACGAGACCCTTGGGGAGCTGGCCTTTGCGCTGAAGGTAGATTTTGAGGCCAGGGAGGTCGCGGGTTTCGTACTTGGGGAAGGAGTTAAGCATGATGCTGGTGACCTGGTGGTCAACGTAGGGGTTGTCGAAACGCTCCAGTACGTCGGCTGCGAACTGCTGTAGTTCAGCCATGGGGAGGTTGAGTGTCTGCATGAGTTCGTCGTACTGTACTTTCTTGATGTACTTGCCCACGACGGGATGGTGGAGTGCGTCGCGTACGATGTTGATGCCGCTGAGGTAGGCCACGGGCGAGAGCACGGTGTGGGGACCATTGAGCAGTGTGACCTTGCGCTCGTGGTAGGGCTTTTCGCTTTCTGCAATGAGCACATGGAGACCTGCTTTTTCAGCGGGGAACTCTTTGCGAAGCTGGGCGATGGTCATGTTTTCGGGCTTCTCGATGACCCAGAGGTGGAAGATTTCGGCCTGGACAACGAGGTTGTCGGCGTAGCAGATGCGCTTCTGAATCTGTGCGATTTCCTTGCGGGGGAAGCCTGGCACAATGCGGTCGACGAGTGTGGCGCAAACGTAGCAGTACTTGGTGAACCAGTTCTTAAATCGCTCGTAGTCTTTGCCAAGGTCTTCTTTCCAAAGCTCAATGTACTGGTAGATGCACTGCTTCAGGTGGTGTCCGTTGAGGAAGATGAGTTCGCAGGGCATGATGATGAGCCCCTTCTTGGGGTCGCCGTTGAAGGTCTTGAATCGGCGATAGAGCAGCTGGGTGAGTTTGCCAGGATAGCTGCTGGCGGGTGCATCGGCCAGCTGACAGTTGGGGTCGAAAGCGATACCGGCTTCGGTGGTGTTAGAGATGACGAAGCGGATTTCGGGCTGGTCGGCCAGTGCCATGAAGGCTGCGTTCTGGCTGTAGGGGTTGAGGGCACGGCTGATTACGTCGATGCGGGTGAGCTGGTTGACGGGCTTGCCGTCCTGACGGCCTTGCAGGTTGACGTGGTAGAGGCAGTCTTGTCCGTTGAGCCATTCGGCCATGCCTCGCTCAATGGGTTGCACGACGACGACACTGCTGTTGAAGTCGGTGCGCTGGTTCATGTTGTAAACAATCCAGTCAACAAATGCGCGGAGGAAGTTGCCTTCGCCAAACTGGATGATTCTTTCGGGTGCGGTGCTCTTGGGAGCGGTGCGTGCATTTAGGGCTTTCATTGTTAGTTAAAAAGTTAATAAGTTATTTAGTAAATTTCTTGCCATTCCATCGGAAGACGGCTTTCTTGAGATTGTGTGTGCGTGGTTCTTCTCCTTCAAACTGAAGGTCGAGTGGGTAGGTGTATTCCAAAACAAGATTTGTGTTGAGGGCAGAAAGCGTTGCATGAGCGAAACTGTCTTTCTCTTTGCCGGCTATCAGGAACTTGGATGTCTTGAGGGGCTTCCAGTCGGCCTGGTAAAACTGTATTTGGCTATCGTGGATGGTGTCGCAAGCTGTATATGTGTGTACTGCACAGATGATTTTTTTCTTTCCTTGCGGCAGGAGTTTCAGCTGGATGCTGGATGCTTTGCTCAGCTGGATGGCGGTGTAGTCGTCGGTGAGTATCAGCATTTCGCTGGTGCCACCGAGTCGGTTGGAGAGTTCGGCTTTCATCTGGCTGTCGAGGTAGTCGGGGAAGTCGAGCAGGTTTCCACGTGAGAGCAGTGGCAGAATGGTGTCGGGCATTTGCTGCAAAATGTCCCTCATGGTCTGCGCTCTGACAGAACAGAAGGATGAGATTTGAATGATGAGGAATATGAAGACTGTTTTATACATTATATATAATTACGAATTACGAAATACGAATTACGAAATTTTAATTACGAATTATTTGACCAATAATCTCTTGCACAGAGGTGCAGCCGTGCTGGTCGAGCCAGTCGCTGATGCCTTGGGCAATCTTGACACTGATGGCGGGGTCGAGGAAGTTGGCTGTACCTATCTGGATGGCTGTGGCTCCAGCCAGCAGAAATTCGATGGCATCGGTGGCTGAGGTGATGCCGCCCAGACCGATGACGGGGATGCTGACGGCACGTGCCACCTGCCAGACACAGCGCAGGGCTACGGGTTTGATGCAGGGGCCAGAGAGTCCGCCCGTAGCAATGGAAAGCACGGGACGGCGGTGCTCAATGTCGATGGCCATGCCCATCAGGGTGTTGATGCACGAGACGGCATCGGCTCCTGCATCTTGCACTGCCAGAGCGATGTCGGCGATGTTGGTGACATTGGGGGATAGCTTCACGATGATGGGCTTGTGGTAAGCCTGACGGACTGCTCGGACTACACTTTGTGCTCCTTCGGTAGTGACTCCAAAGGCCATGCCTCCTTGCTTCACGTTGGGGCAGGAGATGTTCAGCTCGATGGCGGGAATGCCTTCCAGTTCGCCTATACGTGCGGCACATTCAGCATAGTCTTCAGGACTGGAACCGCTGACATTGACAAGGACATGGGTGGGGATGTCTTTCACTACGGGATAGATGTGGCTACAGAAGTAGTCCACTCCTTTGTTTTGCAGCCCGACACAGTTGAGCATTCCTGATGGTGTCTCGGCCATTCGTGGATAGTCGTTTCCTTCGCGGGGATGCAGGGTTGTGCCCTTCACAATGATGGCCCCGATGTCGGCCAGATTGACAAGGTCAGCAAATTCGGTGCCGTAGCCAAAGGTGCCCGAAGCTGTCAGCACGGGGTTCTTCAGCTGGATGCCAGCGATGTTTACATGGATATTTGCCATATAAATTACGAGTTACAATTCACAATTGACAATTCACAATTCACAATTTGAGTATCAATTCCTCATTCCTAATTTCTAATTCCTAAATCCTCTCTATAGGTTCCAAGTTAAATCATCTATATTAAAGACGGGGCCTTCTGTGCAGGCACAGACATTGCCCTTCACGGTTTTCTCGACACAGCAGAGACAGGCTCCCAGTCCGCAGGCCATCATGTTTTCGAGGCTGACTTCACAGGGTGTGGAGGTCAGCCGTGCATAGCGGGCAACGCTCATCATCATGGGCTTGGGGCCACAGCAGGAAATGCGGTCGAAGTGCTGGGCACGGAGGATGCTGTGCTGGGTGACGAATCCTTGTTCACCCATGGAGCCGTCTTCGGTTGTAAGATACACCGTGGAAATAGACTGGAAGTGGTCAAGCAGAAGCAGATCGCCAGCTGTGCGTGCTCCAAGCAGGAAGATGGGGTTTGCACCTTGCTCCTTAAGCACTTTTCCATATTCCAGCAGGGGGGCTACCCCCACTCCACCACCGACAAGCAGGACATTCTCTCCCGCTCGCTGCATGGGCGAAAAGCCATTACCGAGCGGGAAAAGCAGATTGAGCTGGTCGCCTGGTTTCAGGGTGCCCAGCGTGCGTGTGCCATCGCCAACCATTGCGATGAGCAACCAGAGCAGGTTGGCTTCTCGGTCTATATAATTAATGGATATGGGGCGGCGAAGAAAGGTTGTGGGGCTGCCCTCTACACGGATTTCGACAAATTGCCCTGGCAGCATGGGGGGGAGGGGTGCTACGGGGTCGGTGAGCTTGAACAGCACATAGCGTTCATGGGGGAAGGAAACTTCCGAAATTGTCAAATTCCTGATGTATTTCTTCATTATCTAAGCGTGTTATGCAAAATATTACGTTGCAAAATTAAAAAACATTTGCCAAATCGTTGCAACTATTCCAAAAAAAACTTACCTTTGCACCCGAAATTTCAAAAAAAGGGTAAATGTTGACGCCGAATTGGCTCAGTTGGTAGAGCAACGCATTCGTAATGCGTAGGTCGCGGGTTCGAGTCCCGCATTCGGCTCAACTTTTTTCTTTTGTGTACACAAATAAAATGAATGTAGCGATAGTAAAATACAACGCTGGCAACATTTTCTCGGTAATCAATGCGGTAAAAAGATTAGGTATCGACCCCGTTCTGACAGACGATGCAGAAGTGCTGTGCAGTGCTGACAAAGTGATTTTCCCCGGACAGGGGGAAGCTAACACCACGATGAACTATCTGCGTGAGCGGAATCTGGACAAAGTTATCCGTTCTCTTTCTCAGCCCGTTCTGGGCATTTGCATCGGTATGCAACTGATGTGCAAACATTCCGAAGAATATAACACAGACTGCCTTGGCATCTTTGATGTCGAGGTAAAACGCTTTGTGCCACAAAGACATGAAGACAAAGTGCCGCAAATGGGATGGAACACAATAGAAGACTGCAAATCACCACTCTTCAAGGGATTCAGCCAGCCAGAATTTGTGTATTTCATCCACAGCTTCTATGCACCATTGTCACCAGCGTTTACGATTGCTACAACCCACTACATTCAGCCCTATTCGGCAGCCCTGCACCGAGACAACTTCTATGCCACGCAGTTCCATCCGGAAAAGAGCGGCAGCGTGGGCGAAAGAATACTGAAGAACTTTTTCGACTTATAAATGATAGAGATTATACCAGCCATAGACATCATAGACGGCAAATGCGTCAGACTGACCAAGGGAGACTACGACACCAAGAAGGTGTATGACGACGACCCTGTGGAGGTGGCAAAGCGGTTTGAAGCCAACGGCATTCGCCGACTCCATGTGGTTGACCTCGACGGAGCCAAGTCGCGACACGTGGTGAACTATAAGACCATAGAGAAGATTGCCGACCACACATCGCTGGTCATCGACTTTGGAGGTGGTATCAAGACCGACGAAGACCTTGACATCGCCTTTGCCAGCGGAGCCTCGCTGGTCACCATCGGCAGCATTGCCGTAAAGAACCCAGAACTGTTCGAGTCGTGGGTGGAACGCTTCAGCCCCCAGAAAGTCATCCTGGGTGCAGATGTCAAGAACGGATTCATCAGCATCAGCGGATGGCAGGAAGAAGCCGACAACCAGCTGATGCCTTTCCTGAAGAAACATACCGAGGGGGGAATTGAAAATGTGCTCTGCACCGACATCTCGAAAGACGGAATGCTCGAAGGGCCAGCCATCGAACTCTACAAAGAAATCATGGCGGCATTTCCCGATATGCACCTGATAGCCAGTGGCGGCGTAAGCTGCATCGAAGACATCGAAGCCCTGGATGCTGCTGGCATTCCTGCCGTCGTCTTCGGCAAGGCTTTCTACGAAGGCAGAATCAGCATGGAAGAACTGACTCGGTTCCTATAATATAATAATGTGTATGCTGGCAAAGAGAATCATACCCTGTCTTGACATCAAAGACGGACAAACTGTGAAGGGAACGAACTTCGTCAACCTGCGACAAGCGGGCGACCCGATAGAACTGGGCAAGGCTTACTCTGAACAGGGAGCCGACGAACTGGTCTATCTCGACATCACGGCAAGCCACGAGGGACGCAAGACGTTTACAGAACTCGTCGGCAAGATTGCCCTCGAAATCAACATCCCCTTCACCGTCGGTGGCGGCATCAACGAACTGAAAGACGTGGAACGTCTGCTGAATGCAGGCGCCGACAAGGTCAGCATCAACTCGGCAGCCATTCGCCGCCCCGAACTCATCGACGAAATAGCCCGCCACTTCGGTTCGCAAGTCTGCGTGGTTGCCATCGATGCCAAGCAGACCGAAAAGGGATGGTACTGCTACCTGAACGGCGGACGGGTGGAAACAGACCGCAATCTCTTCGACTGGGCCAAGGAAGCCAACGAGCGCGGAGCTGGCGAAATTCTGTTTACCTCCATGAACCACGACGGCGTGAAGAACGGCTTTGCCAACGAAGCCATGCGCCGACTGGCCGACACACTCACCATCCCCGTGATTGCCAGTGGCGGTGCCGGCAAGAAAGAACACTTCCGCGACACCTTCATCAACGGGCACTCCGATGCAGCACTGGCCGCCAGCGTCTTCCACTTCGGAGAAATACCCATCCCCCAACTGAAGCAATACCTCAAAGCGGAAGGTATCAGCGTAAGAACATAAGAATAACAAAACATATATGACAATAGATTTCAACAAACTAAACGGACTGGTTCCAGCCATCATTCAGGATGCAAAGACCCTGAAAGTGCTCATGCTGGGCTTCATGAACGAAGCAGCATACCAGAAGACCGTAGAGACAGGCAAGGTGACATTCTACAGCCGCACCCGCCAGACACTCTGGACGAAAGGCGAAACCAGCGGCAACTACCTCAACGTCGTCTCCATCGCCAACGACTGCGACAACGACACGCTGCTCATCAAGGTAAATCCCACAGGCCCAGTGTGCCACACAGGAGCCGACACCTGCTGGAACGAAGTGAACGAGAACCCCATCATGTTCCTCGTAGAACTGCAACGCTTCATCGAAAAGCGGCACGAGGAAATGCCCGAAGGCAGCTACACCACCAGCCTCTTCCGCGACGGCTGCCACCGCATGGCACAGAAAGTGGGCGAAGAAGCCCTTGAAGCAGTCATCGAAGCCGTGGCCAACAACAACGAGCGACTCGTCTATGAAGCCAGCGACATGCTCTACCACCTCATCGTACTCCTCACCAGCAAGGGGCTGAAAATTGAAGACCTGGCAACAGAACTGGCTGAACGTCACGACCCCACATGGCACAAACACTGATTCAATACCAGCACATCAACGTCTATCAGGAAGACGCACTCATTCTCGCTGATGTCTGCATGGACATCTGCGAGGGAGAATTTGTCTATATCACGGGCAAAGTCGGTTCAGGCAAAAGCTCGTTCATCAAGACCATCTACGGCGAACTGCCCTGCAACGGCAACAAGAAGCAGCGCAAAGAAGCAGAAAAACGACCCACCGAAGCCCATGTACTCGGCTTCGACATGCTGAAGCTCAAGCGCAAGCACCTGCCCGACCTGCGGCGCAAGCTCGGTGTCATCTTCCAGGACTTCCAGCTGCTGACCGACCGCACCGTGGAAGAAAACCTGCGCTTCGTGCTGAAAGCAACCGGATGGAAGAAGAAGAGCGAAATCAAGCAGCGCATTGCCGATGTGCTCACAATGGTGGATATGACACACAAGGCCCAGAAGTTTCCCAACGAACTTTCGGGCGGCGAACAACAGCGCATCGCCATTGCCCGCGCCATCCTGAACAAGCCACAGCTCATCCTTGCCGACGAACCCACAGGAAACCTCGACGCAGAAACCAGCCGCAAAATCACCGAACTGCTGAAGGACATCTGCCGCGCAGGTTCATCCGTGCTGATGATAACCCACAACCTCTCCCTGCTCGAAGAATATCCGGGGCGCGTGTTCCACTGCAAAGACCAGCACATCACCGAAATCACCAACAATGCCGATGCCATCGAAAACGAGCGGAAAGAAGAAGCGGAGAACGACGGCAACGAAGGCTGGAAAGACATTCAAAACGAATTTACAGATTTACAATAACACAAAAATAAAATATGAAAGTTCTAAAATTTGGAGGCACATCTGTTGGCACACCACAAAGAATGAAAGATGTCGTCAACCTGATTACCGACGGCGAACCCAAAATCGTAGTCCTCTCAGCCATGTCCGGCACCACCAACTCGCTGCTGGAAATCTGCGACTACCTCTACAAGAAGAATCCCGAAGGAGCATTTGAACTCATCAACGGGCTGGAAAACAAATACAACAAACACATCGCGGAACTCTACACCACGGAAGAGTACCGCACACGCACAGCCGACTTCCTGAAACAGGAATTTGACTACCTCCGCTCCTTCACCGCCAAAAGCATCTTCACCATGTTTGAAGAAAAGATCATCGTCGGTCAAGGCGAAATCATCTCCACCAACATGGTCACCAACTACCTGCTGGAGCAAGGCCACAACGCTTGCCTCATTCCCGCACTCGACTTCATGCGCACCGACAAGAACGCCGAGCCAGACCTGGAATACATCAGCGAGAAAATCAAGCTACAGTTCGAACAGAATCCAGGACACGAAATCTACATCACACAAGGCTTCATCTGCCGCAACGCCTACGGAGAAATCGACAACCTCCAGCGCGGCGGCTCAGACTACACAGCCTCCCTCATCGGAGCCGCCATCAAAGCCAGCGAAATACAAATCTGGACCGACATCGACGGAATGCACAACAACGACCCACGCTTCGTTGACCACACTGCGCCCGTAGGCCACCTCCACTTTGAAGAAGCAGCAGAACTGGCCTACTTCGGAGCCAAGATTCTGCACCCCACCTGCGTGCAGCCAGCCAAGTTTGCAGGCATACCCGTCAAACTGCTCAACACCATGGAGCCTACAGCACCAGGCACCATCATCAGCAACCAGACGGAGAAGAAGAAAATCAAGGCCGTCGCAGCCAAAGACAACATCACTGCCATCCGCATCACCTCCAGCCGCATGTTGCTTGCCTACGGATTCCTGCGCAAGGTCTTCGACATCTTCGAGCAATACAAGACCAGCATCGACATGGTCTGCACAGCCGAAGTGGGCGTTAGCGTCAGCATCGACAACACCACACACCTCGATGCCATTGTCAACGAACTCAAGAAGTTCGGTCGTGTCGAAGTGGACCGCGACATGTGCATCATCTGTGTCGTTGGCGACCTCGAATCCCAGAACGTAGGCTTCCAGTCCAAGGCAACAGCCGCCCTTGCCGACATTCCCATCCGCATGATCAGCTACGGGGGCAGCAACCACAACATCTCCTTCCTCATCCACGAAGAAGACAAGAAGCGCGCACTCCAGTCACTCAGCGACCACCTATTTAATAAATGAAAAACTTTTTAAAATTAAAATTTAAAAGTTAAAAGTTAAAATGGCTGGCGCAGGACACGAACCCTCCGCATGGCATTTTAACTTTTAACTTTTAATTTTTAACTTTAACTTTTAACTTTCACTTTTCCCTCATGACACAAACATTTCCAGTAGAAAAACTGCAGGCACTGCGCACACCATTCTACTACTACGACACCGACATCCTGCGCCAGACACTCGACGCAGTGGACACCGAGACACAGAAGTACCCAGGCTACCACGTGCACTACGCCGTCAAAGCCAACGCCAACCCCCAGCTGCTCCGCATCATCAACCAATACGGACTGGGCATCGACTGCGTCAGCGGCGGCGAAATCCAGCGCGCACTCCAGGCCGGCTTCCCAGCCGACAAGATTGTCTTTGCCGGCGTAGGCAAAAGCGACTGGGAAATAGAACTCGGCATCGACAACGACATCTTCTGCTTCAACGTCGAGAGCATCCCCGAACTCCACGTCATCAACCAGCTGGCTGCCGCCAAAGGCAAACAGGCCAACGTCTGCTTCCGCATCAACCCCGACGTGGGAGCACACACCCATGCCCACATCACCACGGGCCTGGCCGAAAACAAATTTGGCATCGCCATGGCCGACATGGAGACCGTCATCCACCTCGCACAGTCGCTGCCCTGCGTCAACTACAAGGGCCTCCACTTCCACATCGGTTCCCAAATTCTACAGATGGACGACTTTGCAGCCCTCGCCCACCGCGTCAACCAGCTGCAAGACCGACTCGAAGCCCAGGGCATACAGACCGAAATCATCAACGTGGGCGGCGGACTTGGCATCGACTACGAAGAGCCACTCGCCCACCCCGTCCCCAACTTCCGCGACTACTTCGCCACCTACCACCAGCTGCTGCGCCTCCGTCCCCACCAGACACTCCACTTCGAGCTCGGACGTGCCATCGTCGGCCAGTGCGGTGCACTCATCACCCGCGTCAACTACGTCAAGCAGGGAGCCGCCAAGCAGTTTGCCATCGTCGATGCCGGCATGACCGACCTCATCCGTCCTGCCCTCTACGGCGCACACCACCGCATCCTCAACCTCACCAGCGACCAGCCCCAGGAGACCTACGACGTAGTCGGCCCCATCTGCGAATCGTCTGATGTCTTCGACAAAGACATCACCCTGCCCCGCACCCAGCGCGGCGACCTCCTCGCCCTGCTCTCTGCCGGAGCCTACGGCGAAATCATGGCCTCAAGCTACAACTGCCGCCCCCTGCCCGTCGGCTACCTCTCCGAAGAACTATAACCCCATTTTGTCATACTCCCCCTCCATACCTTCAAAAGCATGACCTCGGAAAGGTCGCACCACTGAATAACCCACGGTAAGACTGCGTCAAGCAGGCTCACCGTGGGTGTCGCATAGATAGGGGGATATATACGTGGCACTTCGGTAGATGTGCCACACGGCTGGCTATGCATTGACAGCGCAATGAGAAAAAGTATCATCGCAAAGAGAAAATTTTCTCTCTGTGAAGAATGAATTAGCAGAACAAATAAGGATAGTTCAGAATACACCCGCGCAAATGGTAGGATGCATAGTGCCCCAAAATACCACAAAAGGAACAGAACATATTATGACGACGTACAACATCGTTTATCAGACTTAACTTTTCTATTTTGGGCTGCATCCTGCACAATGTGGCATTGCTGACATAATTGCGATGCGGTTTTAAAAATGCGCCCAGAAACTCCACCCCTTGACGAACAGACACAATATGAAGTTTTCCTTCATGCAACGACAAACCGAGTGCATCCGCTAAAAACACTCGGACAGGCTCAACCAGCGAATGCAGCCACCCCCTGTCAGCACTGACCACAAAGAAATCATCCACATAACGGCCATAGTGCCGACAGTGGAGTATGCGTTTCATGTACTGGTCAAACACATTGAGATAGACATTGCTGAACAGCTGGCTGGTCAAGTTGCCAATGGGCAGACCGCATCCCTCCCCGCTATGGAACAGACTCTTGTCGTGAGGCAAATCCCTCCAGTCTGCATACGTGCCACGCACGCGACAATCTTCTACAGGATTTAGCAGTACAATTTCGCGTGTCAAATAGCTGACGAAATCCATATCGACCAATTCCTGCCATGTAGTCACAGAGAGGTGGTTCACCCTGTGCCCAGCCATCTTTAGCAAGGAAGACAAGCAAACATCCAGCAATTTCTCCCTATTGATGTGCATGAAATAGCCACGAATATCCATTTTCATCACATAGCAGGGCACCATGTAGTTCTGACTTTCCTGCCGTATGTGCTGCTCCAGCCGTCGAATGCCATAGTGTGTACCACGTTTTCGGATGCAGCTGTAGCTGTCTTGGATGAATGTACGTTCCAACATCGTGTGCACATAATTGTAATACAGATGATGAACCACTCGGTCGCGGAACTCTGCCGCAAACACTTCACGCCGCTTCGGGTCTGTAATGATAAAGCAAGTGGAAGGCTGCGGACGATAGCGGCGCGTCCACAGTTCATGGCACAGTTCTGACAAGTTATGTTCCAGGTTTGCCTCAAACCTCAGTTGGTACGACTTGTTGCGCTTGTGCCGACGCGCATCTATGTATGCAGTATGCAGGTCTTTCAGCAGTTGGGCGTATGTAAGCCGATAAGGGACAATGGTTCGCATGATAAAGAAAAAAAAGGATGCACCCACCCAATATGTTTGCTCATTGGTAAGTGCTGAAAGCTACGGGCAAACAGCACGAACACTTTGCCCGTTGTAACGGTTGTTGTTGTTCCGATTCGCACCACTCGAATTGAAGTTCACGTTCCAAGCGTTGCTCGGTGTGGACTCATTGAGCGAACTTGACCAATAGTTGCCGTTGCTGCCCGCATTGTTGAGCGAAGTGTCGTTGCGATACCCAGCAGCGGGCAAGAAAACCGTGAGAAAAAGCGATGGCTGTCATCTGATACTGATGGCGGAAAGAATCCTCTCTATTAGGAAGCCAACCGCCATTTTCGGTTTTTCCACAAAGCCCTTTCTCATGCTCCATGGCAGACAGCCTATGAATTTACCAACTTTCGTCCATTGTTGGCGTGCATCCTTGTTTTGTGTTTCAAATCAATTCTGCCAATTGCTGTTTCACTTCGGCCAGAAAAGCCATGCACTGCATGGGGGTCTTATTTTCGATGGGGAAAGCCAGCACGCGGTGCATGATGCCTGTGATGCTGGAGCGCGTGAAGGGCGAATCGCCATCAGCGACTACCCCACTTTCCTTTCTTTTCGACGGCTCGACCAGGGGGATAGACTCTTTCCACTGCTCAAAGTCCACATGCATCATGTCGGCAGTCACATCATCGGGAACCATTTCCTCTGGCAGTATCAAGTCTATGCTCTTTTCGCTTGTCGCGGCCACATCAACTCCTTCAGGCATATATTTCTGCAAACTTGTTATGGGGAAACCCACGAACAACACGGGCTGCTCTATGTTCTTCAGCTTGCGTTTCGTCACCTTGAACTGACTGATGTATTTGTGGCATAGCCATGCGCTCCATTCATATGCACGGTAAAACGTGCCTTCCTGAAACAAGTGTATCGTCGTGCGGCTTTCGCCATCATCGCGTTCTTGTTCCCTTGCTAATATATCTTGTATCTGAGCCATGTTATGATTATATTATAAATAATGTGTAAAACTTTTCGCCTGTGCAGAGGTGCCTGCAGCGGCCCCTTTTTGGGGAGGGCCGCCGCCTGCACCTCTGCACAGGCGAAAAGTTTTTGGGTTGCCCGTCCTTGCCCGTAGGGAAAGGATGCACCAAATTCTGAAAGCTACGGGCAAACAGCACGAACACTTCGCCCGTAGCAACGGCCGTTGCCGCTCCGACTCGCACCACTCGAACTGAAGTACACGCGCCAAGCGATGCTCGGTGCGGACTCATTGAGCGAACTCGACCAATAGTAGCCGTAGCTGCCCGCATAGCTGAGCGAAGTGCCGCTGCGATACCCAGCAGCGGGCAAGAAAATGGAATTGCCTGAAGGTCCTGCCACTTTCATGCCGTTCACGCCGTTCAGCGATGTCCATGTCCATGTGCACTTTGTCCGGAGTTCTGTCAGCTCGGCATCGGTCGGCATACGCCATGTGCCGCCCCAGTTTACATAAGCTGCATCGTCAGCAAGCTCAAGCTGAGCCTTGTTGTCGGGAGCCGAGTAGCTGTAATCGGAGGACGTGTTGTATTTGGTCAAAGTTTTTTCAGTGCCTTGACACCATTTGTAGGTGCTCCAGCTGTAGTCTGTCTTTGTTGTAGTCTCGCCCCATGCAAAGTAATCGCCGTATTCTTCGGGAGCGTTTGCACCAATGTTCATCGTTGCCCATTTCACGGAGAGACCGAGGTCAACGTATGCATGGGCAGGGGTGGGGGGTGGAACTGTCCCGCCCACAGTCACCTCGCAGGTGGCAAAAGCTCCGAAGCCGTCAAGGGCGGTACAGGTAATGGTGGCTGTGCCTTCGCCAACGGCTTCCACGGTACCGCGAGAAGAGATGGTCACAACTTCTTCATCGCTGCTTGTCCATTCATACGAGGTATCGTCGGCATCGGTAGGAGATACTGTGGCAGTCAGGCGCACAGGGTCGCTGTCGAGCTGCAGGGAGAGCGAGGTCTGCGAGAGGGTGATGCTTTCCACGGGCTGGATGGGCTGGTTGTAGTAGGTCTGCACATCGCTTGCAGATGGAGCCTTCACCACGAGGTAGCTTTTGTCTGCGGGCAGGAAGATGACCTTAAGATAAGTGGCTGCGCGGCCAGCTGAATTGAAGAACAGGATGCAGCCCTGCGAAGGCAGGAACTTGTAGGTGTAGCCCTTGCCGTAGTCGGTCGTGCCGTCGGCGTTGAGCGTGAAGCTGTCGGTTTTGGAACGGTACCATGTGCCAGCCAGCATGTTGTAGTCCACATAGTAGTGGTTCACTTCGGGGCCAACGACCTCGGTCGTGCCCGTGAGATAGCCGTCAATCACCATGGTCACGTCGCCCACATCGAGCACGGTGTTGTGGTTCAGGTCGCCGTTAATCACTTGTGCGCTCATGGACATGGGCAACAGGGTTGCTGCAAGAAGCAGCGAAAAACGTTTGAGTAGTTTCATTGTTTTTTAGAGTTGTTGTTAAGGGTTAAACATTTCTTATTGATTCATTTGGCGGCAAAGGTAGGGCTTTTTTTGCGCACCACAAAGGTTTGACACGCTTTTTTTGCGGGTAGCTTTGGATTTGTTGGTTATATAGGAAGTGCGAATGAGAAGTGTGGCTGTATTTTCGCAACAATTGTCACTTTCCGTTTCTACCGCATAGGCAATCAGTCGCGCTCGTGTAGGCAATTGTGCGGACTTCATTGCCTACGCGAGCGCGACGCATTGCCTATGTCGTTCAGAAGGATTGCGTGCAGGAGCGTGTTAGATGTTTGATTCATACGCAGATAGTCGAATCCGCTTTTGTTTTGAAGAAACGAATATGAATAATTTCGGAATTAGGAATTAGGAATGGATTGTCTCATCGTAATTCGGATTTCATAGGTAACTATTCAGCGAATCGCCCTTGGCGATGAATTATTGGAAACGAATATGAATAATAATGGGTCCCATCAAGAATATTTATGTCCTAAAATGGAAAAATTATTCATATTATTCATATTCGTTTCCCTATAAAAGCCGCAC
>JAFTEV010000026.1 GCA_017453465.1 Bacteroidaceae bacterium | reverse complement strand
TCCGAAAAAATGTGTACTTTTGCCCATGGTTACGTTTGATTTTGTTTGCCGACTGCAAAGGTAACCAAAAGGGCTGAAACCTAACAAATGTTTCAGCCCTAAATTTATGCTAATGAAAAAAGTTTAGCGGACAGTAATAATATCATTATATACAAAAGCTGGAATGACGATATTTCCTGAGTACTTCTTCAAAGAATTATAGTTAGGATAATACGTAACTTGTGCAGTTTTACTATATTCATCAAAAGTATAACAGATGCCAGCAATTTCATGATACGCACTTGCCAAGACTGGCACAAGCATTAAAATAAATGCAGATAAAAATTTCTTCATAAATTCTGGTTGGTTTTTAAGTTTAACATTAGTGTTTGTTTAGTCCAGGGGGCTGAGGGGAGACAGAAAAAGAAAACGTGGACTAATACTTTCGTCTACGTCATTCGAGGTATCGCCAAACACCATTGCAATCATATACGAGTAAAAGCCCACGCCATTGGCGTGAGCGTTTAGACATTTGCTCCTTGATTGCAGTTCTAATTTTGGCGAATTTCGAATGACAAGAATACAAAGCTAACGCTTCAATTTCTATATGTCTTTAGTCTGTTTTTATTCCATTGGCAAATGAGTTTTGAGTTTTCGGGTGCAAAGTAAGCATTTTCTGAGGAATAGCGCAAACTTTTTCTCAAAAAAAGATACTTATGTCCTGAACGACGTAGGCTTTTCGTCGCATTCGCGTAGGCAATGAGTCGGGTTTGATTGCCTACGCGAATGCGACGCATTGCCTATGCCGCCCAGAAAGATTATATATATGGATGTGCCGGGAAGCGGGATTCTTGCCGCTTCTTTTCCTTTAAAATATGAAAAAGAAGGCTTCCATGTTACATCGCTTGTAAATTATGACACATGGGGGCAAACGAAAAGCGGGCAGTAAAATGTATCTTTGCAGTAAATTGCAAAATTGTAAATTCTTTCTTACGAAAGCGACTTTGGGTCGATAACTTTCTTACGAAAGCGACTAAAGTCGATAAGTTAATTTAGACATGAAAAAAAGATTTCTCTCTGCCGCTGCCACGGCTTTCCTTGCGCTGGGCAGCATGGCACAAAATCCGTTTGTACAAACTTGGTGCACAAGTGACCCTGCCCCCATGGTGCACGACGGCACGATGTATGTCTATACGGGACACGACGAGGACGGAGCCGACTTCTTCTGGATGCAGGAGTGGCGTGTGTATTCTTCGCAGGACATGGTGAACTGGACCGACCACGGGTCGCCGCTGGCCCTGGAGAGCTTCAGCTGGGCCGACGACCGCGCTTGGGCTTCGCAGTGCATCGAGCGTGACGGCAAATTCTTCTGGTACATCTGTGCCCACTCTCGCTTGTCGAAGGGCATGGCCATCGGTGTGGCTGTGGCCGACAGTCCGACAGGCCCCTTCCGCGATGCCATCGGGAAGCCGCTTTTCGAGAACGGCTCATGGGACCACATCGACCCCACCGTGTTCATCGACGACGACGGCCAGGCATGGCTCTACTGGGGCAATCCGCGAGTGTATTACCTGAAGCTGAACCGCGACATGGTGTCCTATTCAGGTGAACTGGGACAGCTGGCCATGACGGAGGAAGCCTTTGGTTCGCCAGCCATGAACGAAAGGGAAAAGGGCAAGCAATACAAGGACAGCTATGTGGAAGGTCCCTGGATTACGAAGCGGGGCGGCACCTATCAACTGCTCTACGCCGCAGGTGGCGTGCCAGAACACATCAGCTACAGCACAGCCCCCAGCCCCACAGGACCTTGGAAGTATGCTGGACAAATCATGCCGCTCAGTGACACCGGCTCGTTCACGAACCACTGCGGCGTGGCTGACTACAAGGGACACAGCTACTTCTTCTACCACACGGGCAAGCTGCCAGGCGGTGGCGGCTTCGGGCGCAGTGTGGCAGTGGAGGAGTTCAAGTACAATGCCGACGGTTCGTTTCCCACGATTCTGCCTACCAACGAGGGCGTGAAGCCAGTGGGCACGTTCAATCCCTACCGCCGCGTGGAGGCTGAGACGATGGCCTTCTCGCGTGGTGTGAAGACAGAGCAAAATGCCCAGACGGGCGTATATGTGAGCGAGATTCACAATGGCGACTACATCAAGTTGCAGGCCGTAGATTTCGGTACCCGCATTCCGCGCACCTTCACGGCTCGCGTGGCCAGTGCGCTGCGTGGCGGCACCATCGAGGTGCGCATCGACAGCCTGGGCGGACAGCTCCTGGGGCGCATGATGGTCGGCGGCACAGGCGGTTGGGAACAGTGGCAGACACAGACCATCGACCTCACAGCCTACCCCACAGGCATCCACGACCTCTACTTCTGCTTCACGGGTCGCAAGGGACCTAAGCTCTTCAACTTTGACTGGTGGGAAATACGCGGGCTAGAGCAAGTGAACATGCCGCTTTTCCAGACTAAATACACAGCCGACCCCTCGCCCATGCTGGTGGGCGACACACTGTTCCTCTACACCTCCCACGACGCTTCACCCGAAGACATACCCGACCCCAACGAGCGCAGTTCGGCGGGCTTCTTCATGTACGACTGGCTCCTGTGGTCAACCACCGACATGGTGAACTGGACAGAGCACGGAGCCGTGGCTTCACTGAAAGACTTCAGCTGGCGCAGTCGCGACAACGGAGCCTGGGCCATCCAGACGGTGGAGCGTAACGGCAAGTTCTACCTCTACGCCCCCCTGCACGGACACGGCATCGGCGTGCTGGTGAGCGATTCGCCCTACGGCCCCTTCAGCGACCCGCTGGGCAAACCGCTGGTTTGGCAGCGTGAGCATTGGGAGGACATCGACCCCTCGGTGTTCATCGACGACGACGGCCAGGCTTACATGTACTGGGGCAATCCGCATACTTACTACGTCAAACTGAACGAGGACATGATTTCCACGCAGGGCGACATCGTGAAGCTGGACTACCACATTGACAACTACCAGGAAGGTCCCTGGTTCTACAAGCGGAACGGCCACTACTACCTGGCCTACGCTTCGACGTGCTGCCCAGAGGCTTTGGGCTATGCCATGAGCAACAGTCCGACGGGTCCTTGGCAGAGCAAGGGCTACATCATGCGTCCGACGGAGCGTGACCGTGGCAACCACCCTGGCATTGTTGACTACAAGGGCCACAGCTATGTGTTCGGCCAGAACTACGACCTGATGCACCTCGACACATTTATACACCATGAACGCCGCTCGGTATCGGCATCGGAAATTCATTACAACGCCGATGGCACCATTGAGCAGATTCCCTACTGGCTTGACCAGCAGCCCATCCAGCAACTCCACAGCCTTAACCCCTACCAGCGTGTAGAGGCAGAGACCATGGCTTGGGGACGCGGACTGAAGTCGGCCAAGATGGGCATCCCGAACACGGGCGTAGTGAACGATATGCCCATGTCAATAGGCCGCAAGAATATGTATGTGACGGACATCAACGACGGTGAATACATCCGTGTGCGCGGTGTGGACTTTGAAAGTGCAGGAGCCAAGCAGTTCAGCATCACGGCTGCTGCCACTGGTCGCCTGACACTGACCCTCCGCATCGACAGCACCGAAGGCCCAGTGGTGGGTACACTCGACATCAGTGGTACAGGGAGCGCAGACACTTACCGCACATTCTCGACCAAAGTCAACAAACCAGCTGGCGTACACGACCTGTATCTTTGCTTCAGCAAGGCAGAAGGCGACGTGCGTCTGGACTGGTGGCAGTTTAAGAAATAAAAAAAACACAAACCATGAAGCATTTATCAATCGTCCTCCTCTGCAGCGTCCTCTGCACGGCACTCACCGCTGCACCGCTCAGCATGACATCGCCCAACGGACGGCTGACACTGGACACGCAGGACGGAACTTACACCGTTTCATACCAAAACCAAGCCGTGCTGCAAATTGCCTCGCTGGGCTACATGGACATCGCACTGCAAGCGCGGCCCCGCTGGAAGTTTGCAGGGAAAGTGAAGGCTGACTACACCATGCTGGCAGGGAAATGCTTTCACCCCGTGAACACAGCCAATGAATACAGGGCAAAGCTGGCCAAGAACCTGCAGCTGGTGCTCCGTCTCTACAACGACGGCGTGGCTTTCCGCTACGAATTTTCGGGCTTGCAGGAGGGCACACTGCCCAAGGAACAGACAAGCTACCGCATCCCCGAAGGCACACGCCGCTGGATGATGCAGTGGTCGGACGGCTACGAAGGCTTCTTCCCGCTTTCCACGACTGGACAGACCGCCAACCGACGTTGGGGCTACCCTGCCCTGCTGGAGCCTGTAGCTGACACATTTGTCTTGCTCAGCGAAGCTAACATCGAGCGAAGGCAGAGTGCTTCATGCCTGTATAACGATGAGGCTGCTGAGTATTACCGTGTTGTGCCCGACCAGAACACAGTGGCTGTGTCGGGCGACTGGCATTCGCCGTGGCGTGTGGCCATCATCGGCAGTCTGGCCGACGTGGTGGAATCCACACTCATTACAGACGTCTCCGAACCTTGTCAGCTAAAGGACACGGAGTGGATTCGGCCCGGTGTCGTGTCGTGGATTTACTGGGCATACAATCATGGCAGCAACGACATGAACATCATCAAGAAGTATGTAGATATGGCAGCCACACTCCATCTGCCCTACGTGCTGATTGATGCCGAGTGGGACGAGATGAAAGACGGGAAGCGCATTGAGGAGGCCATCGACTATGCCAAGGCCAAAGGCGTGCGCCCGCTGATTTGGTATAATTCTTCTGTGGGCTGGGTGGATGGTGCCCCTGGCCCCAAGTTCCGGCTGAACAAGGCTGAAGACCGTGAACGAGAGTTTGCATGGTGTGAACAACTCGGTGTGGCTGGCGTGAAGATTGACTTCTTTTCGGGCGACAACCAGCTAAATATGGACTACAGCCTGGACTTGCTTACGTGTGCAGCCAAGCACCATCTGCTGGTCAACTTCCATGGTGCCACCATTCCCCGTGGTTGGCAGCGCACCTATCCCAACCTGCTCAGCACCGAGGGTGTTTATGGTGCTGAATGGTATAACAATGTACCGACATTCACACAGAAGGCCGCAGCCCACAACGCCATACTGCCCTTTACGCGCAACGTCATTGGCCCGATGGACTACACGCCTTGCGCTTTTTCCGACTCACAGCATCCGCACATCACATCTAACGCACACGAACTGGCACTGACCGTACTGTTTGAGTCGGGCTTGCAGCATTTGGCCGATAAGCCCGAAAGCTATTATGCCCAGCCCGCAGAAGTGCAGCAGTTCTTCTCTGCGCTTCCTACGGCATGGGACGAAACTCGTCTGCTCAGTGGCTATCCAGCCGAGCGTGTAGTGATGGCCAGAAGGCGGGGCCACACCTGGTATGTAGCTGGCATCAATGGTACGGACGAAGCCATTGAGCTGACGATTGACCAGAAATTCCTGCATGGCCAAGCTGTTCGCAGTGTCACACTCTTTGCCGACGGTTCGCCGTGGGACATTTCTCATCCCTCCACGCTACCTACCACCATGAAGTGCCAGCCTCGCGGAGGCTTTGTAGCAGTAGTAGAAATGGTACCACACAACTACACATCCGAATAATCGCATAACCATAAAAATATGAAACAGATTTTCCTTTCATGCCTCATGCTGTGCTGCTTGACAGCCACGGCACAGCAACAGCCTTACCAAAATCCCAATTTGTCGGCTCAAGAACGTGCCAAAGACCTCTGCGCTCGCCTGACGCTGGAGGAGAAGGCCCAGCTGATGCTGGACGAAAGCCCTGCCATCCCACGCCTGGGCATCAAGAAGTTTTTCTGGTGGAGCGAAGCCCTGCACGGTGCAGCCAACATGGGCAATGTCACCGTGTTTCCCGAACCAGTGGGCATGGCGGCCTCGTTCAACCCCGACTTGCTCTACAAGGTGTTCGACGCGACCAGCACGGAGTTTCGGGCGCAGTATAACCAGCGTATGCTGAACGGCGGCGAGGACGAGAAGTTCCACAGCCTTTCCGTCTGGACACCCAACGTGAACATCTTCCGCGACCCGCGCTGGGGACGCGGACAGGAGACTTACGGCGAAGACCCCTACCTGACCAGCGTGATGGGCTGCGCCGTGGTGCGTGGCTTGCAGGGACCAGAGGAGGCCAAGTACAGGAAGCTGTGGGCCTGCGCCAAGCACTATGCCGTGCACAGTGGCCCTGAATACACGCGCCACACGGCGAACCTCACGGACATTTCGCCGCGTGATATGTGGGAAACCTACATGCCAGCCTTCAAAGCCCTGGTGCAGGATGCCAAGGTGCGCGAAGTGATGTGCGCCTACCAGCGACTGGACGATGACCCCTGCTGTGGTTCGGCACGGTTGCTGCAACAGATTCTGCGTGACGAGTGGGGATTCAAGTATCTGGTCGTCAGTGACTGCGGTGCCGTGAGCGACTTCTACGACAGCCACAAGAGTTCGTCGGACGCAGTCCATGCTTCGGCCAAGGCTACACTGGCTGGCACCGACGTGGAGTGTGGCTATGGCTATGCCTACCGCAGCATCCCCGAAGCCGTGCGCCGTGGACTCATCAGCGAGGCGGAGGTGGATAAGCACGTCTGCCGCTTGCTGGAGGGACGTTTTGACTTGGGCGAAATGGATGACCCGTCGCTGGTGGAGTGGTCCAGGATTCCCGCCTCGAAACTCGACTGCAAGGAACATCGCAGCCTCGCGCTCGACATGGCTCGCCAGTGCCTCGTACTGCTGCAAAACAAGGGTGACGTACTACCCCTGAAGGCGGGCAAGGAGCGCATTGCCGTCGTGGGTCCCAATGCCGACGACGAGCCGCTGCTGTGGGGCAACTACAACGGCACACCTAACAAGACGGTCACCATCCTGAACGGCATCCGGGCCAAGCAGAAGAACCTGACTTACGTGAGGGGCTGCGACCTGACTTACGACAAGGTCTTTGACTGCCTTCTGCCACAATGCAATGCCGACGGAAAGCGTGGTCTGCGCGGCACCTTCTGGAACAACACCGAGATGCAGGGCAAGCCCGTCTGCACACAATACTACACCTCGCCGCTGGCTGTCACCACCGCCGGTATGCACAACTTTGCCGAGGGTGTGAACATCGAGGACTTTTCGGCCAAATACGAAACGGACTACACGCCCAAAGAGGACGGCGAGTTTGTGGTCAACGTGGAGGGCTGCGGCCACTTTGAACTCTACATCGACGGCGAGCAGAAACAGCGCAAGCACACCTGGCGCACTACCCCAACCCGCACAGCTGTGCAGGGCGTAAAGGGCAAGACGGTACACATCGAGGTGCGCTTCCAGTACGTCAAGACGTGGGGAGCCAACATGAAGATAAACATTGCCACGGAGCATCCCATCGACTATGCATCCATCGTTGCCCAGCTGAAAGGCATTGACAAGGTCATCTTCGCTGGCGGAATCTCGGCTGCACTGGAGGGCGAGGAAATGCCCGTCAACATTCCTGGCTTCAAGGGCGGCGACCGCACCAGCATCGAACTGCCAGCCGTGCAGCGCGGACTGCTGCAAGCCCTGAAAGCTGCCGGCAAGACAGTCATCTTTGTCTGCTGCTCTGGTTCGGCAATCGCCCTGCAACCAGAGACGGAAAGCTGCGATGCCATCCTGCAAGCCTGGTACGCCGGCGAAGAGGGTGGCAATGCCATTGCCGATGTGCTCTTTGGCGACTACAACCCCAGCGGCAAGCTGCCTGTCACGTTCTACAAATCCACGGAGCAGCTGCCCGACTATGAAGACTACTCCATGAAGGGCCGCACCTACCGCTACTTCACCGACGCGCTGTTCCCCTTCGGCTACGGACTCAGCTACACGCAGTTCCAGGTTGGCGAGGCTAAGCTGGAAGGGAAAGCCACCGTACTCTCCGTCCCCGTGAGCAACACAGGCCAGCGCGATGGCGACGAGGTGGTGCAGCTCTACATCCGCAACCTGCAAGACCCCGACGGGCCGCAGAAGTCGCTCCGTGCCTTCCAGCGTGTCCATGTGAAAGCAGGACAGACGGTCACCGTGCGATTCCCGCTGGACAAGAAGAAGGCTTTCGAGTTCTTCGACGAGAACACCAACACCGTATGTACACGTCCTGGCACCTACGAACTGCTCTACGGCACCAGCTCGCGTGACACAGATTTGAAAAAATTAAATTATACCCTGAACAAATGAAAGTCAGAAACATTTTAACCACGTTGCTGCTGCCCTTCTGCCTCTGTGCAGCGGCACAGGACATCACGTTTGGTGGCGGCAAACTGCACATTCAGCAGCTGGCTGACAACGCCGTGCGCATCCAGTATTTCGAGACGGAACCACAAAGTCCGGTCGGCGAACTGATTTACACGCAGCAGCCCCTGCGCACCATCAGGGCTCAGAACTTCAAGACGAAAAAGATGCAGCTGAGCGTGAATCCGCAGCAGCAGACCGTCAGCATCCGCAATGCCCAAGGGCAGACGGTGTTCGAGGCCACCAGCCACCAGCTCCAGGGCAACACCGTGGCAGGAATGACTACGGGCGAAGCCACGCTCGCCTTCCATTCGCCAGCCGATGAATACCTCTACGGCCTAGGGCAGTTTCAGGATGGCTACAGCAATGTGCGCGGACTGCCACGCCGACTCACGCAGGTCAACACGCAAATCAGTGTGCCCATGCTGATTTCCAACAAGGGCTACGGCGTGCTGTGGAACAACTACGGACTCACCGAGTTCAATCCCTGCGACCAGCACGTCTCCCTGCAACGCCAAAGTGGAGGCAGCACACGCGAAGTGGTGAACGTGACCTCCACGGAGGGCGGCAAACAGGAGGTGCGCGAAAGGAACATCTTCCAGGCCACCCTCACGGTGGCCGAAGCGGGTGACTACGCGCTCCTGCTCGACGTGGGGCAAAAGATGGCTCGCCGCCACAACCTGTCCATCGACGGCCAGACGGTCATCGAGATGCAGAACCTCTGGCTTCCGCCCACGGCCTCTGCCACCGTGCACCTCACGGCAGGCCAGCACACCGTGACGGCTGAACTGACCAGGGAGGACAAGCCCGTACTATATTATAATAAGGTAAAAGACCAGACGGTGTTCCGATCGCCCGTAGCCGCAGCGGTCGATTACACCGTGTTCATCGGCACAGCCGACGAGGTGATAGCATCCTACCGACAGCTCACAGGCACCGTGCCCATGTTGCCGCGCTGGGCTTTCGGCTACATCCACTGCCGCGAGCGTTTCCACAGTCAGGAGGAAATCCTGCAGACAGCCAATCGCTTTCGCGCCGAACAGCTGCCCGTCAGCGTGCTGGTGCAAGACTGGCAATACTGGGGCAAATACGGCTGGAACGCCATGCAGTTCGACGAAACCCACTACCCCGATCCCAAGGCGCTCACCGACAGCCTCCACCGCATGGACATGCGCCTGATGGTCAGCGTCTGGTCGAAAATCGACAAGAACTCTGCCGTCGGGGGGCAGATGCTCACAGCAGGGCACTACATTCCGGGCACCGACTGGATAGACTTCTTCTCGCCCCAAGCCGCTGCCGCCTACTGGCAGAACTTCAGCCAGCGACTGCTGCCGCTGGGCATTGATGCCTGGTGGCAAGATGCCACAGAGCCAGAGAACGATGACCTTGTGGGCCGCCGCGTCAACAATGGTCAGTGGCCCGGCGAATGGGTGCGCAACGTCTATCCGCTGATGGTCAACAAGACAGTCTATGAGGGTCTGCGCCACGACCAGCCCGACCGCCGCCCCTTCATCCTCACCCGCTGCGGCTTCCCCGGCATTCAGCGTTACGGCTCGGCCCTTTGGTCGGGTGACGTGGGCAACGACTGGGAAACCCTTCGCCGTCAGATTACCGCCGGACTGGGCCTGCAGGCCGCTGGCATCCCTTGGTGGACATACGACGCTGGCGGCTTCTTCCGTCCCGGCAATCAGTACAACGACCCAGCCTACATCCAGCGGATGCTGCGCTGGATTGAACTGAGCGTCTATCTGCCCCTCATGCGTGTGCATGGCTACATGAGCGACACCGAACCGTGGCGTTATGGCAAGGAGGCACAGGCCGTCATCGCCCAGTGTCTGCATGAACGCTACCGTCTGCTCCCCTACATCTACAGCCAGGTGGCACAGGTCTCCATGCAGGGCAGCACGCTGATGCGTCCGCTCGTCTTCGACTTCCCCGACGACACCGAAGCCCTGCGCCAAAAGTACGAATACATGTTTGGCCCCGCCCTGCTCATCAGCCCCGTCACCGAGCCTGACGTTACCCAGTGGACAACCTACCTGCCCCCAACGCCAGGCGGCTGGTACGACTACCACACAGGCCGTCACTACGACGGAGGCCAGCGCGTCACCACAGCCGTCACCCCAGCCCGCATCCCCGTCTTTGTCCGTGCCGGCAGCATCATCCCCGTGGCATCGGGCACCGCAGAAGCACCGCTGGAACTCCACGTCTATCCCGGAGCCGACGCCACCTTCACCCTCTACGAGGACGACGGCATCAGCACCGCCTACGAGCGCGGAGCCTACACCCGCACGCAGTACACCTGGAACGAAAAGAAGCAGCGACTCAGCAAACCCCGCAAGGGAGAAAAGGTCATCGTACATAATTATTGAACACAGAGATACAGAGATTTATAATTTGACAATTTGTTTATGGAAGTTAAAGGAGTTAAGGAGTTATCGCTTCGCTCGTCCTTCGGACAGGAGTTAAGCCGTTACTGACATCCCGTATAGGCTTAACTACTTAACTCCTTAACTACCTGTTTCAATTCTCAATCTTCAATCCTGAAAAAGCCATTCAATATGCGCACCCCTCTAACCACACTGACCCTGCTCACGACACTGGCTGTGGCAGCCCAGAACCCCATCATCCGCGACCAATTCACAGCCGACCCCACTGCTCGCGTCTTCGGCGACAAGGTCTATCTCTATCCCTCCCACGACATCCAGCCGCCCGTGGGCCAGCGGCAAGACTGGTTCTGCATGGCCGACTACCACGTCTTCAGCAGCGAGAACCTCACTGGCTGGCACGACCACGGCATCATTGTCACCCAGAACAACGTGCCCTGGGTGCGTCCCGACAGCTACTCCATGTGGGCACCCGACTGCGTCTGCAAAGACGGCACCTATTACTTCTACTTCCCCTCTGCCCCCAAGGAGGGGCGCGGCTTTGCCATCGGCGTGGCCACAGCCCACAGCCCCGAAGGTCCCTTCACTTGTGAGCCGCAGCCCATCCCCGGTGTTATGGGCATCGACCCCAGCGTCCTGGTGGACGACGACGGCCAAAGCTACATCTACTGGGCTGGTGGCCCCATGCGCGGTGCCAAGCTGAAGGCCAACATGAAGGAACTCGACAGCGAAGTGCAGCAGATGGAGGGACTGCCCAAAGGCTTCAAGGAAGGCCCCTTTGCCTTCAAGCGCGAAGGCCGCTACTACCTCACTTTCCCCTGGGTGCGCACCGAGGGCGGCACCGAAACGCTGGCCTACGCCATGGCGGACCATCCGCTGGGACCCTGGACATTCAAGGGCATCATCATGGCCGAACACGCCAACCGCTGCTGGACTAACCACCACAGCATCGTCTGCTACCGCGACCAGTGGTACCTTTTCTATCATCACAACGACCTCTCGCCCCGCGACGACAAGCGGCGTTCCGTCTGCATCGAGAAAATCAGCTTCCGCCCCGACGGAACCATCAATCAAGTCATGCCCACCCTGCGCGGCGTGGGCATCAGCCCCTGGACCAGCAGGATTGACATCGACCGCTACAGCGAGGCAAGCACGGGCGTGACCACCACCCTGCTCGACACCATCGACACACAGCGCGGCTGGCAGGTCACACTGCCGCAAAGGGGCTGCTGGCTACGCTATGCCGACGTGGATTTCACATCCCTCTCAGACGGCTACGCCGTCATCAACGCCAAGGCCGAGGCCAACACCGAATTTTGTTTGCGCGAGAAGAACGCCAAAGGCAAAGTCTTGGCCCGTTTCAAGCTGACCGTCAAGGGCGAGCAGGGAGCCTTCCGCCGCGATATGACGGGCCAGTGGATTACGCTGACCGCACCGCTGACCTACACGCCACGGGGCGTGACCGACCTCTGCCTCACCTGTGAAGGCCAGGCCGTCACGCTCGACTGGATTCAGTTCAAGCAGCGGCCCCAATACTTCCGCGCAGCTACGGCAACGCCCCAGCAGCCCGACTCGCAGGGCTTCATCCGCCGCTGGAACCTGCTCGAACCCATCAGGCAGGACATCCGCTCCAACGTCATCTTCACCGACACGTGGCTGCGTGAAGCCTTCAGCAAGACCTACTTCAAAGACCAGCAGACCGTCCTTCCTAAAGACGGCCAAAAGGTGAAAGTCGGACAGCAGACCCTGACATGGCACGCCCTCGACAGCGAAAACTACAACGTCCGCCTTTTCCGCTTTGCCGAGAAGTGGGGCCAGCAGACCTACGGCTCGCTCTTCTGGGCCGTCACCGTCATCGACTGCCCCGAAGCCATCCCGGACGTGCGCCTCGCAGCAGGCAGCAACGGAGCCTCCGCCTGGTGGCTCAACGGCGAAGAAGTGCTGATGCTCACGGGCGACCGCCGCATGGTGGAGGACGACGGCACCTCCCGCCGCCTCAGCCTCAAGCAGGGGCGCAACATCCTGCGCTGTGCCGTCATCAACGGCCCCGGCCTGAGCGACTTCTGCGTGCGCTTTGTCGATGAGAAAGGAAATCCTGTAACCAATTATACTGTTCAATAGCCATGAAAAAATATCTTCTTTCCCTCTTCATTCTTCATGCTTCATTCTTCATTCTCCATTCCTCATTCTTCATTTCCCATGCACAGGTGGGCCAGCCCTACATCCACGACCCATCGACCATAGCCGAATGCAACGGCAAATACTACACGTTTGGCACGGGCGGCGGCGGACTCATCAGCGAGGACGGCTGGACATGGCACAGCGGAGCCGAGCGTCCGGGCGGCGGAGCAGCTCCCGACGTGCTGAAGCTGGGCGACCGCTACCTGGTCATCTACGGAGCCACGGGCGGTGGACTGGGCGGCGGACACAACGGACGCATCCTCACCATGTGGAACAAGACGCTCGACCCCCATTCGCCCGACTTCCGCTTCACCCAGCCCCTTGAGGTGTGCTACTCTGACGGACTGGAGGACCAGGATGCCATAGACCCCGGCCTGCTGCTCGACCCGACGACGGGCCGCCTCTGGGTGAGCTATGGCACCTACTTCGGCACCATCCGCCTCATCGAACTGGACCCCAAGACGGGTGCACGCAAGAAGGGGAACCGCGAGCGCGACATTGCCATCGACTGCGAGGCCACCGACCTCATCTACCGCGACGGCTGGTACTACCTGCTGGGCACACACGGCACCTGCTGCGACGGCGTGAACTCCACCTACAACATCGTTGTGGGTCGCTCGCGCAAGGTCACGGGCCCTTACCTCGACAACATAGGGCGCGACATGATGCACGGCGGCGGACGCATGGTCATAGCCGCTGGCAACCGCTACTGCGGCCCAGGCCACTTCGGACGCACCGTCATCGACGAAGGGGTGGAGGTGATGTCGTGCCACTATGAAGCCGACTTCGACCTGGGCGGACGCAGCGTGCTGGCCATCCATCCGCTGCTGTGGCAGGACGGCTGGCCCGTGGCTGGTGAACGCTTCCGTGGCGGCACATTCGCGATTGAGTCGGTGCGCCGTGGCTACAGCTTGGAACTGGCCGTTGACTTCGTGCGCATTCCGCAGGAGCGAGAACGCTTCTGGCAGATTGACCCCGACAAGCCCGTCAAGCCCATTCCCAACCAGACACTGGAAGAGGTCATTTCCACATGGCAACAAGGCAACATCCCACTACGTACGGGCGACTACATGAACCGCCCGCACCAACGATGGAGCATCACGCCCGTGCCCGATGCTGGCGGCTACTTAGGCAACAGCTACTTCAAGATTCAGATTGACGGCACCCGTCGCACCCTCGCTGCCACCGCCCAGCTCGAACTCACTGCCCTGCCCGACTTCACGGGGGCCGACGAACAGCTCTGGCGCATCGAACAACTGACCGACGGCACTTACCGCCTCATGCCCAAAGCCATCCCCGGCCAACCAGGACTCAACAAAGATTACGTGCTCTACACAGCAAGCGACACCAACCCCACGCTTACAAAATACAACTTCAAGAGCGACAACTCGAAGTGGGTGCTGAAATAATACACACAGAGTACACAGAGAAGACAGAGCGCACAGAGTGATTGACCCCATAAAAGGATTATACTCTGTGCGCTCTGTCTTCTTTGTATCCTCTATGAAAAAAAGATATGATTATCCGCAATCGTACCACCAACACTTTTTCGACACGAAGGTTATTTTGTTTTCAACACGAATGACACGAAACCTCACTCGAAAGCAACCAGGCATGTGTTCATCTCACGAAGCACCTCGACGGTGACGAACCACACGAAACCATCCGGCAGGCTTCGTGAAATTGACTTCGTCGAGCTAAAGGTTCGTAGCACCGCCCAAGGTGCTGTTCGTGTAATATGCAGAGTGATTTTTCGTGTCATTCGTGTTGAAAAAACATTGGTGGTATTTTTGCGGATAATCATTAAAAAAGATATTAAATTGCCCCTCTTATTATACTAAGATTACCATGCATAAAGCAACCAGCTTCTTCTAAATAAATAAGAACATCATCAAAGACAGATGGTTTATCAGATTTTGTTCTTACTATTTCTTCTTTGTTTTTATTATAATAGGTATTAATCACGCAAACCGACTCCTTTGGATGTAGGAACTTCTTCTTCTGATTTTCAGTAAACTTGTCATTATATGCATTGATGAACAAAGTTTCTACAATATCAATGTTTTCTGGTTTTTGATTATCTTCCTTCGCAAAACCTCCAATCCATATTCTTATTTCTGCATTATTTTTAATAAAAGGACCGAGATGTTCATGGGAGAGATTGACACGCTTGTTGATGCCGTCATTTTGTTTGTGTATTCCAATATAGGTACGCCATTTGTATCGTTTATCTTGCCTTGTTTCAAAATAATAGAGATTAAAAAGATTTGGATCCAAAGTTTCTGGATTACGAATGTATGCCTTGTATTCCTCGTAATTCATAGGTCCAACCCATTGTATTGTATATGTATGTTCAATGTAATCCATATTGAAGTATTTATTTTTTACCCATTAGCGGAATTAAATTAGTGCGTACTTAATTCGGAACATGGACTTGTTGTTAATGTGGTTGATATATTATTATGCGATTAGCGCACTAATTTGGGCAATGGTTCTGGCAAACTATCGCAGGTTTCTTTCGCCGTTTCAGCCTTTGGCCTTGACGTAAACCTTGTGGCTGCCACGGCCTTGGGGAGCCAGGCCAGAGGAGGGGTCGGCGGCCAGGGCACGCAGTTCGGTGGTGGCTGTGGTCTGGGCCAGGCCAGTGAGCTGGCGATAGACGCTGACGGTGAGGTAGGGGTTGGACTGGAGGTAGTCGAGGGCACGTTGCAGCCGCTCCTCCTTGGTGTACTGCGAGCGGTTGATGGTGTTGGCCTCGCCGCGCTCCAGGCGAATTTCCTTGTTTACGTTGCTGAGCAGGGAGGGTGCGGGACGGAACTTGATGCCGCCCACCTTGATGCTCTGCGAGTTGCGGTGCTCTTCGTCTTCGTCCAGGGCTTCCATTTCCTTGCCGTCTTTCAGTGCGAGGCTGAGGCTGAAGGTACCCAGTCCATTGATGGTCACGCTGTGGCCCAGGCAGAGCCAGCGCTGGATGGCTTGCGACAGGGCGATGATGACTCCCTGGGCCACACCACGGCTGATGCCGTTGCTGGTGTCGCTGATGTAGCTGAGCAGTCGGTCGGTGTCGATGTTGTTAAAGTTCTTTACTCGATAGTAAGCCTTTTGTTTTGTGCCTGGTAAGTTAATTTCTTGCTTGTAGTATTCAGTCATGGTCGTCTGCTGATGCACAGCTTTTTTAGGGGGTTATAGAATGGAACTTGCTCTGTGTGGCTTTGAAAGTTGACGCAACGGCGTTGTTTTTGTAAACATCGCCGTTGTTTTCAAAAACATCGCTCGTCGTTTTTATAAACAACGCCGTTGCGTCAACTTTTATTGCCAGCGTGAATAAGTTTTTAAGCAACTTTTTCTGGAAAAATATTTGTGCGTTGCTGAAAACTTAGTACATTTGCAGCGGAATCACATCAAATTCAGGGTTCTGCAAGATTTTGTGTTGGTAGGCGGTAATTCGCAATAGATATTGTACCTTTGCATGCTGTATGAAATCAGCAGAAGAAATCCTACAGTCGATACTGCTTCCAGATGATCCCAATTGGAAAGTAACAGATGTTGT
>JAFTEV010000025.1 GCA_017453465.1 Bacteroidaceae bacterium | reverse complement strand
TGCTGCGGGCGGGCGGGTTTTTTCTCTGTTCGGCAAGGAAAGTTGACGCAACGGCGTTGTTTGTAAAAACAACGTGCGTTGTTTCCAGAAACATCGGCGTTGTTTTTGAAAACAACGCCGATGAGTGAACTTTTGTCTGGAGCGGGAGGAGGTTGGGAGGGAAGTGGGGGCGGTTTGGGCGGGATTTGGGGGTGGGAACGGGAGGGGATGGGAGGAGCACACTGTGTGTTCATTACGGGAGCCAACGAGGAGTACGCAAGCATACAAAGTTACATGCGCCGAACCATGCAGTTTGACAAGCAGATACCACAGGAAAAAGTGTATCATCAACCAGCAAGTGCAAGCAGTTTGCAAAATTAACACGGACTATCGGCGAACTTTTTGGTTTTTCCAAAAATAATTCCTTACTTTGCAAAAAATTTGACTCTGCAAGAGGATGAAAGAGACCGTGAAGGAAGAAATAGAGGCACTGCTGATTAAGCAGAAAAAGTACCGCGACTGCGACTACAGTCAGGCACAGCTGGCTACCGACTTAGGGGTCAGTACCTTTACGCTGTCGCGAATCCTGAAGCAGGAATTTGGCATGACATACACGGCACTGGTGCACAAACACCGCATCCGCGATGCCATCAGGCAACTGGCCACGCCTCGGCTGCAACACTACACCATAGACGACATTGCCCTGCTCACAGGCTTTGGCAACAGGCAGTCGTTCTACACAGCATTCAAAAAGGAAACGGGCACCACCCCCGAAAAATACCGAGAGTGCGTGGCACAAGAAAAGACGCAAAACAAATCCATTTAATACATTAACCCATGAAGATTACCATTAAAGCAATGATGATTTCGGCATTAGTAGCTGGCGGCTGTGCGGGCGAGAAACAGGCACAGCAAGATTTCAACTATAGCGACGAGCGATTTGCAGACCTGCAGATGCTGCGCTACAAGGTGGAGGGCTTCGAAGGCCTCACGCTGAAGCAGAAGACCTTTATCTACTACTTGCAGGAGGCAGCCCTGTGGGGACGCGACATCCTGTGGGACCAGAACGGAAAGTACAACCTGCGCATCCGCAAGGTGCTGGAGGACATCTACCAGCAGTATGACGGCGACAAGCAGGAGAAGAACTACCAGGGCTTTGAGACCTACCTGAAGCGCACCTGGTTCAGCAACGGCATTCACCACCACTACGGCAGCGAGAAGTTTGTGCCAGAGTTCACCGAGCAGTGGTTCAGGGAGACCATTGAGAAGTGTAACATCGAGTGTGAAGACCTCGACGTGCTCTGCAACGTCATCTTCAACCCCGACATCCTGCAAAAGCGTGTCAACCTGGCCGAGGGCGTGGACCTCATCAAGACTTCCGCCTCCAACTATTACGAGAACGTCACCCAGGAAGAGGCCGAAGCATTTTACGCCAAGCAGAAGGCCGAGGGCGACTCGCTCCACCCCGTGATGTACGGCATGAACTCACGCCTGGTGAAGGATGGCAGCGGCAAAATCTACGAAAAACGCTGGACCACCAGCGGACTCTACGCCAAAGCCCTGCAGAAAATCGTGGAGAACCTGAAACTGGCACGCCCCTTTGCTGAGGATGCCAAGCAGCAGGAGGTCATCGACAAACTCATCAACTACTACGAGACGGGCGACCTGAAGGCATTCGACCAGTACAGCATTGCCTGGGTGGAGAACACCGAGCCGCTGGTGGACTTCGTCAACGGCTTCATCGAGTGCTACGGCGACCCGCTGGGTCTGAAGTGCTCATGGGAGAGCATCGTGAACTTCAAGGATATGGAGGCCACAAAGCGCACCGAGACACTGAGCCAGAATGCGCAGTGGTTTGAAGACCACAGCCCCGTGGATGCCGCCTTCAAGAAAGACAAGGTGAAGGGCATTACCGCCAAGGTCATCAATGCCGCTATCCTGTCGGGCGACCTCTACCCCTCCACGGCCATCGGCATCAACCTGCCCAACAGCGACTGGGTGCGCAAGGACCATGGCTCGAAGTCGGTCACCATTGGCAACCTGACCGATGCCTACAATCAGGCAGCCAAGGGCAACGGCTTCATGGACGAATTTGTCTATTCGCAGGAGGAAAAAGACCTGATAGAGAAGTATGGTGACCTGTGCGACGACCTGCACACCGACCTGCACGAGTGTCTGGGCCACGGCAGCGGCAAGCTGCTCGAAGGCGTTGACGGTGACTCGCTCAAGGCATACGGCAGCACCATCGAGGAAGCCCGTGCCGACCTCTTTGCCCTCTACTATCTGCCCGACGAGAAGCTGGTGAGCCTGGGGCTCACGCCCAACACCGAGGCTTACAAGTCGAGCTACTACAGCCAGATGATGAACGGTCTGATGACACAGCTGGTGCGCATACAGCCCGGCAAGAACCTGGAGGAAGCCCACATGCGCAACCGTGCCCTCATTGCCCACTGGTCGTTTGAGCGCGGCAAGGCCGACAAGGTGTGCGAAATTATAAAGCGCGACGGCAAGACTTTCCTCAAAATCAACGACTACCAGAAACTGCGCACCATCTTCGGCGAACTGCTGGCCGAGATTCAGCGCATCAAATCGACGGGCGACTTCAAGGCTGCACAGGCTCTGGTGGAGGGCTACGGCGTGAAGGTTGACCCCGCCCTGCACAAGGAAGTGCTGGAGCGTTACCAGCGGCTGAACATTGCCCCCTACAAGGGCTTCATCAACCCCGTCTATACAGCCGTGAAGGACAAGGACGGCAACATCACCGACGTGAAGATTGACTACACGGAGGGCTATGCCGACCAGATGTTGCGCTACTCAAGAGATTACTCTAACTTGCCCTTGGTCAATGAATAAAGAACAGGCTCTACAGGCCATCAAGCAGGAACTCCACGCCAACATGAACGGAGTGGCCTCCGCCGCCATGCGCCAGACGGAAGACTACCGCGTCAACTTCGGCGTAGAGCTGCCCCGCATACACAACATTTCCGCAGAGTTTGAGCCAGACCACGAGCTGGCTCAAGCCTTGTGGAAGGAATCGGTGCGCGAATGTCGCATCCTGGCCACCATCCTGATGCCCACCGAGGGTTTCGACGAAGAGCTTTGCGACATCTGGGCCGACGACATCCACACCGCAGAGATAGCCCAGCTGTTTGCCCTCAACCTGGTGCGCCGTCTGCCCTACGCCAGTCGGAAAGCCTTCGAGTGGATAGCCAGTCCGGAAAGTGTTCGCCAGATACTGGGCTATGCCACCGTATGCCACGTGTTGCGTATGGGCGAAATGAACGAGCGTTCAGCCGACGAACTGCTTGACCACATCGCTGCCGACCTGCAAAGCAGTCAGCCCGCATTGCAAAACGCCGCCGCCAAAACGCTACAGATATTCGCCTCGTGCAGCGATATTAACACCGAAAAAGCCAAAAAAGTGGCAAATCATTTGTTCTGAGCCTCAAAATGATATAATTTTGCAGTGGTTTTGTGGGTGTGCGGTTGGACGGTTATACGGTTTTGCGGTTGGACGGTCATACGGTTGTTCTACCGCAAAACCGTAAAGCGAAGCGACCGCAAAACCGCAAAACCGTATAACCGCAAAACCGCAAGAACGCATGGAAATCAACGTGAAGCACATAGAAGCCAAAGCCATCCTGGACGAGTACATTGAAGGGCAGGGCAAGCGGAAAACCGCTGAACGCTACACCGTCATGGACATCGTCCTCGATACCGAAGGCCATCACAGTGCCGATGAAATCTATGCCATGATGCCAGAGAAGTTCCCCGTCAGCCGAGCCACCGTCTATAGCACACTCAGTCTGCTCGACGAAGTGGGCCTCGTCTTCAGCCACCAGGTGCAAGGCAAGACGCTCTATGAACGTGCATTCGGCGTGGAACCCCACCACCACTACATCTGCAAGGGCTGCGGACGCATCTGGAACTTCAGCAACAAGAGCGTGGAAGAAGCAGCAGCCACCTGCCGCACACCGCGCTTCAAGAAGATGCGTTGCTCCGTCTATATCTACGGCATCTGCGATGTCTGCTATGCACGCATCTACCGCCTCAACAAGAAGCTGGAGAAGCAACGCCAGCAGAACATGACACGCGAAGAAAAGCGGTTTGCCCGCATCGACAAGGAACTGGCTGAGTCGGCCCTGTGGATTAAGAAAACAAAAAAATAATAATCAATAAAACCAATGAACAAAGTAGATGTACTCTTAGGTCTCCAGTGGGGAGACGAAGGCAAAGGTAAAGTAGTTGATGTGCTCACCCCACGCTACGACGTGGTCGCCCGTTTCCAGGGAGGTCCCAACGCTGGCCACACGCTCGAATTTGAAGGGCAGAAATACGTGCTGCGCTCCATCCCCTCCGGCATATTCCAGGGCGACAAAATCAACATCATCGGCAACGGCGTAGTGCTGGCTCCCGACCTCTTCATGGACGAAGCCAAGGAACTCGAAAAGAGCGGGCACAAGCTGCACGAGCGGCTCCACATCTCGAAGAAAGCACACCTCATCATGCCTACCCACCGTCTGCTCGATGCTGCCTACGAAGCCGCCAAGGGCAAGAACAAGGTAGGCACCACAGGCAAAGGCATTGGCCCCACCTACAGCGACAAGACCAGCCGCAACGGACTCCGCGTGGGCGACATCCTCACGGACTTTGAAGAAAAATATGCCGCTCACAAGGCACGCCACGAAGAAATGCTGCGCGCACTGAACTACACCGACTACGACATCACCGAGGTGGAGAAGAAATGGATGGAAGGCATTCAGTACCTCAAGCAGTTCCCACTCGTTGACAGCGAGCACGAAATCAACCAACTGCTCCGCAGCGGAAAGAGCGTGCTCTGCGAAGGGGCACAAGGCACCATGCTTGACATCGACTTCGGCTCCTATCCCTTCGTCACTTCTTCCAACACCATCTGTGCCGGAGCCTGCACAGGTCTCGGCATTGGTCCCAACAAGATTGGCGAGGTCTATGGCATCATCAAAGCCTACTGCACACGTGTAGGTGCCGGCCCCTTCCCCACCGAACTCTTCGACGAGACGGGAGCCAAGATTCGCGCCATCGGCCACGAGTACGGAGCCGTGACAGGACGTGAACGCCGCTGCGGATGGATTGACCTCGTTGCCCTGCGCTACGCTATCATGGTCAGCGGTGTCACCCAGCTCATCATGATGAAGAGCGACGTGCTCGACGACTTCCCCACCATCAAAGCCTGCACAGCCTACCGCCTCAGCGACGGCACCGTCACACGCGACTTTCCCTACGACATCAGCGACGGCACCGTCACACCCATCTACACCGAACTACCAGGCTGGCAGACCGACCTCACCAAGGTCAGCAGTGAAGCAGAGTTCCCCAAAGCCTTTTCCGACTACATTGCTTTCCTGGAGAAGGAACTCGAAACGCCCATCACCATCATCAGCGTAGGTCCCGACCGCGAACAAACGATAGAAAGAAAGTGAAAACATTCGTCTTCTCTGCCCTCTTTGTATCCTCTTTTCTGTGCACTCCTTCTTCTCTATGCGCTCAGCGCACCCTGGAGCAAGCCCGACAGGTTGCAGCCGACTTTTTGGGGCAGCAGCCAGCGAGCCTTTCGCCCGTAGTGGCAAACGAGGCCAAGCAGCGGAATGAGGGCAAGACATACCCTGCCTATTACATATTTAATAATATAGAGCCAGCAGGAGGCTATGTCATTGTCAGCAGCGACCAGCGATTCAGAGACATCCTCGGCTACAACAGCGAGGCAAGCTTCGACCCCGCCAACCTGCCCGACGGACTGGCCTACTGGTTGCAGTTTCTTGAAGAGGAAATGACCGCCACGGATGCCACCGCACCATCGACTTCTCATTCCTCATTTCTCATTTCTAATTCCACCACCACTTCCATCCCTCCCCTGCTGAACTCCTGCTGGTCGCAGGCCGTGCCCTTCAACAAACAGATTCCCGTCAGCTACAGCGGCGACACAAGCTACGGAGGCCATGCCGCCGTTGGGTGCGTGGCCACTGCACTGGGCGAAATCATGGCCTACTGGCGTTATCCCCAGCAGGGACAGGGCGGCACACACACCAACAGCAACTACACCGCCGCCACCATCGACTTCAGCCAGCAGACCTACAACTGGGCTGGCATCCTCGACAACTATGGTCCCTACATGGACAACGATGGGCACGTCAGGCAAGCATACTACAACTCCGACCAAGCCGACGAAGTGGCCAGACTCTGCTACCACATCGGCGTGGCACTGGACATGAACTGGAACGCCGACAACGCTGGCACATCTTCGACAACCAACGGCAAGTCACTCCGTGCCCTGGTAGAACACTTCGGCTACAACCGCCATGCCTACCTGCAGCCCCGACACACGCTCAGCCCCGAAGCCTTCCACCAGCTCATGCTCAGCGAACTGCAGGCTGGCCGCCCAGTACCCTTCGCAGGTGTGTCCAAGTCATCAGACGCAAAACGCACAGGACACTACTTCGTGCTCGACGGCTACGACGCAGCCAAAGAACTCTTCCACTTCAACTGGGGCTGGCAGGGCGTGCACAACGGCTACTACGCACTCAGCGCACTGGAGCCAGGCACGGGCGGCGTGGGAGCAGGAGCCGGTTCCTACAACTACGACCAATGTGCACTCATCGGCGTGCAGCCCACCGAACTATACTTCGACTACGCCCCAGCCTACAGCGTGAGCCGCTACGAAGTGACCGACCCCACTATCAGCCGAGGCAACCGCGCAGGAATAAAGGCTTACGGACTCACCTCCAACGACGCAACCTTCACAGGCACCTTCGGCCTGGCCATCTACACACAGGAAGGGACCCTTGAGGCTGGCAACTTCGGCACGCTGACAGGATTCAACGACGGCACCAGCTTTGAGTACATCCATTTCCTCACCCCCACTTTCAACAAGTTCATCCCCACGGGCGATCACATCATGCGCCTTGTAGCCCGCAGCGAAGACGGCATCCTCTACCCCATCCATGCCACCTACGGCGAGACCGAAAGCTGGACCGTGCACGTCACCGCAGGAACCACCAGCCGCGACCCAGGCACCGTCACCATCACGCCGCGCCAAGAGATTCCAGCCTCCATCCAAGGCGTAGCCGCCGACCCGCCCACACTGCTCTGCACGGAATACTACACCCTCAGCGGCAGTCGACTCAATGCACCTACCACAGGCATCATCCTCCGCCGCGACATCTACACCGACGGAACCGTCAAGACCCAAAAAGTCCTGCACTAAATAATTACGAAATACGAATTACGAACCATCCGGATGGCCTTTCGGATTTCGGATTTCGTAATTCGGATTTATTAATTTCAAATACAGCGAAATGGCATGTTCTATTTCGCTGATTTTTATGTATTCGTCTGCGGTGTGGGAACGAGCAGAGTCGCCAGGCCCCAATTTCAGCGACGGGAAAGGCATGAGAGCCTGGTCGCTCAGTGTGGGAGAGCCAAAGGGGGTAAGCCCCTCACGGATGCAAGCTTGGACAAAGGGGTGCTGGGGGTCGATGCGGGAAGAGGAGAGGCGGAAGGAACGTGCCTTCAGCTCCGACTGCAGGTGTTGCTGGAAGAAGCGGAAAATTTCTTCATTCGTATAACACTCGTTGCTGCGCACGTCGATGGTGAAAGTGCACAGGTCGGGCACGACGTTGTGCTGCGTACCCGCATTCACGATGGTCACCGTCTGCTTCACGGGACCGAGCAGGGGCGACTGCTTAGGGAATGTCCAGCGGCTGAGCCAGTGGATGTCCTGTATGGCACGGTAGATGGCGTTGTCACCCTCGTCGCGTGCAGCGTGGCCAGCCTTGCCGTGCGCCGTTGCGTCAATCACCATCAGTCCTTTTTCGGCAATGGCTGGCTGCATCCCTGTGGGTTCGCCCACGATGGCGAAGGCTACGGCTGGCAGCTGGGGCAGGACGCTCTCGATGCCGTTCTTGCCAGAGACTTCTTCTTCGGCAGAGGCGAGGAAGATGAGGTTCTGGGACAGCCCATTTAGGGCGATAAACACCTGCAGCAGACTGACCAGACCACCGCCGCAGTCATTGCTGCCCAGCCCGTAGAGGCAGTCGCCCTCCAGTGTGGGGGTGAAAGGGTCGTGCTGCCAGCCAGCCACGGGCTTCACCGTGTCGATGTGGGCATTGAGCAGGATAGCAGGCCCCCTGCTGGGGTTGAAGCCGTCCGAGAGACACCACACATTATTATTATATCGCTGGGGGTGCAGCCCTCTCCTCTGCATATAAGCTTCCAGCACATCGGCTGCACGCGCTTCGTCGCGGCTCACGCTGGGCGTGGCAATCAGCTGCTTCAGTAGCTGCACAGCTTCCCCACTTAATTGGGCAATTTGACTATTTGACTTTTCCATTTCCGTTTTGACTTTTCCGCTGCAAAGTTAAGTTTTTTTCTCTATTTTTGCAAAAAAAATGCGTTATAGGGGTATTTGATTTGCTTTTTCGTGTGTATTATAATTAAAACGGTTGGACGGTTATACGGTCATACGGTTGGACGGTTGTTCTACCGCAAAACCGTAAAACCGTAAAGCAAAGCGACCGTAAAACCGCAAAACCGTCCAACCGCAAAACCGCAAAACTCATGCATTACGACAAAAAGACATTCGAGCAACTGTACAAGAGCAACTATCGGCAAATGTACCGACTGGCCTACTCGCTGATGGAGGAGGCGGAAGATGCCCGCGATGCTGTGAGTCAAGTGTTCACGCAGTTGTGGCACAGGCAGCCACAGCTGGATGCCAATGCCCTCACGGGCTACCTGCTGGTGGCCGTGAGGAACCAATGCCTCAACGCCCTGCGCACCCGTCGCGTCCAGACCGAGCTGGAAGCGGAACTGCAAACCGAACAAGACGCACAGCTGGGCGAAGAGCGGCAAGAACTCCTTGACGAACTGGCACGAGTCATCGACGAGAACCTGACTGAACAAGACCGACGCATCCTCGCCCTGCACTACGACGAGGACATGACCTACTCGCAAACGGCACAGGCACTGGGCATCAGCCCTTCAGCCGTAAACAAGCACATCACACATTCTTTAGCAAAATTACGTTCCATCCTAAAACCAACAAAGCTATGACTACCGAAGAATTAGACAAGAGAATAGGAATGCCCGACATCGATGCAGAATGGGCAAAGTTTGAAAAAGATTTGAGAGATGAGAGGTTAGAGTTGAAAGACTTTACTACAACGTCTATAAACGCTAAACGCTCAACTCAAAACCAAACCTTCGCCAAGGCTGCCGCCATCACAGGCATCATCTTCTGCCTCAGTCTGGCTGGCATTGCTTCAGCGGTCATATCGTCGAAGAGCAACCTGCGGTTTGCTACCATCTTTGCACCCGACGATGACCCCATCTACGACGTGGTGGAGAAGAATCCCGAATATCCAGGAGGCATGAACGGCTTGCTGCAATTCTACATTCAGAACCTGCACTATCCGCAGATAGCACAAGACTGCGGAGTCTATGGCCGTGTCATTGTACAATTCGTGGTGGAGAAAGACGGCAGGTGCACAAACTTTAAGGTGCTGAAGGAGACCACCAGCCACACCAAACTCATCAAATGGAAAACTCCACTCACGGGTGAACCCAAAGACCGCGATGCCATCACCCAAGCCGAGTTTGAAGCAGCCCAGAAAGCCTGCACCGACGAAGCTCTCAGAATGTGCAGGCGCATGGAAAGATGGACACCAGGGAAAATCAAGGACAAAGAAGTGCGTTGCCGATTCACCATTCCCGTCACATTCAAGCTGAAATAAAAGGCAGTTGGGCGGTTATACGGTCATATGGTTGTACGGTTATACGGTTGTACCACCGCAAAACCGAAGAACCGTAAAGCGAAGCGACCGTAAAACCGTCCAACCGCAAAAACCGCAAAACCGAAGAACCGAAAAACCGCAAAATCCCGAACAACATGAAAAGACTTTTTCTGTCCCTGCTCACAGGGATGGCAGCCCTCTGTGGCTCTGCCGAAACCAAAGACAGCGTAGATGTGTCGCAATTCACCGTCGTCTATCGCTACGCTTGCAACACCCGCCTGGGCAAGACAGGCGAAGACATGGTCGATACCGTGCGCCTGGCCGTTCAGGTCGGCACGAAGGTAAACCGAGTGATGGAATACTACTGGTACGACCGCTTCGTCCACCGCAACCGCAGCGAAGACGTGCTGCACGCACTCTGGACACACTGTGTCAACATGATGCCCGAATGCATCTATGTCAATCACCCCGAAGGAAAGCTGACCACTCGCGAGGGCGTAGTGCCCAAGGCATACGAAACCACCCAGCCGATGAACACCATCAAGTGGCAGCTCATGGACGACACCGCCACCATCGCCACCTACCCCTGCAAGAAAGCCGTGGGCGAATTTGGCGGACGCACATGGACCGTGTTCTACACCGAAGACGTGCCCAGCACCGCAGGGCCGTGGAAGCTGCACGGTTGCCCAGGGCTGATAGTCCGTGCCGACGACAAAGACGGCATCCACCACTTCGAGCTGGACGCACTCACCGTTGAACACTACCCCATCACCTATACACCTAAACCTGACTACGTGCGCATGGACAATGCCAGGTTCGTGAAGTTCCGCAACGGCCTCTTTTGCAGTCCGCGCTACGTGCAAGACCCGCACTACTGGCTCTCGGCTGGCGACAACATCCAGGTGCAGTCCTACATGTGGGGCCCCACCGACTGGGTGGAATACTACAACGGCATCTACTCGCCCCACAAGGACAACGTGCGCTACTATCAGCCATTAGAGCTGAAATGAGGGCGGTTGTTTTACCGCAAAACCATATAAAATTGAACACAGAGACACAGAGGCACAGAGATAAATAATGCACAATTCACAATTGGAGTATCCTAATTTGACAAATGGAGTATCAATTGACTTCGTCGAGCTAAAGGTTCCTTATTCCTCGTTCCTAATTGTTATCTCTGTGTCTCCGTGTCTCTGTGTTCAATTTGAAAACCGCAAAACCGCAACACCCAATTAAAGATTAGTTAAGCAATGGTTAACCACAAAGCGGGGCCGCTTGTGAAAGTAGCCCCGCTTTTGTATTTACCCCCACACAAAGAGACACACCATGAAGACACTGCTCACCCTCATCTTAGGCATCCTGCTGAGCCTGAAAGCCCACGGCCAGAACACCGTGGAAGTATCAGGCACTGTGAAAGACCTGCAAGGCCAACCCGTTCCCGACGTGATTGTCAAGGCCACACTGGGCAACCGCTCGCTCGCCTTCACCACCACCAATAAGCAGGGACACTACACCCTGCGCGTGGAAAAGAAAGAAGGCACCATGCTGACATTCTCGCACGTGGCCTACGAAAAAGAAGAAACACCCCTCTCCCCCACTCAGGACATGGTGCTCACGCCCCGCACCATCGCCCTGCGCGAAGTGCAGGTGAAGGCCGCACCCCTCCTGCTGCTGGGCGACACACTGTCCTACAACCTCGCCTCCTTTCTGGGCAAGGGCGACGTAACCCTGGAGGACGGGCTGAAACGGCTGCCAGGCATAGAGGTGTCGGGCACGGGAGCCATCCGCTACATGGGCCGCCCCATCAGCCATTTCTACATCGAGGGACTCGACATGCTGGGCGGCAAGTACAACCTCGCCACCAAGAACATCCCAGCCGAATACACCAGCCAGGTGCAGGTGCTGCGCCACCACAAAGACAAGAAGATTGATGCCGACGAAGAGAGTGCCAACGTCGCGCTGAACATCAAGCTGACCAAGAAGGCGAAGTTCAAGCCCTTCGGCGAACCCATCGCAGGTGCGGGTTGGATGGAGGACAGGCCGCTCTATGCGGCAGGACTCACCGGCATGATGTTCACCGACAACTTCCAGGCCATAGCCTCTGCCAAATACAGCAACCACGGCAACTTCGGCTCCTACGACATGATAGACCACTTCGGCGGCAGCAACGTCGCCGCCCTCGCCCTGAGCAAACTGCCCGCATGGGGTGGCAGACAGCCACCCGTGGGGGAACATCTGCGCCAGACCAACGGCTACGGCAGTCTTAACGGCATCCTCAAGCTGGACAGCATTCGCCAGCTACGTGCCAACGTAGATTACACTTACGAAGAACGCCTGAGCAGCTTCACCACCCAGACCACCTACCTTGTGGAGAGCCAGCATCCCGTCTCCGTGCTCGAAACCTCCACGCCCAGCACACGCCTCCACCGCCCCAAGCTGGAACTGAAGTACGAAGACAACGCCCAGAACCACTACTTCTGCGACAACCTGCGCGTGAAGGCACTGTTCGAGCAGAACCTCTGTCCCGTCCTCAGCACCGTGGACGGCACTTCAGTCGGCAACCACCAGCACCGTTCTGCCCTCGGCCTCAACATCACCAACAGCCTCCAGTCGAAGCTACGCATCGGCCAGCGGAAGTGGAGCTTCACGTCCAACATACAGTTCCAGCGTGCGCCCCGTGTTGTTCTGGCCATGAACGACCTCACGGAGCGTGCCCAGAGCACCAGCCTTCTCACGAGTCACAGCACCGCTTACCAGTGGAAAATCAGTCAGCAATGGCGCATCAACCTCCCCTTCGACCTGCGTGCCGACTACCAGCTCATCGAGGCTGGCCGCCGCATCAGCGGCTGGCGGCTCGTCCCCTCCCTCTACCCCAACACCGAATGGCGTTCACCCAGCCGCCGCCTCTACATGAGCCTGGTGGCCACACTGCGGTGGATTCACCTCGACTACACAGGCTGTCGCTACAGCCACTTCTGCGCCAATCCCGCCTTCAACCTCCGCTACACCTTCAGCGGCGAATCGGAACTGCGCCTCAGCAGTCAGCTCACCACCACCGTGGGTGACCTGCTCGACCTGCTCACCACACCCGTCCACACCTCCTACCGCACCCTTTCGGCAGCTTCGGGCATCATCGGCAAGGGGCAGAAGTGGCAGACCGACCTGGGCTACAAGTTCCAGATACCCTACCGCTACTTCACCCTCGTCACCAACGCCTCATGGAGCCAAGGCCAGCGCAACACCCTGTCCAGCCAGACCGTGGGCGGCACGAATGTAGAAAACGCCACCCTGCCCCAGGACAGCCACTTCCGCTCCGCCACCGCCGACCTCAGCCTCTCCAAGTCCTACATCCCCATCCACACCAAACTCATCTTCAAGTCCTCCGCCTACTGGGGCAGCAACCAGTCCATGTCGCAAGGCCAGCTCGTCACCAGCCACAACTACGGCTTCACCCTCAGCGGCGAAGCCACCTACAACCCCTTTGCCTGGATGCAACTGACGGGCGAAGGCCGCTTTGCCAAGAACTACACACGCCTGACGGGAGCCGTGGAGTCGCTCGCCGCCACCACCCTCATCGGCTACTTCGCCCTCTACCCCTGGGACAACCTCGAAGTGAAAGTCAACGCCCACTTCGTGCGGCAGGAAATCACAGCCCACCAGTATAAGAACGCCGCCATCCTTGGAGCCACCGCCCAGTACAAAACCCGCCGTGCCGTCTGGAAACTCACCCTCCAGAACCTCCTGGACACCCGCCACTACACCTACACCACCTACACTGCCACCGACCGCTACACCTACGACTGCCACCTGCTGGGCCGCACCCTGATGCTCACCTGCCAACTGCACCTCGTGAAGGGGGGCAGCCACTGAGGACAGACTGCACAAATTCTTAAACCGTGTTAGCAATGCGCCGCGCTCGCGTAGGCAATTAAGTGGAGACAATTGCCTACGCGAGCGCGACGCATTGCCTACGTGAGCGAGATACTTTGCAAACCTAACGTTCTCAGCTTGTTTTCACTACTCCTTTCGATGCGAAAAACACAGCGTTCTGGCAGAATGATGAACGAAAATTAGCAGCCATTGACATTGTTTAACAATGCGTATGGCTGCTTTTTTTGTGTTTCTTTATGGGCTGAATGATAATAAATGCCTAATTTTGCAAGACAAATTCAATCTTCAACATTTTATACGACATGAAAAGGAGTGTTTTAATTGTATTTTTGAGTATGCTGCTGGGCTGGGCTGTAGCCACCAGTGTGCAGGGAGCAGACCAGAGCAGTCTGCAAGAAAGAGCCGAGGCGGAGAGCGGAAAGGGCAATGTGGCCAATGCGCGCTCGCTGTTCATTCGGTCGTTTGAGGACTATGCCAGCAAGGGACAGATGGCGCAGAGCGTGGAATGTGGCGTGAAGGCCACATCCCTGTACTACAAGGAGAACCTGTACAAGGAGGCTTTCGACCTGCTGCGCCGCATTGACCAGAGCATCGAGGCCAACGGCAAGGGGGCCAACAGAGCTGCACTGCACTACCAGACCTCGAAGGAGCGTTACCAGATGTACATGAAGATGCGGAAGTCGGCCAGTGCGCTGGAGCAGATTAGCCACATGGAGCAGTATGCCAACAGCAGTGGCGACGAGGGCGTGAAGAACGACCTGCTCTACTGCAAGACCATCTGCTACTATACCTTTGGCCAGAACGAGAAGGGCAATGCCACGTTCAAGGAGATGACCAACAGGCTGACTGCATCGAAGGAGTATGGCAAGGTGGACGAGGTGTATCAGACCCTCATCGCCAACGGACGTAAAAGCGGCAGTGCTACGCTGGTAGCCGAGAGCTACAAGAGCTACGTGGCATGGAAGGACTCGGCCAGTGCACAGCGACTGGCCGACGAGACGGGTGCGCTGAAAAAGCAGATTGCCGACCTGGAGGCTACCATCGTGGAGAAAGACAGCTCGCTGTCGGCCCGACAAGGAGTCATCGTGGGGCTGAGCATCCTGGCCGCTGTGCTGGCCGCCGTGCTGGTGCTGGGCGGCATCGTGCTGATGCGCTTCATCTTCCTCACACGTAAGCAGAAGAAGACCATCCAGACAGCCAACGAAAACAATGTGCTGAAAGCCAAGTTCATCAGCAACATTTCGGCCCAGCTGGAGCCGACCCTGCGAAAGCTGGACAGCCGCACACCTGAAGTGAAGGCTCTGCAAGACTTCTCGGCTCACATCCAGACACTGTCCAATCTGGAGAATGCCGGCGAGGGAGTCGTGGAGCGAGAGGAGACGCAGGTGGCCACACTGTGCGAGAACCTGATGAACGAGATACGCGGCAAGGTGAAGAGCGGCGTGACACTCACTGTGGATGCGCCAAAGATGTCGGCCAACATCAACAAGGAGTATGTCTCCCACATCTTGCTCCACCTGCTGAACAACGCAGCCATCTACACGCCCGAAGGGGGCCAGATTATGCTGGAGTACAAGAAGCGCGGTGCCCACAAGCACCAGTTCATCGTCAGCGACACGGGCTGCGGCATCCCCAAGGAGAAGCAGGAAGACATCTTCAAGCCTTTCCTTGAAATCCGCGACCTGACCACAGGCGACGGACTGGGTCTGCCCATCTGCAAACGCATGGCACAGCGGATGGACGGCGACATCGAGGTTGTCTCCACCTACGTGAAGGGTGCCCGCTTCGCACTGAACTTGCAAGGGTAGGATTTAATGCATAATTCATAATGTATAATTTGAGAATGCATAATGGATAAAGAAACGTTCCAAATATTGTTGACCAAAGAAGTCGAATCATACAAGGCTTTGCTCGAGACGAAAGACAAAGACTGGATTGTGAAGGGTTTTATTGACGTAAACAAAAACGTCTATACAATAACGAATGACACCAAGGTAGTGTTGAAGATTATAGAAATTATCCTTATACCACACCTTGATGCTTTTGCCAAGAAAAATGGCATGACACTGGAACTACCATCGGCTCAAAATTACTATCCAGACTTGACGTTCAAGGATGATGAGGGCAACCTCTTCGCCGTTGATTTCAAATCAAGCTACTATGGCGAAGACCGTAAGGTGAATGGACTGACACTTGGATCGTATTGGGGCTACTTTCGTAACCGGGATGTAAAAAAGAACACCGACCATCCATATAACGAATACAAATGCCACCTGGTCATCGGAATGCTTTACAAGCAAAACGTAACTGACAAGAACGAAAAGATTATTTACAACGTGGACGAAGTAGAAGTCATCAAGTCGGTCATCGAAAAATTCATCTTCTTTGTTCAGCCGAAGTGGAAGATTGCCAGCGACAAGACAGGCAGCGGGAATACTCGCAATATGGGTGGCATTGATAACATTGATGACCTCGTAGCTGGCAATGGCACGTTTGCGGAACTCGGTGAGGACGTATTTGACGACTACTGGATGAACTTTTTCAATGCTGCCGACGCAAAGAAGGCTGGCATCGGCAAGCCCCACTACAACAACATTGAGACATACAAGAAACACCTTGATAAGCAGGGGAAAATTCGCAAAAAACTAAAACAGTAGCCTATGTCTGTAACAGTCACTGTCCCCCCTATCAAATCGCAAGGCATCAAGACTAAACTCGTGCCTTGGATTAACGACCTCGTACTCTGCTCTGGCACAGACATCAATGCCCGCTGGATTGAACCGTTTTTCGGCACAGGTGTTGTTGGCTTCAACTCACCCATGCGCGGTGCTCACATCGTCGGCGACACCAACCCTCATATCATCAACTTCTATCGAAGCGTGCAAAGTGGCGACATTACTTCCTACTCCATGCGCGCCTATCTGGAGAACGAAAGCCGCTTACTGGCTAAAGCCGAAGAAAACGGCTATGCCCATTTTCGTGAGGTGCGAAATCGCTTTAACCACGAACACAGTCCCTACGATTTCATCTTTCTCTCTCGCGCTGGTTTCAACGGCATGATGCGTTTCAATCGTCACGGAGACTGGAACATTCCATTTTGCAAGAAACCTGACCGCTTCGCTCCTGCTTACATCACGAAGATTTGCAACCAGATTCAACAGGTGAGTCACATCATCGCTCGCAAGCCTTGGCGGTTCTGCAATGTTTCTTTTATCGAAACTATAGAGCAGGCCGAGGAGGGCGACATCATCTATTGTGACCCACCTTACTTTGGCCGCTATGTGGACTACTATAACGGTTGGACAGAGGATGATGAGCACGCACTTTTTGAAGCATTGAGTCATACCCGCGCCAAGTTCATCCTCTCCACATGGCATCACAATGACTACCGCACAAATGATATGCTCGATCGTTACTGGAATCGTTTCAACGTCACCACTCGCGAACACTTCTATCATGGAGGTGGTCACATTGAAAACCGCCATGCCATGGTCGAAGCCCTTGTCTTCAATTTCGACATCCATGAGAAGATTGAGGCAGAACCTATGCTACAGCTGGAATTGTTTGCCGTAGCGTAAACTACGCAAATAGCCATGAAATGTATCTGCTATAGAATCATACTCTTCTGTTTGCTGGCCGCTTGCGCCAGGCCGAACCGCGAACAGCAGAGGCTGGTCGGGATTGACAGCCTGACGGAGGTTGATGCCGACAGTGCGAGGGTGTTGCTTCGTGATATGCCTGTGCCGAAGGTGGGCGGTGAGAATTGGGCTTACTATCAGTTGCTGAGGGTGAAGGCTGACGATAAGGCTTGGGTGAAGCACACGTCGGACTCCATCATCAGCAGTGCGGCTACCTATTTTGAACAGGACAACCGCAGCGGACATCTGGCCGAGGCTTATTACTACATGGGGCGTGTCTATTCGGACACGCAGAACGGGGAGCGGGCGTTGCTGTATTTCCAGAAGGCGTTGCTGGAGGACAGTGTGCACGTGACGAACCGCCTCCGCAGCCGCATCTATGCACAGATGGGGTATGTGTATCTGCGCAACGGCCTGTTCGACGAGGCTGTCAGTATGCAGCAGCTGGCTCACTATTTCTGCAAGCTGGAGGGCGACACGCTGGGCATGAGATACAGCGAGGAGGACATCAAGACCATCACGATGATGGCGGCACAGTTGCAGACCGACAGCGCGGCGCAGGGAGAGCTGCGAATGAAAATCAAGAACGTGAATGAGCAGGTGAAGAACCAGATGCTCCGCAAGAAATATAGCCACCTGCAAGCAGAGAACAGACTTAGGAAGCTGATGGTCTGGCCCGCGTGTCTCTTGGTCGCCATTGCTCTTGTAGTGTGGCTGTTCTATTTCCGAAAAAAGACGAAAGCCTCACCTGCCCCTGTCCATACGAAACGCCAGTTCTACGACAGCGAAATCAGTCAGCTGCTGAAGACACACATTATTAATAATAAGATACTGAAAGCGGACGACTGGAAACTGATAGAGAGCAGACTGCAGGAGTCGTTCCCCACCTTCAGAGACAGCCTCTATTCGCTCTACAGCCTTTCGGAGACGGAGTACCGTATCTGTATGCTCATCAAGCTGGAAGTTTCGCCCTCGAACATGGCCAAACTGATGGCGACTGCCACCAGTACTATCTCGCAAAGCCGACTGCGAATGCAACAAAAAGTGTTTGGCGGACAGGGCACAGCCAAAGATTGGGACAAATACATTCTTTCACTATAAACATTTTGGTTTTCTTCCTCTTAAACGATTCTTGTGAATAATTTGTGAACCGCTGAAAGCAAATGTGAATGATTTGTGAAGGGGATTTTTTTGTTGCTTGAGGCAAAGGGCACTACCTTTGCAGCACAAAAAATTGTTGAACACTCAAAAAGACTTACACAATGAAAAAGAACTCGCTTCACACCCTCTGTGGCCTCTGCCTACTCTGTGTGCTCAGTGCTACGGTGGAGGCTCAAGAGACAGCACCCATCATCAGCCAGACAGAAAGCAGCATTACGTTTGTGGTAGATGAGAATCTGCCTGCACCTAAAAAAGAACTGCGCAAATACGGTGGCGACCAGATTGCTAAATTCATCCTGAACGATGAACAAATTGGCAAGGAACTATACCAGATTGTGGCAACAAGCTTTGGCCAGGATAGTCTGATAAACTGCGGAAAGGATGTGTTTTATCAGTGCATCGTTCAGGCATACGCTGACCATCGGGCTGTCTGCATTTCGCCCGACATGGTGTGGCTGCTCATCAGCCAGGGCTTTGCACGCTACATAAATGCCCACGCCGAAGACGTGCGCGACCTGTTGGTGAGCCATGAGGGGAAGATGGACCTGGTCGTGGAATCGGAGAAAGACTTGCTGTCGGGAGAGGCCGATTGGCCAAAGCTGCTGGATGGCTTCGGCACACAAATTGCCAAGCACACCAAAAACGACATCGCACAAACCATCACGGCGAACTTCACGACAACAGGAGTCACGGAACGCATTGCCTCGGAAATCACACTGATGGAGAGCGTGAAGTCGTATTTCAATTACAGAGTGATAAGGATTGCTTGCGGCATCCCCAGCATTACGCTGAAAGGCACACCCAAGGACTGGCAAGAAGTGCTCACCAAGACCCAACGGCTGGCAAGGTTTGGGCTGCAAGGGTGGGTGGCAGACATGGAACCCATTCTCACGGAATTTATCCATGCTGCTGAGGGAAGGCCACAGCGGAACTTCTGGCAATGTATTGTGAAGAAAGACCGTGTGGAAGAACTGAAGGGCGGTGGCTGCAGTTCTACGGAGCCAACAGAGCTGGACGGCTGGTTGCTGAAGCTGTTTCCCGACAAGGACGGACACACGCTGGACAAGATAGCCAAGACCAAGAGCATGGAGGCGGAGCGTGTGCGCGTCGGCTTCAAGTACAACGTGATAGACCCTGTGCAGGGAAACGTCGTAAGCGAAACGTCCATGGAGCTACTGGCAGGTTTTGTTGGCATTGAGGAGGACAGTGAAACCCCTGGGGCCTTGATGCCGAAGATTGGCTGGATGGTTCGCATCGCCAACGAAGAAGCGGAATCGCTGGAAAGGCTCAGGCAGCAAGACAAGTGGAACGGAGGCATTTATCTCCCCCAAGTCAAGGAAGTGCCTGAAATCTTGTCGAAGCTCGGACACATCAAGAGCCTGCAAATCCAATTTACCGACGAGGTGGTACTGCCTGAGTGGATGGACGCAATGGCCATCGACAAGTTCTACATTGGCGGCAAACTCACAAAGAAAGAGAAAAAGAACATCCGCAAACGTTTCCCGAACACAGAAGTTGGCTTTTACTAAGAAGATAGAAATGGTAGATAGAAGGAGTTAGAAGAAGATAGAAGGAGATAAAGGACGTTACAAAAATTCAGTATCGTCTTCTGTCTCCCTTTATCTCCTTCTATCTCCTTTTAACTTCCTCCCAAATTGTAAAATTATAAAATTATGAAGATTCATTCCCTGCTGGCAGCCGTCTGCCTCATGTTGCCTGCCGTATGCAGAGCGCAAGAAGAGGGCATCCGCCCCGAAATGAAAGAGAATCCGCGTGGCGTGTATAAGCTCATGGGCATTCTGGACAAGTATGATACAACCATCAAGGAGCCATTCGACCAGTACAAGATTTGCACGGACAGCGTGACGCTGATGCTGGTGGTGAACGGCAACCGCTTTTCACTCCAGAAGAACGACTCCCACATCTTCAATTATACGGGCGAGGCTCCCGACAGAGAGGACTCCACAGCTACACGCATCTATGACAGCAACCAGCAGCGGTTCACGCTGAAGTGGTGGAGTACCACTCCTGGACACCTCTATTTCCCCCGTAACGGCTGGTGCACAGAGTTCTACGAAGCTGGAAAATACTCTGAGGCTGGAAAAATCATCTTCGATGCACTCATGTCGCAGGGCGAGAGTGACAAGAAGAACCCCTTCATCGGCACATGGCAAGCCGTTGGCATGATGGACGAAATGCGCAACGTGAAGGTCGAATTGCAACGCATCCACGAGGAGGATGCTCGGCGGAATCCCGCCTTCCGTGGCTACCACATCCTCACACCTACCCACTTCATCAACACCACAGCCAGCGGAGGCAGTGTGCACAGCATTACCTATAACAGCAAGAAGTCGATAAGCATCGGCCCGACCACCTATCGCATCACGTGGCTTACTGGCGACCGCGTTGCCATCGAAATCCATGAGGGCTTCCACACGGATTACGAGATTTGGGAACGCACGACTGACGGCGTACCTGTACTGAACCGAATGGCCAGTGTCTATGTAAAATAGCAGAGGCTTTTCACACATTTGGAGGCGAGAAAGGGGGTTCTCGTCTCCTTTTTCAAAAAAAATTGCCCAATTGTAAATTGTTCAATTGTAAATTTTCGTACCTTTGCGGGCTATAAAGGTAAATGTATTAACATAATGGCACAACAAGAAGACATTTTCAAGAAAGTGGTTAGCCACTGCAAGGAGTACGGTTTTGTATTCCCCTCATCGGAGATTTACGACGGACTGGGCGCTGTGTATGACTATGGTCAGAACGGCGTGGAGTTGAAGAACAACATCAAGCAGTATTGGTGGCAATACATGGTGCTGCTGCACGAGAACATCGTGGGCATCGACTCGGCCATCTTCATGCACCCGACCATCTGGAAGGCCAGCGGACACGTGGATGCGTTCAATGACCCACTCATCGACAACCGCGACTCGAAGAAGCGTTACCGTGCTGACGTGCTCATCGAAGACCAGATTGCAAAGTACGATGAAAAGATAGAGAAGGAGGTGGCCAAGGCTCGCAAGCGTTTTGGCGACAGCTTCGACGAGGCTCAGTATCGTGCCACGTCGCAGCACGTGCTGGAGAATCAGCAGAAGCGCGATGCCTTGCACCAGCGTTATCAGGACGTGATGAATGCCCCAGGCGGCATTGACCTGGAGGGCTTGAAGCAAATCATTCTGGACGAGGAAATCGTCTGCCCCATCAGCGGAACAAGAAACTGGACGGACGTGCGCCAGTTCAACCTGATGTTCAAGACCGAGATGGGTGCAGCTGCCGAGGGAGCCAGCACCATCTACCTGCGCCCAGAGACCGCTCAGGGCATCTTCGTGAACTACCTGAACGTGCAGAAGACAGGGCGCATGAAGCTGCCTTTCGGCATTGCGCAGATTGGCAAGGCTTTCCGCAACGAGATTGTGGCCCGTCAGTTCATCTTCCGTATGCGTGAGTTTGAGCAGATGGAGATGCAGTTCTTCGTAAAGCCAGGCACGGAGTTGCAGTGGTTTGAGGAATGGAAGAAGCGCCGCATGGCATGGCACCAGGCACTGGGCTTCGGAGCCGAGAACTACCGCTTCCACGACCACGACAAGCTGGCTCACTACGCCAACGCCGCTACCGACGTGGAGTTCAAGATGCCATTCGGCTTCAAGGAAGTAGAAGGAATCCACAGCCGCACGAACTTCGACCTCTCGCAGCACGCCAAATATTCGGGCAAGAAGATTGAGTATTTCGACCCCGAAGAGAACCAGTCTTACACGCCATACGTCATTGAAACATCCATCGGCGTTGACCGTATGTTCCTCTCCGTCATTTGCCACAGCTACTGCGAGGAGAAGCTGGAGGGCGGCGACACCCGCGTTGTGCTGCGTCTGCCAGCAGCCCTTGCTCCCGTGAAGCTGGCTGTCTTCCCGCTCACCAAGAAGGACGGCCTGCCAGAAAAGGCACGCGAAATCATCGACGACCTGAAGTTCCACTTCAACTGCAAGTACGAAGAGAAAGACCAGATTGGCAAGCGTTACCGCCGTCAGGATGCCATCGGCACTCCGTTCTGCGTCACTGTGGACAACCAGACGCTGGAGGACAACACCGTCACCCTGCGCTACCGCGACACAATGGAACAGAAGCGCGTCAACATCTGCGACCTGCGCGGCATCATTGAGGACCAAGTCAGCATTACCAGCCTGTTGAGGAACTTGAAATAGTTAATTCGTATTTCCTCAAACCGCAAAATTATGAAACTTAAATTTTTCACTTTTGACTTCGTCGAGCTAAAGGTTCACTTTCCACTTTCCACTTTTCACACCTCCCTCTGTGCACTTTGTCTTCCCTGCGTGCTCTGTGTCTCCTGCAAGGAAAGCAAGGCCGAGGGCGAATATGACAATTGGCAGGAGCGCAACCAGCACTACGTTGACTCCATCGCTACGCTGGCCCGCCAGGGCACAGACGGCTGGACACGCACCCTGGCCTACTACTACCAGCAGGCATACGCGGAGGCAAACCCATACGACAACAACATCTACGTCTATACGAAGAAGCTGGAGAGCGGCACAGGCACCCTGAAGCCTGTCTTTACCGACAGTGTGCGCGTGCATTACCGTGGGCGGCTCATTCCCTCGGTCAGCTATCCCGAAGGCTACGTCTTTGGCCAGAGCTACACGACCAGCACCGTCAACACTGCCACAGCCGTGCCCACCATCTTTGCACTGAGCCAAAACGTGGCCGGCTTCTGCACCGCCCTGCAAGACATGGTCGAAGGCGACGCTGTCCATATAGTCATTCCCTACCCCTTAGGCTACGGAACTACGACCAACAGTTCGGGCAACATTCCCGCCTACTCCACGCTCATCTTCGATGCAAAGCTGGTCAAAGTCTATCGCTACAAAATAGACAAGGACACAGGGTGGAGATAATGCATCATTGGGCAATTGGGGAATTTCTCAGTTAAAAGTTAAAAGTTTAAATGCCATGCGGGAGTTCTGGAGTTAAGAAGTTAAGGAGTTAAGAAGTAAAGCCAATACATAAACTCTGTAACGGCTTAACTACTTAACTACTCATTTTACTTTTAACTTTTAATTTTTCACTTTGCTAAAGTCATTATGGAGAGACGGGACGGACACTTCGCCCACATCAATGACACCATTGTGATTCAAGTCACCATTGAGAATCTGTGCATTGGCCACGGTGGTCAACACAGTTGTTGCCATAAGCAACACAAAACGTTTCAGTTTGTTCATCTTGATTGATATACAGCTTTCTCGGCATTTGCGCAAACTTTTCCCACTTTTTTAGCAATGCAGTGGGAGCACAGTGGCAAAGTTCTCCCACCGCAGCGGCAGTGCTTTGTCACTGCTGCAGGACTACAGTGCGGCGGCAACAACGATACTATGCGCCAGCAACGGCAATGCAGTACGGGCCATAAAACATTTGTTAAGAAAAAGATTCATAAAACTTTGCCACATATCAAGAATAATTCATACCTTTGCCCGCAAAAATATGTGAATACTATGACAGCCGCACAACTGAACACCATCAACACACAAATTTGGCACGACATGAGTGTTATCGCCGAAGACGAAGGACTCATGCGCCGTGCAGCAAAGTATCTCCACAAACTGGTGAAGGAGACCACGCACGACCCCACGCTGATGACAAAGGATGAGTTCTTCCAACGTGTTGACGAAGCAAAGAAGGGTCCGACCTACAGAATACAACCCGAAGAGGACCTGACGACATTTCTAAGAAGGCTTGGTCATGATGTATGAGATAGACTTCAAGGAAGAGGCCATACACGACTTAGCAGCACTGGCCAAGCATGAACCCAAAGCCTTCCAGAAAGCACAAAAACGGGAACACCCACGCACAGATACGGGAAAGCCAGAACCGTTGTCTGGCGACCGCATTGGCCAGTGGAGTCGGCGCATCACTAAGAAGCACCGCCTGGTTTACGAAATTCGAGACACAGAAGTCATTGTCCTTGTTCTTACTGCCTACGGCCACTACGACGACAAGTAGTTTTATTACCATCATCGAAAAACAGGACATCCGCTTTGCTTTCTTGACAGCGGATGTCCTGTTTTCTATTTTTATAAATAAGAAAGACTACGGGCAGACAGCGCGAACACTGTGTCCGTTGCGACGATTGTCCCAGCCATTGTTTGGAGAGGATGATTCACTGAATGAGGTTAAAACCGCTCCACCGTCTGAATACTTGGTGGAGAGCGAACTTGACCAATAGTGGCCCTGTACGCCAGGAGCGTACAAATCTCCCGTCTCAGTGAGACTCCCAGCAGCGGGCAAGAAAATGGAATTGCCCGTAATGTCTGAGGTAACCTTGTAACCAATAAACGTGCCATCTTGCTTTTTCCTGATCCATGTGCAATTGTGGCGAAGTTCATCCATCTCGGACTCCGTCGGCATACGCCATGAGCCGCCCCAGTTGGCATTGGCGGCGTCGTCAGAGAGGTCAAGGACGGTTTTGTTGTCAACAGTACCATAGGAGGAGCGAGTACAGTATTTGGTCTGGGTGTATTCTGAGCCATTGCACCACTTGTAGGTACTCCAGCTGTAGTCCGTCTTTGGTTCTGTCTCGCCCCAAGCAAAGTAGTCGCCGTATTCTTCAGGAGCAGATGCACCGATGTTCATCGTTGCCCACTTCACGGAGAGGCCGAGGTCAACGGCTTCATGGGTTGGAACAACGGTCACAGTGCAAGCAGCTGTTCTTCCTGCCACTGTTGCAGTAATGACAGCTGTGCCTTCAGCAACGGCTGTGACAAAGCCGCTGACCACGGTAGCCACGCTCTCGTCGCTGCTGCTCCAAATCACGGTTCCTGCACTGGAGGGTTCAACTTTAGCAGTTAAACGGACAAATTCATCGGGATTCATTTCAACAGATGTTTGAGAAAGGGTGATGCTGATTGGCTGGGTGCTTGTATAGCGCACTGGGACATTGCTGCCCGTGGGCAGAACAACCAGACAGTCGGAAGTGGCTTTCAGTACCCGCATGGCGTATGTGGGAACGCCCGAAGCGTTGTAGAAGAGGATGTAGCCTTGTGTAGGCAGGAACTCATAGGTTCCACCATTTGCGAAATCAGTCGTGCCATCGGCATTGAAAGTGATACTCTCGCTGGCCTCCGTGTACCATGTGCCCACCACATAGCTGTTGTCAACCGAGAAAGGTGCTCCGCCTGTCTGGATGAGTTCTGTCTCGCCTGTCAGGTAGCCGTCAATCACTAAGGTCACATCGCCCACATCGAGGCTGTTGTTGTGGTTCAGGTCACCGTTAATCACTTGTGCGCTGGCCGCTGTGGGCAGCAGGGTTGCTGCAAGAAGCAGCAGGCTGTGTTTAATCTTGTTCATTTTTTGATTTGTTTTGGTACAAAAAAGGCGTGTAACCATTAGCACTCGTCTTCTGTTAGGTTACCGCCAAGTGACCTTTTCCCAAACAAATGCCCATAGTCCACGCCCAAGACGTGAACTTTCAAGCAACTTGTCCTTTGGGAATATTTTGGCGGTATTCAACAGAAAAGGAACAAGAGCAGAAAGCTCTAAATCAATAAGTACAAAATGGGAACACAGACCTTTTTAAAGGTTAATAAATAGTTTTAGTGTTCTCCTTGCGGGCGAGCCGCACCCGTGCGGCTGCATCCCTGTTTGTCGTTTCTGTACTGTCTGGTTCTTGGTAAAAAGAGTTTTTGTGGTGAATAATCTTGTTACGCTTATTTACTTTACGTTGCCAACCTTAATCAGATACTCGGCAATCTGGACCGCGTTGAGGGCTGCGCCCTTCTTGATTTGGTCGCCGCTGAGCCAGAAGGTGAGGCCGTTTTCGTTGGCGAGGTCTTTGCGCACACGGCCCACATAGACATCGTCCTTGCCAGCTGTGAAGAGGGGCATGGGGTACTGCTGGTGGGCTGGGTCGTCGATGAGGGTGACACCCGGAGCGGCTGCAATGGCGGCCTGTGCATCCTCCACAGAGATAGGCTTTTCGGTCTCTATCCAGACGGCTTCGCTGTGGGCACGGAGGCTGGAGATGCGCACGCACATGGCCGAGCACTTGGCATCGGTGTGCATAATTTTGCGCGTCTCGTTGAACATCTTCATTTCTTCCTTCGTGTAGCCATTGTCCTGGAACACGTCAATCTGCGGGATGACGTTGTAGGCCAGCTGATAGGCAAACTTGTTGACGGTTGGCTCCTTGCCCTCCACCAGCTCCTTGTACTGCTGCTGCAGTTCGGCCATGGCTGCCGCACCTGCGCCGCTCGCGCTCTGGTAGCTGGCCACGTGGATGCGCTCAATGTGGCTGAGCTTCTCAAGGGGCTGAAGCACCACGACCATCATAATGGTGGTGCAGTTGGGGTTGGCAATGATGCCACGCGGACGGTTGAGCGCGTCGGCGGCGTTGCACTCCGGCACAACCAGTGGCACGTCGTCGTCCATGCGGAACGCACTGGAGTTGTCAATCATCACAGCACCAAACTTGGTGATGTCCTCGGCAAACTCCTTGCTGGTGCCCGCTCCAGCACTGGTGAAGGCGATGTCCACATCCTTGAAGTCGTCGCCATGCCTGAGCAACTGCACTTCATACTCTTTACCTCTAAACTGATACTTACGGCCAGCACTGCGAGTGGAGCCAAAGAGCACCAGCTCGTCCATGGGGAAGTTACGCTCATCGAGCACACGCAGAAATTCCTGACCTACGGCGCCACTTGCGCCTACAATTGCTACTTTCATAGTTAATTTGACTATTTGACTATTTTACTTTTATTTTTTCTATTGAAAGCTCCCGCTATGGGGAGGAGCCTGCCAGATGGCGTTTCCTCCCATAAGGGGGAGAGTTGTTCACACTCCCATTAAGTTTCTTTCACAAAAAGGCCCATGATTCCGCCTTTTTCGCGGGCAAAGTTACGAAGAAAAAACAAGCCGTCAAAGAAACAGCAAACAAAATCTGCGTAAGTGCCCCAAAAACAGCCTTCAAGCGACCTTGGGTTTTCCGTGCCACAAGCAATGTGTCTCTACCACGTAGGCAATTCGTCGCGCTCACGTAGGCAATCTTTTGGGTTTTGTTGCCTACGCGAGCGCACTCCATTGCCTACGCGAGCCAGACACAAAGGCCACGCTTTTACTATTTTTCTTTAAAGAGTGGCAGGGAGGGGCAGACTGCCACAAATTTATCATGCAGAAAGCCATTTCACGGCCAATAATCAACAATTCAAGTCCGTTAATCCCTCCCTATTGTTAAAAATGAGGGGCATAGTACAAATTTCCGTTACCGTTACACTTAAAAGTGAAACAACTGTTGTATATTTGCAGCGAATTAAAACGGGAGCCTTGGAACGCTTTTTCAGACCCGAGGGAAAAATGAGCGACCGCGTTGTTGCATTGCCTACCGTCCACTCAAAACGTTTGACCTATGAAGACGATGAAGACCCCATTCAAACAGATGTTGGCGGCGGTGCCTGCCGACATCCAACAAGAAGTGGATTTGGAGTTTGCCATATCCAATCGTATCAACGAACTGATGTTGCAGCGTGGCTTAACGAAGTTGGAGTTTGCTCAAGCCCTTGGCAAGCGGCCCAGCGAGGTGACTAAGTGGCTCAGCGGCCAGCACAACTTCACAATCCGCACTCTGTCGACACTCTCTTCATTTTTCGGAGAGTCGCTAGTCCGTGTCTGTTAGAACAATCTCGGCATGACACCTGCAATAGAGTGGAAAGGGCGTTATGATGCAAACGGGGGCTATCTTGTTGTCAGAAAAGACGGCGAAATCGTTTTGCTATCACTTCTACAATCGTAATGACGTAGAAGACTACCTTTATTATAACACTCGCTTTGAACGTGCCAGCCGTAGTCGTTATCACTTTGGTTCCTTATATCGGGGCGAAGACAACAATGTTTATATTAAATTGAACTTACAGATTAGATTTACAAAATAATAGCTTTTAGGGAACTTGTGAGTTGTTGTTGTGCGATTCTGAAGCATTTATTGTAACATATCAATAATTTATTTGTACCTTTGCAAAAAATTTTCACGAGACGAAATGAAAATACGTACACTACAGCTACTTATCATGGCTATCGGCATGGCGGCACTGTTTGCTTCGTGCCGCAGCAGCAAGCACGTCAGCAATGACCCCGGCGAGGTGACGCAGCCCGTCACAACCCTGCCGCCAAGCAGCGAAACGCCGTCGGCTGCCACGCTGACCACAGACTCGAACTTCACGGCCAAGATACGCGCCACGGTCAAGGTGGACGGACAGGACATCAGCACATCGGGCACGTTGCGGATGCGGCTGGGCGAGGTCATCCAGATTTCGCTGCTCGACCCCATCCTCGCCATTACCGAGGTGGCCCGCATGGAGATTTCGCCCACGGCCACGTTGCTCATCGACCGCTACAACAAGCGGTATGTCATTATGACCTACGATGACCTCAACGCCATGGCGCACCAGAACCTCAGCTACAACACCATAGAGTACCACTTCTGGCAACAGGCTCTGCGCACCGACACGGACGAACTGCAATTCACCATCCCCACGGGCAGCAAGACGGTGAACCTGAACCTGCGCCTCTCTGGTAAGAATAATAACAGAAAGTGGGATGCTCACACCATCCCCTCGGACAAGTATCAGCAGGTGGCTCCCGAAGTGCTGCTGCGACAACTCCTCAACAACTAAACACGCTGAATGTTCTGGAAGAAATACACATACCTACTGCTCTGCCTGCTGCTGGCTCTGCCCCTAAATGCCCAAAAAGCCAAGAGGCGCGCCAAGACCACGCAGAAGGCCAAGCCCGTGAAGGTGGACAAGAAGAAAGAGCTGCAGCAGCAGAAGGCTGAGGCGGAACGGCAGCGCAAGCTGCAACAGCAGAAGGCTCAGCAGCTGGGCAAGAACATCCGTGCCAACCTGGACAGTCTGCTCATTCTCGACCACCAGATTAGCCGACAGGGGAAGTCCATCGACAGCCTGTCTGGACAGATTACCGTGCTGCAAACCCGCATCGACACGCTGGAGTCGCAGCTGAAGCTGCTGGAGAAACAGCTGGAACTGCGGAAGGCACGCTACGCACGTGCGCTGCAACAGCAGCGAAAGGCCAAGACCATTCAGCAGCGGCTCACCTTCGTCTTCTCGGCTGACAATTTTTCGCAAATCATCCGCCGTATGCGCTACATGCGCGAGTACATTACTTACCAACGCGCACAAGGCCAACTCATCAAGGAGAAACAGACCGAAGTGACCCAGACACACAACCAGCTGCTCGACGCAAGGGCCACCATGCAGGTGAACCTCAACTCGATGGAGCACAAGAAGAAGACGCTGCAGGGCATGAAATCGTCGTGCCAGACCAAGGCCGACTTCCTGAACCGCAACCTGGCCAACGTGCAGCAGCAAATAGCTGACTACCAGAAACGCGAGCAAGCCCTGAGCGACCAGATAGACAAGCTCATCCAGGAAGAGATAGAGGCTGAACGCCGACGCAGGGCTGAAGCCGAAGCCCGCCGAAAGGCAGAAGAGGCACGGCGCAAGGCGGCGGCAGAAGCCGAGGCCAAGCGCAAGGCGGCTCAGCAGCAGAACAGCAAGAAGACAGCCAAGACGAAGAGCAGGAAGTCGGGCAAGGCACAGCGAGGCAACACACCGAAACCCGTGGCCTTCGTGTCGCCCAGTACAGCGGTTGACAGCAAGCTGTCGTCCAGCTTCTCGGCCAACAGGGGCCGGTTGCCCATGCCCGTCACGGGCAGCTACAGCATCGTGGGTCACTATGGCAACTACAATCCACAGGGACTGCGCGGCATCACGCTGAACAACAAGGGAATCGACATCCGCACCCAGCCTGGAGCATCGGCTCGTGCCATCTTCGACGGCGAAGTGAGCAGCATCTTCCAGTATGGCGGCATCTACATCGTCATGCTCCGCCACGGCAGCTACATCAGTGTCTATTCGGGACTGCGCAGTGTAGCGGTGCGCAAGGGACAGACCGTGAAGACCAGGGACACCCTGGGCAGCATTGGCTCAGATGCAGACGGACGCTACATCCTGCACTTCCAACTGCGCAGGGAGAGTGAACGACTGAACCCCGAAGCCTGGGTGAGATAACATAGTAACTGAAATTTGGATTTATGAATAAGCTACAACTCGGCAAACGCAACTTGCTCAAAGTTGCCCGCATACTGCCACACGGGGCATACCTCGACGGCGGAGAAATCGGTGACATCCTCCTGCCCAAACGCTACCTGCCAAAGGGCGCAAAGGTGGGCGACACCGTGGATGTGTTCCTCTACCTTGACCACGAAGAACGCCTGACCGCCACGACACAGCACCCACTGATAGAGGTGGGGCAGTTTGCCTACCTGGAATGTAAATGGAAAAACGAATATGGTGCATTCCTTGACTGGGGACTGATGAAGGACCTCTTCTGCCCCTTCAAGGAACAAAAAGTGCCCATGCAGATTGGGCAACGCTACCTGGTGTATTGCTACATCGACGACCTCACCTACAGAATTGTGTGCACCTCGCGTGTGGACCGACTGACGAGAGCCGCCGAGGAGAATCCGCCCCATGCCGCACGGCACGACAGAAGATACCAGCAGCAACCGGGCGACCGAACCATCCTGATTGACGACTTTGCCCCACGTCTGCTCGACTGGCTGCAACAGCACGAGGGGTTCTGCCCCTACCACGACCATTCGCCAGCGGAAGAGATTTACAAGGAGTTTGGTGTGAGCAAGAAAATCTTCAAGCAAGCCGTCGGTGGACTCTACAAGCAAAGGTGCATCGAAATCCTGCCCGATGGTCTTCAGCTGATTGCCGAAGATTAGCCACTACTTCAACGCCATCACCGAATAGGCTACCATGATGTAGCGCAAAAGTTTGCCAGCCAACGTGTAGAGGAATACCCCCAACACGTTGGCTCTTAATATGCCCAAGGCAATGGAGATGGCTGTGCCGAATGCGGGCAGGAAGGAGAAGAAGGCTATCCAGGAGCCGCGCTTCTCTACATACTCCTTCGTGGCAGTCAGCTTGCTCTCCTTGATGTGCATCCAGCGGGTAATCTGGTGGATGTTGCCGATACGCCCCAGGTAGTAGTTGAACATACTGCCCATCACATTGCCAATCGTGCCACTGAGGACGGTGAGGACGGGGTTCATGCTGGTGGTGGCAAGCAAAGCTCCCATCACGGCTTCGGAACTGAAGGGCACAAAAGTGCCTGCAAGGAAGGATGCCAGCCCCATGCCGAAGTAGCCATAATGTATGAAGAAGTCATTGAGTGATTCCATGCGATGAGGAATGAGGAATTAGGAATGAGGAATTAGGAATGGATACTCAAATTGTGAATTGTGAATTATGCATGAAACGAAACAATGAGCACGCCCAGGCTTGCCAACAAGAAAAAGATGCAGAAGATGCGAGAAAACTTGTTGTAGGTCAAAGCTAAGAAATGACCACCCAGAATAGCTGCATCCACCATGAGCAGAGGCAAGAACTGGTAGAAATATTGTGCTCGAAATAGCAGAAAAAACATCACGACAACAGAATGAATCTCCAACACATGATAAATGACTCGTGTACGTGTTTTGTCGAGATAGCCCTGCATCTGGAAATCGACGATTCCAACGACAAGAAGCAGCAGAATATAGCCGAACTGAACGCAACGAACCCACGTCAGCGTTTCATAGCCTGAAAAGATGTGGAAGTCGGCGAAAAGGCCGCCCGAACCGGCTATTTCTTGCAGACTCAACGATAACAGGGCTGCATCATAGTTCCCCAAAAAGAACTGCACGCCAGCAAGGAACCAATAGGGCATCAGCAGCCCCAACAGAGATGCAACGAAACAACGAGACGACATGCCTCGCATATAGATTTGGCCTCCCCAATAAGCAGGCAGAAGGAAAAGTATTGGCGGAAAGACAAACGAACCAAGGGAGAGGAGCAAATAAGCTATCAGCGTGAGCACAGGACTGGGCCACTGATAGAGAAAAAAGAAGGGGAAAAAAGAAGCCAGGGAAAAGAGCAAAACAACATGGCCTACCTGAAAATGGTGCAGCTGAACAACTGCGGCCAGCATGACAGCCAGCAGACTGCTGATGAGCCGCGAACTGATTCGGAGCAAAACATGGCGGTTGTTCAATTCCGCCAACATATAGACAGCCACAGTGGATGTAGCCAAACCAAGAAACAACTCCTGCCAGCCGACATCTTCCCGACGCAACAACAACCACATCACTACGGCTATTGCACCGACCACAGGCAGTGTGAATGGACTGCTGGCTACTCTCTTTTGAAACATATTTTGTAAAAAAGCCTAATTTGGGGCGCAAAGTTACGTAAAAGTTACTTATTATAAAAGAAAAATCCGTAACTTTGCACACTATTTTGTAGAGTTTTGGACAAAAACGACGAACAAGAGGTTCATTCATGAAGAAACTTTTTATTGAAACCTATGGTTGCCAGATGAACGTTGCTGACAGCGAGGTGATAGCGTCGGTCATGAAAATGGCGGGCTATGAGGCTTGTGACACGCTGGATGAAGCCGATGCAGTCTTGCTCAACACTTGTTCTGTGCGGGAAAATGCAGAAAACAAGATTTGGGGCAGGCTTGAAGCACTCCATGCCCTCCAGCGCAGAGGTCGCAAACTCATCATCGGAGTGGTAGGCTGCATGGCAGAGCGTGTGAAGAATGAGCTGATAGACCATCACCACGTGGATGTTGTGGCTGGCCCCGATGCCTACTTGTCGCTCCCCGAACTCTTTGCCAGTGCGGAACTTGGCGAGAAAGCCATCAACATTGAACTCTCGACCACTGAAACCTATCGCGATGTCATTCCGGAACGCATCTGTGGCAGCCGTGTGAGCGGATTTGTCAGCATCATGCGTGGTTGCAACAACTTTTGCCACTACTGCATTGTGCCCTACACACGAGGACGTGAGCGTTCCAGAGAGGTGGACAGCATCATCAACGAAGTGAACGACCTGAAGGAGAAAGGATTCAAGGAAGTGACCCTGCTGGGACAGAATGTCAACAGCTACCAGTGTGGAGCGGTTGGATTTCCAGGACTGCTGTCGCTCATTGCCGAAACCGTGCCACAAATGCGCATCCGTTTCACCACCTCGCATCCCAAAGACATGAGTGACGAGACGCTGGAGGTGATTGCCCGTCACCCCAACATTTGCCGACACATCCACCTGCCTGTGCAGTCGGGCAGCAACCGCATCTTGAAACTGATGAACCGCAAATATACACGCGAATGGTATCTGGACAGAGTGGCTGCCATTCGGCGCATTTTGCCAGACTGCGGCCTGACGACAGACATCTTCGTGGGCTATCACTCCGAAACCGAAGAAGACCACCAGTTGTCGCTTTCACTGATGCGAGAATGCGGATATGACAGTGCCTTCATGTTTAAATATTCAGAGCGGCCTGGCACCTACGCCTCGAAGCATTTGCCCGATGATGTGCCGGAGGAAGTGAAGCTCCGTCGGCTCAACGAGATGATTGCCCTGCAAAACGAACTTTCTGCCGAGAGCTACCGCAGGGACATTGGCAAGACCTTTGAAATCCTTGTCGAGGGAGTGAGCAAACGCTCGAAGAGCCAACTCTTTGGCAGAACAGGACAGAACAAGGTGGTCGTTTTCGACCGTGGCAATCACCACATTGGAGATTTTGTTCGTGTTAAAATCCTCGATTCGTCTTCTGCAACCCTGAAGGGAGAAGAAGTGTTCCAAGAAACATCAACCACAAAATAATGAAGAAACATTCTTCCATATTTTCCACCCATTTCATCACGCCAGCCATCAGTACGACACTGGTACTGGTGTTGCTGGGCACCATTGTGTTTTTTGTGTTGACAGCCCAACAGCTGTCCGACTATGTACGCGAGAACATCAACGTCAGTGTATTGATTTCCGATGACTTGTCGAGCGACGAAATGACGGTGCTGAAACGAGACTTTGCGAAAGCCCCCTACGTGAAGTCCATCAAATACATATCAAAGGAAAACGCCCTGAAGGAGGCCACCCAGTCGATGGGCACCGACCCCACGGAGTTTCTGGGCTACAACCCCTTCACAGCCGCTTTTGAGATTAACATCAAGGCTGACTACGCTACGACGCAGGGCATAGACCAGATTGTGAAAAAGATAAAGATGAACACAGCCGTAGTAGATGTCATTTATCAACGTGACCTCATTGAGTCGGTCAATCGCAACATCCAAAAGCTGAGCGTCATTCTGCTGATTATCGCAGCCCTGTTCACCTACATTTCGTTTGCGCTGATTAACAACACGGTCAGACTGGCCATCTTCTCGAAACGCTTCATCATCAACACCATGAAACTGGTGGGTGCCAAGTGGAGCTTCATCCGTCGGCCTTTTCTGGCCAACGGTGCCACGCTGGGCATCATCAGCGGTATCATTGCCGACGGCTTGCTGTATGCAGGATTCCTTTGGCTACAGAAGTATGAACCAGACATCAACCTGATAGTGAATCCGCAAATCATCTTCATTGTAGGCTCATCGGTACTGATTTTTGGCCTCATTATCACCACACTGTGTACGCTGGTTTCCTTGCAGAAATACCTGAAGATGTCAACCAACAAACTGTATCATATTTAAACACCTTATAACATCATGAACAATTTTGCTTTCTCGAAAATCAACTACATTCTTCTGGTGGTTGGTCTGGTCATCATCGTTGCCGGCTTTATCCTGATGTCTGGCAGCGGCACGACAGAAGAGGCTTTCAACCCAGAAATCTTCAACGACACACGCATCAAGGTTGCCCCAATGGTAAGTCTCTTTGGCTTCATCTTTGTCATTGCGGCTATCCTCTGGCCATCGAAGCGTTGAGAAACGTTTATCGTTGAGAAGTTTATCGTTGAAAGACTTTACTGCAACGTCTATAAACTCTAAACCATAAACTATAAACCATTAAAACATAACTGAAAACTTAAACATGAACGATATTCAAGCCATCATTCTTGGCATTGTCCAAGGACTTACAGAGTACCTGCCTGTGAGCAGCAGCGGACACCTCCAAATTGGTCACCACCTGCTGGGCACTGAGGAATTTGGCAGTCTCACCTTCGACATTGTGGTACATGTGGCCACTGTATGTGCCACCCTGGTCATCCTCTGGAAAGAGATTTTCTGGATTCTGAAAGGAATCTTTCGTTGGAACGGACAATTGAACGACGAACAACGCTATGCCATCAACATCCTTGTATCGATGATTCCCATCGGCATTGTCGGCTTGTTCTTCAAGGACTATGTAGATGCCATCTTTGAAGGCAGCCTCATCGTAGTGGGTGTCTGCCTGCTCGTCACGGCCTGTCTGCTTGCCCTTACACACTTCTACAAACCTCAAGAGCGTGAAAACATTTCTCCGCTCCATGCCTTCATTATTGGTATAGCACAAGCCGTGGCCGTGTTGCCTGGACTTTCGCGCAGCGGTTCAACCATTGCCACAGGACTTCTGCTGGGAAACAAGAAACAAAGTCTGGCCCAGTTTTCCTTCCTGATGGTCATCCCGCCCATCCTGGGTGAAGCACTGCTCGACTTCAAGCACATTGTTGCCCCCAGTGCAGAATACCTTGCCGAACACGGCGCAGAAGCAGCCATCCCTACCTCGGCACTTGTGCTGGGATTCATCGCCGCATTCATTAGCGGATGCTTTGCATGTAAATGGATGATTAGCATTGTGAAGCAGTGCAAACTCATCTATTTTGCCATTTACTGTGCTATCGTGGGCATGATTGCCATTGTCTCTCAGTTCATCTAAAGGGGAGGCCTGCATGAATCCAGAACTCGGCATTATACTTGCATTTAACAAACCCTATCGCTGGACTTCGTTCAACCTTGTGTCGAAGGTGCGCAGCGAATTATCACGACGACTGGGCATCAGAAAACTGAAAGTGGGTCATGCTGGTACGCTCGACCCCCTGGCAACAGGCGTGCTGCTGATTTGCACAGGCAAAGCCACGAAGCAAATAGACCAACTACAGGCTGGGACAAAAGAGTATGTAGCCACCATCAAGCTGGGCGCAACTACACCCTCGTTTGACATGGAGACTGCAGAAGACGTGCAGTTTCCCACTGAACACATCACCAGAGAGCTCGTAGAAGAGGCACTGACCCATTTCATCGGAGAAATCCACCAGATTCCGCCCACTTATTCAGCCGTAAAAGTAGATGGCAAACGTGCGTTCAAATATGCTCGAACCGGCACCGAAGTGGAACTGAAACCCAAGACGTTGGTGATTGACCAGATGGAACTCCTACACTACGGATGGGCCACTCCATCTACAGCCCCCGAAACGGCAGATCAGAAAGAGCGTATTAAGTATCAACACGAAAACCTGCTTGAGCCTTACCTGCAAATCGTTGTTAGAGTCGTGTGCTCAAAAGGGACCTACATCAGAGCCTTGGCACGCGACATCGGCCAGGCACTGGGTTCAGGAGCCTATCTAACAGGCTTAGTTCGCACCCGCATCGGTGACTACACGCTCCAAGACTGCCTTGACATAGAGCAGTTTGGCGAATGGCTTGATGCCAACTTGCCTACAGACAAATAAGATTTTTCCGTAACACACATTATCTATATTATAAAGAAAGAGCCAATGAAACTCTCACAATTCAAATTCAAACTTCCCGAAGAAAAAATAGCACTCTACCCTCCCTACAAGGACTTCGACGGAGAACGCATCTACAATCGTGACGAATGTAAGTTGATGGTTGTACACCGATCGAATGGCGAGATTGAGCACCGCACATTCAAAGACATTCTGGAATACTTTGACGAAGGAGACGCCTTCATCTTCAACGACACCAAGGTGTTCCCCGCACGTCTTTACGGCAACAAGGAAAAGACAGGGGCACGCATCGAAGTGTTCCTGCTTCGCGAACTCAACGAGGAACTGCGCCTCTGGGATGTGCTGGTTGACCCCGCACGTAAAATCCGCATTGGCAACAAGCTCTACTTTGGCGAAGACGAGTCCATGGTGGCCGAAGTCATCGACAACACCACCAGCAGAGGTCGCACACTCCGATTCCTCTATGACGGCCCTCACGATGAATTCAAAGAAGCCCTCTACGCTCTGGGCGAAGCACCACTGCCCGATGACATCCGCTCCCAGCGGCCAGCAGAAAAAGATGACATCGAAAACTTCCAGACCATCTATGCCAAGCACGAAGGAGCCGTCACAGCTCCTGCCTCTGGACTACACTTTAGCAAGCAGCTGATGAAACGCATGGAAATCAAAGGCATCGAACAGGCTTTCATCACCATGCACTGCGGGCTGGGCAACTTCCGAAGTATCGACGTGGAAGACCTGACGAAGCACAAGACCGACAGCGAACAGATGATTATCGGAGCCGAAGCCTGCGAAATCGTCAACCGAGCCAAAGAAGGAGGCCACAAAGTGTGCGCTGTAGGTACCACCACGCTCCGTGCCACAGAGACAGCTGTAGGTCCTGGCGGCATACTGAAAGACTTTTCTGGATGGACAAATAAATTCATCTTCCCACCCTATGAATTTCAGGTATGCAACGCATTCCTCGTCAACTTCCAGATGCCCCTCTCAACCATGCTCATGCTGGTAACAGCCTTCGGCGGCTACGAAACCATCATGAATGCCTACAACGAAGCCATCAAGAACGACTACCTGTTTGGCACATACGGCGACGCCATGCTCATCATAGATTAAGTCCATGCACTTGACCATACTCTCCCTGGGCACAAACCTCGGCAACAGGAAAAAGAACATACAGGATGCCATTCGGCTCATCTCCCAACAAGTGGGGCCGCTTCAGGCACAGTCATCCCTCATTGAGACCGAACCCTGGGGATTCAGTTCCCCCAACAAGTTTCTCAATGCAGTAATCAGTGTCGAAACCCACCTGTCGCCCCACGCCCTGCTCCGCAAACTCCAGTCCATCGAGCGGCAACTGGGACGCACCAAGAAAACCCCAACCGCCCCTGCTGGAGAGCAACCACCATACGAAGACCGCATCATCGACATCGACATTCTTCTTTACTATAAAGACAAACTCACTGCCACGCCCCAATTCGACCTCAAAGATTGGGGCGGCAGCATTCAAATTTCCACCCCTACGCTCTGCATTCCACATCCACACATGCATGAACGTGACTTTGTACTTAACCCGCTAAAAGAAATTTTATGAAACTCCGTCTCATCGCCATCCTCACAGCATTCATAACCACACTCTCGGCAATGGCTCAAAACAAGCTCTTCACACTCGATGACCTCATCCCTGGCGGAAGCACCTACTCCAGCCTGCTCCCCGATAATCGTCACTTCAGCTTCGAAGGCGACAAAGTCGTCGAACAACCGAACAACCGAACAACCGAACAACCGAACAACCGTAAAACCGAAATAAAAGACTACAACCTCTTTGTCAACGGCCAACAAGTTACCACAGATGGCTCAGCAGACATCCTATATGGCCAAGCCGTACACCGCGATGAATACGGATGCACCCAGGGACTCTTCTGGAGCCCCAACAACAACCTACTGGCATTCTACCGCATGGACCAGTCCATGGTGACCCACTATCCAGGGGTCAACATCACGCCAAAAGTTGCCACCCAGTGCTATCCAGCCAAAGAGCAACTCGACAGCCGTATGGCCACCCTGGAGCCAGACCCCTACCCTATGGCAGGAGAAACATCACATCTCGTCACCATCGGCATCTACGACCCGCAAAAACAGAAAACCATCTATCTCCAAACAGGAGACCCCACCGACCGCTACTTTACCAATATCGGATGGAATCCAGACTCACGCCGCATCTACGTCATAGAACTCAACCGCGACGTGACTGACTTGTCACTTCAGGAGTACGATGCAACGACAGGACAACACATCCGCACACTCTTTACGGAACATAACGACAAGTACGTAGAACCTCTGCATCCCATCCAATTTCTGCCTTGGAATGCCTCGCAGTTCATCTACCAATCCAGAAAAGACGGCTACAACCACATCTACCTCTACCAATTAGAAAAAGAAGGTCCAGCACAGCAGGTTAGGCAAATCACACAGGGTTCCTTTGAAGTACTCTCTGTCATCGGCTTTGCAAAATCCACAAAATCCATTATCTACACCTCCAACGAATCCCATCCGCTGAACCAATCGCTCTACAGCGTCAGCACCACTTCGGGCAAACACATCCCGCTGGGCAACACCGATGGATGGCACGCAAATGCCCAACTTTCCGAATCGGGAAAATTCCTCATCGACAGCTATTCCACTCCCACCTGCCCACGCTCCATTGACCTTATCAACACAGCCACAGGCAAAGCACGCAACCTCTTCACCGCCAAAGACAAATGGGTGGAAGGAGGATACGCCATTCCCGAAGTTCGCGTGGGCACCATCAAGGCTGCTGACGGCGTGACCGACCTCTACTACAGGCTGATTCTCCCCATCAACTTCGACCCCAAGAATAAATACCCCACCATCACCTACGTCTATGGAGGCCCCCATGCCCACATGATTGATGCACGCTACAACTACGACGCCCGTGGCTGGGACACCTACATGGCACAGCGCGGATACATCATGTTCACACTCGATAACCGAGGCTCCGAACACCGTGGCACAGCCTTTGAGCAAGCCACATTCCGCAAACTCGGTATCGAAGAAATGCGCGACCAACTGTGCGGTGTGGCCTTCCTGAAATCCCTGCCCTACGTGGATGCAGACCGCATGGGCATTCACGGATGGTCTTTTGGCGGACACATGACCACAGCCCTAATGACCAGCTTCGTCACCCAGCAGAAAGACCCACTCACCGACGGCCTCTTCACTGGTACCTCACCCTACAAAGTAGGTGTAGCAGGAGGCCCCGTCATCGACTGGAGCTTCTACGAGGTCATGTATGGAGAACGCTACATGGACACCCCGCAGACAAACCCCGACGGCTACCGCATCACATCCCTGCTGCCCAAAGCCGCCAACCTCCAAGGTCGCCTCATGCTCATCTACGGACTCAACGACCCTGTCTGTGTGCCACAACACACACTCAGCTTTATCCGTGCGTGCATTGATGCTGGCACCTATCCCGACCTCTTCACCTACCCTGGCGACGGCCACAACATGTTCGGCAAAGACCGCATCCACCTCTACAACGTCATCACACGCTATTTTGAAGAACACCTATAAACACACACTCATGCAGACACTCACCATCATCAAAGTAGGTGGTAAAATCGTTGAAGACGAAACCACTCTCAGCCAGCTACTCAAAGACTTTTCTGCCATTCCTAGCTATAAAATGCTCGTCCACGGCGGCGGACGTTCTGCTACTAAGTTGGCCGCTGAACTTGGCCTCCCAACCACCATGATTGGCGGACGCCGAGTGACGGATGCTGATATGCTCCGTATCGTCACCATGGTCTATGGCGGGCTGGTCAACAAGACTATTGTTGCCCGTCTGCAAGCCTGTGGCATCAATGCACTGGGACTAACAGGTGCCGACATGGATGCGATTCGTTCTCACCGTCGGGTCCCTCGGAAAGTCCTGCTCGACGATGGAACCACAGCCACTGTTGACTTCGGCTTCGTAGGCGATGTAGATAGGGCAAACGGACAAATGCTCGCCACCCTTATCCAGCAAGGCATCACACCCGTCATGGCTCCACTTACCCACGATGGGGCTGGCAACCTGCTCAACACCAACGCCGATACCATTGCCGCCACCTCTGCCATGGCTCTTGCTCCTTTCTTCGACGTGACCCTCATTTACTGTTTTGAACATAAGGGCGTGCTCCGCAATCCTGATGACGAAAGCAGCGTCATCCCGCTCATCAATGAACAGCTCTTTGCCCAATATTCTGCCGATGGTACTATCAGCGGCGGCATGATTCCCAAAATAGAAAACGCACTCCAAGCTATCCACGCTGGAGTGAAACGTGTCATCATCACCCGTGCCGATGCTATTGATGGCACAGAAGGTACTACAATTCACAATTAATAATTCACAATTCGACAATTCACAATTTGAGTATCAATTCCTCATTCCTAATTCCTCATTCCAAATTAACAATTTGACATTTACAATTGGATTTCGCCCGCGACATACTTCCACTAAAGAACGTGCTCTTCCGCACAGCCCATCGCATCACACTCAACCGTGAAGATGCGGAAGACATTGTGCAGGATACGCTCCTAAAACTCTGGGAACGCCGCGACACCCTCTCCGCCATCCATGACCTTGAAGCTTTTGCCATCACTGCAGCACGCAACCTTGCACTTGACCGCAAGCAACTAGCTCACGCAAAAGTCGTTTCCTTGGACGAAACGCTCCACGACCAACAAGTCCCTTCTGTCACCGAAAGCCTGATACAGGCAGAAAAAATCAACCACATCTACACCCTCATGGGACAGCTGCCAGAGAAACAGCGCACCGCCCTGCAACTGCGTGACATCGAGGGGAAAACATACAAGGAAATCGCCTCCATCATGGAAACCAGCGAAGCCGACGTGAAGATAAACATCTACAGAGGACGAAATTTTTTGAAGAAAAACTGTAACTTTTCAGCCGCTGAACCGTCATAACATCAGAGGCACATCAGAAAAACAGCACTTTTTACATGAACTACCAGTACATCGAACAACTCATAGAACGCTACTTCGAATGCCAAACCACGCTGCACGAAGAGCAGATTCTCCGCACTTTCTTTGCTGGAGAAGATGTACCAGGCCATTTGATGCCATACGCCGAACTCTTCCAATACGAAACACTTGCCAAGGAAGAAGCCCTCGGCGAAGACTTTGACCAGAAGATGCTTGCACGCATCCAGGAAGAGGCAACCGCAAAACCGCAAAACTGCAAAACCGCAAAACCGTATAACCGCACAACCCTCGCCCCCTTCTTCCGTGCAGCAGCTGTTGTTGCCATCATACTCACTATAGGCAGTGCCACCGACCATGCACTGCGTGACCAAGAGGCTGAAAAAAACGAAGCCATCGACCCCTACATCAGGCAGGCAAACATCCAGAATGCCATCCGCACCAAAGACATCAGTCAGGCTGAGGCCAAGCCGCTGACCGACAGTCTGCTTGTGCAACCCATGAACGAATCTACACAGTAGAAACTTTTACTTTTACACAAAACAATATATTGCTTTAACTAAACCTAAAATCAATCCATTGAACCCAGCGGCTGTGAAGCTACTGATTCAAAACAACAAGACCAAGAGAGGCACACCCCCTGCGAAGGGGACAATGCCTACACAAAAAAGGTCCAAAAATCTCTCAAAGCAGACGATGCACTCCACAGGAAAACTTCTCGCGGAGTGCATCGTCTTTATTATTCCTCCATCACATCCTCAAGAATGGTCGGGTCGGCTTGAATCTGTCCGTCAACAAGATGAATCGTGCGGTCGGCCTGATGGGAAAGTGTCTCGTCGTGGGTGACAATCACGAAGGTGTGGCCGTATTGCTGACGCAGGTCGAAGAAGAGTTGGTGAAGTTCGGTGCGGTTCTGGGTGTCGAGCGAACCAGATGGCTCATCGGCCAGAATGACGGCGGGGTTGTTGATGAGGGCACGCGCTACGGCAATGCGCTGCTTCTCTCCACCAGACAGCTGGTTGGGCTTGTGGCTGGCTCGGTCGGCAAGTTGGAGGTTCTGCAACAACTGGAGGGCTCGTTCACGAAGCTGGCGTGTAGATCTATGTGGACTGCCCTTTCCTTCCATGCTGATAAGCCCTGGTATCATAATGTTTTCGAGGGCGGTAAATTCAGGAAGCAGCTGGTGGAACTGAAAGACGAATCCGAGGTTGGTATTACGGAAAGTGGCCAGCTGACGTGGACTGAGGTGGGTAGTGTCTGTGCCGTTGATGAACACCGTGCCCGTGGTGGGTGTGTCGAGGGTGCCCATGATTTGCAGCAGGGTGGTTTTTCCTGCACCGGAGGGTCCCACGATGCTGACAATCTCGCTGGGGGCAATGTGGAGGTCTATGCCTTTGAGCACTTGGAGTGCGCCGAAGTTTTTGGTAATGTTGTGAAGGGTGAGCATGGGAAATTGGACAATTGGGCAATTTACAATTTGACAATTTGGAAGGTAGTTAAGGAGTTAGAGGAGTTAAGCCATTTCGTAATTCGGATTTCGTGTTTCGTAATTAAACCTATCACACACTCTCCGTTATCCAGCGAGAAAGCCAGCGAGTGATGGGATTGTCGGCTGAAGCAGAGGGATGGGGTGTAGGGCCATTGGCAAGGTAGCTGCCAGGTGCAGATTCTTGCTGGTCGGGGTAGATGATGAGCAGTGAGGTAGAGGCAAAATGCTTCTCCAGTTGGCGAGGAATCCCAGCCATGCTCTTGTTCCATGAGATACTGCCCGGACGTGCCGTGACAACGACAAGTAGATGGTCGGGGTGGACTTCGTGACGAAGAGCTGGCAGGTCGGCCCAGAGGTCGAAGGCTTCGTAGGTAGCGGCTACGCTGGGGTGGCGTTGCTGCATATAAGGAATCAGCGTGCGGGCTGTGTCGTCGGTCGTGTAGAATTCCATGGTGCAAGTAAGGTCTTCTGCTATGCGAGCTACACGGTTAATCCAGCGATAGTAGCCGCGTTCATATTGTGCTTTAGGCGGAACCGCCACGATGATTTTGCGGATGGTATTGGCAGGGATGCTCAGGTGGACGATGGAGAGCTGACGCTGCATGTTGTCGATAAGGCTTTGGGCATAGCTGCCAAAGAAAGAGTCAGAGGGGTGACGCTTGCGGTGAAGCCCAATGAGGATTTCGCTGGCATCGTTTTCGTTCATGGCGTGGATGGTGGCGGTAGCGAAATTGACGGCGAGGCGGGTCTGTGTCTGGAGGGGTACATCGGCGGCGGCGGCCAACTTTGCAGCTGCCCCCAGACAATCCTCGGCGTGCTGACGAGTCAGCTGGTTCAAGTCAGAGTCGCTAATGATATTCATGCAGATAAGTCCGCGATTCAGCTTCGGATTGCGCATCATGATGGCCGTGCGCAGGATGGTGCCGACCGTAGCGGGGTTGTTGACGGGAATGAGGATTTTCTCGTCATCCTGCGGTGTAGAGTCGCGGCGGGTGGCAGCAGTGGTATCCTTCAGCAGCTTCAGTGCTTTGGCAGCCTGGTCGGTGACGATGCCACTGATGATGCAGGAGATAAGGATGGTGAGCACAACACCATCGAGGATGTCACCATTCATAAGCGGAACACCTGGCTCCACCTGTAGCTGAGTGCCCACAATCACCATGGCCAGTGCACCAGCGGCATGGGCTTCGGTCAGTCCGAACATCATTAGCCCCTGGGCGGCGTTGTAGCGGAGTAGCCGTCGAGTGATGATGGCTGCCAGCAACTTGGAGAGAGTGCTGGCCACAACCATGATGATGACCACGGTGATGGCATGGGTGCTCTGGAAGAGTGGCTTCACATTGATCATCATGCCTACGCCAATGAGGAAGTAGGGGATGAAGAGTGCACCAGCCATAAACTCCAGCCTGCTCATCAGGGGGGAAGTGGCTGGGATGAAACGGTTGAGCACCAAGCCCGAAAGGAAGGCACCGAAGATGGCTTCCAGCCCACAGAATTCCTTGGCGATGGCTGCAGAGAGGAAGACGACGGCCAGCGTGAACGTGAACTGCATGATGGGTTCGGTCACTCGCTTGAAGAAGTAGCGCACTCCATGCGGCAGCAGCAGGAACATGAAGCCAATGTAGAGGATAATCTTTCCCACAAACAGTGCCCAGAACCCAGCATCGCCCGACCCCTCCAGCACACCAGCCATCGCAGCCAGGAAGAGCAGGGCGGAAAGCAGGGCAAAGACGGTGGCGAGAACAGAGACCGTGACAGACACATCGTGGGTCATGCCGTAGCGTCCCACAATGGTATAGCTGACCAGCGTGTGGCTGGCAAAGATGCAAGCCAGCAGCAGGGAGGCTGGCACACTGTATTGCAGCAGGCTGTAGCCTGAGAAGAAGCCAAAGAGGAAGGGCAGCAGCGTGGTAATCAGTCCGAAGAGCACACCACTGTAGCGGTTCTGCTTCAGGTTCTGCATGTCCATCTCAAGCCCTGCCAGAAACATAATGAAGTAGATGCCGACTTTGCCGAAGAGTTCAAACGACACATCCTGCTGCAACAACCCCGTACAGTGTTTCCCAACAACGACACCCGCCAATATCATGCCCACCAGGTTGGGGATGTGCAGTCGGCTAAAGACAATGGGCGCAAAGAGAATAATGCAGAGGACCGTAAAGAACGTCCATGTGGGGTCGGTTATCGTCATGGGAGAGGCGCATTTACTTTTTCGTTGATTTGCTGGATGTGGTCTTTCACGTCCGATGCATCATCGAGGTCTTCGGGTTTCATCAGCGACACAGCCCGGTCCATCACCTCCTTGGCTTCGGCATAACGCCCTTGCTGAAAGAGCACCCAAGCCAGCGTGTCGAGATAGGTAGGGTTGTTGGGGTCCAGTTCGTTGCTGCGTCTCGACATTCGTTCTGCCGTGTCCAGGTCACGCTGCCAGAGGGCGAGGTAGTAGGCATAGTTGTTGAGCACCATGGCACTCTCTGGATTATAGACCAGGCAGGAGTCGTAGTACTGGAAAGCCCGCTCGTCGTTGCCTATTTCGTGATACATGTCGCCCAGCAGGGTGAAGGCATCTTCCTTCTTGCTCAACAGCCGAGGCAAAAGGCTGGCAGGCAGGTCGGTCTTCGGATTCGCTTTCAGCAGTTCCAGCAGTTCGTCCAGCATGGGCTTCACTTCGCCCCGCTGCACAAAGACCTGCACCTTCTCCAGCGTAATCTGGTCCGACTTACCCTCCTTCACCTCCAGTCGCTCCAGCGCACTGAGCAGACTGTCGGCCATGTTCTGCGAGGCGTATGCGTCTATCAGCATATAGAGCGGCTCCGTCTTGTCGCTCCATCGGCTGTTGATACGTTCCAACGCCTTGATGCCCGCTTCGGGACGATGGCCAGCAAAGTGCGCCTTCACCAGCAAGTCCTGATACCAGTAGTTGTCGGGCACCAGCTCTACCGCCCTGGTCATATCTGCCGTAGCCACAGAATCGTGTTGCAGCGACAGATTGAACAGCGACAAGGAGTAGAGCACAGCGGGATGGTTGGGATTCAGCTCCTTGCAATAGCGTAGCAATTCGTATGCAGCATCCAGATTGCGGGAAAGCATCAGGCGTTGCGCCTCCAGATAGAGAAAGTCAACCTTTGTATTGCTGCTGGCTGAGGGTTGAGCTACAGCCGTCAGCGCAGCCAGCTGCCACAACAGCAGAAGCCATGTAAACTTATAAGCTAACGACTTCATAACCTTCCGCTATGTCCAAATCCACCACTGCCACGCTCGGTTTCGTCCAGCACATCCACTTCGACAAGCTGTGGCTGCTCATGCCGGGCAATGACCATCTGGGCAATGCGTTCACCATCGTTAATGACAAAAGGCTCGGCTGAGAGATTCACCAGAATCACACAGACCTCACCCCGATAGTCGGCATCAATCGTGCCAGGCGCATTCAGCACCGTAATGCCATGCTTGACGGCCAGACCAGAACGTGGGCGCACCTGGGCTTCGTAGCCAGCAGGCAGAGCCATGAAAAGACCCGTAGGAACCAGCGTGCGCTGCATGGGCTGCAACGTGACAGGCTCCGTCAGGTTGGCACGCAAGTCCATCCCTGCCGACAACGGTGTGGCATACTGTGGCAGAGGATGGTGCGATTTGTTGATTATCTTTATTTCCATACTTTTATTTTACAATTTGACAATTGGACAATTTACAATTTGACAATTTTTTTGTAGAAGTTAAGGAGTTAAAGGAGTTAAGGAGTTAAGCCAATACAGAACGTCAGTAATGGCTTAACTTCTGTCCGAAGGACGAGCGAAGCGATAACTCCTTAACTACTTAACTACCATTTTCAATTTTCAATCTTCAATCTTCAATTTTCAATTTTCAATTTTCAATTAATTCCTAATTATGTATTGTCCTTTAATATTCGTAAGCACTTCCACCCAGAAATTCACGCAACAGCGAATAGGGGGGTAGGTGGCGCACTGGCACAGGATGGAACTTGTGCAACAGACGCATCAACCTGACAGCCTCCCCGTATGCGGGGTCATCTTGCTTCACGGCCTCCAGCAGGGGCAAAGCGTGTTCACGCAACAAGCAGTATTCATACTGATAGGCCGAATTGAAATTCACGTCGGCTTGTGGCTGGTAGGGCAATATCCACTTCTCTTCCCCACTCCGCACGGCTGGCCATCGCTCAATGGTCTGCTGTGCCGTGGCACTCCGAAACTTCGAGTCACGCACCATTCTGCGAAGCAAGCGGTTGTCGGTCGTCGGCAAAACGCCTCCATCTGCCTGTGGACGAGTGGTCAATGCAGAGATATACACTCGGTAAAAACATTCGGGCGGAATCGAGACACCGTTCAGCAACATCGGATTCAAAGCATGGATGCCCTCCATCAGCAACACGTTGTCAGCCTGCAGCTGCAAACGCCGACTGCCCGCACAGCTGCGTCCCGTAGTGAAGTCATAGCGGGGCACCGTCACCTCGCCTCCATTGGTCAGCGTAGCGATGTGTTCCTGCAACAGCGGCAGGTTCAGCGCATGGATGGACTCCCAGTCTGGCTTTCCGCTCTCGTCCAACGGCGCATTCACGCTGTCACCATAGTAGTCATCCAGCGAGAGGCTTTCGGGATGCAACCCCTGCTGCTGCAAGGCATAGCCCAGCTTCTTGCAGAACGTTGTCTTGCCGCTCGACGAGGGACCTGCTATCAGCACCACCCTCACCTGCGAATGCAAGGCAATGTCTTCGGCAATGCTGCTGATGGCAGCCTCCTTCAGGGCTTCACATATCTGCACCATGAACTGTGCGCCGCCGAAATCCACCACTCCGTTGATGTAGTCAGCCGAGAGGTCATAAACCTTCAGTCGCTTTGAGCACAACTCGTTCTGGTGCAACTGCGACACCAGAAAATTGACGAGTTCAGCCGCCGACTTCGGGCGAGCCTCATAGTCCACCCGCTCAGCCACCCGCATGAAAGCCTCGCTCAATTCATATCGTTCAGAACTTCTTATTGTTTCCAATTTAACTATATACCTTTTGTTTCTAATTATCTTCCCTACAGAAAGAAAACTCCATTTATATTTTGCGCATTATACTGATGAAGTCTTGACGTGTCAGCCCCATATCAACCAGTGCCGAGCGAACAACACGTTCTGGTACAGGGTCTATGTGAGTCTGTATAATAATAGAACGTGAACAACCTGCAAGTTTCCATTTTTCATGTCCTCCCTTCACGCTGACACGTGTGCATCCTACTTCAAACAGAAAGCGACGAAACTTGGGAAGAGAAACATTTGACAAACTGAACGTGTTCATAAAATTATAGGACAAGGGACATTATACCTTCTATAATCCACACTCTCGTCTGTCAAAATATCTCTTAACTGGCTTCCTTTCGCTCTATACATTGCATGAAAGGTCGGTGCAATCACTTCATTCTCTGTTATCGTCCATCCGTGCTGAATCAAATCTTCCACCAACGTGCCATTCTCCGTTTGCTCATTCAGATATTCATCAAGCACATACAGAAAATCCTTCTGAGCCGCCCGTTGAGTATGGTCATAGCCGCACAAGTTGAGCGAAGGGCAATAAGCCACATAACAATTTGCACGCTTATCCTTAAAAAGATAAACAGCTAAATTGATGTCGTTTTTGGTTTTCATATTATCCTCTGTCATTGCTAATTGGTGGCAAAATAACGAAAAAAAGAACGAAACAACAAGCGCAAGCCCGCAAATTAACCTTTTTTACAGCCTTTTTTGCACGGTCTCAATGTCATAGCACAAATTTGCAACAGCTACAGCACAGCATTGCAACGAGCGTAGCACCATCTTCGGCACATCGCGGAATCACAAATTCCTTGAGCAGAAAATGAGATTTTGCGGGTCTGACATATACATTTTGTCGCTCTCGCATAGGCAATGCGTCGCTCTCGCGTAGGCAATCAATCCCTCCTAATTGCCTACGCGAGAGCGACGCATTGCCTATGTGAGCTGAATAAATAGCATACGCAGAACAGAGATTTGGGCAATAAAAAAGCAACCGCTTTGCAGCAGTTGCTCTTTTTTACTGAACGTTCAACCATTTGTTGAACAACAGATTATCAAGACACAAGTTGATAGATTCTTGCTCAAAATTCGCCTCGTCTGGAGTGGCGAACCTTATACAAGGTGGCGAATCAGCTCTTCTTTGTCACCAGGAAGCATGTCGATGACGGGAATTTCAATCATGGTGTAAGCACCAGGTTGCTGCTTGAGGGCGGCACGAGCTACATTGACGAGCACCTGGGCTGTAAGGGCTGGGTTGTTGATGCTCATGTTGAACTCGAAATGCTGGTTATGGGTCTTGCCACTGACACCCTTGCGGACGAGGTTCACGCCGTGACCCACGTCGTTCAAGCTATCCACGCACGGTACTTGTTGCACATGAGTTTCGTCGTTGACAAAATAAGGATCTGCCTTGATAGCAGCCTCAACGGTTTTGAAATCAACACCGTCCTCCAGCTCCACATAAACCATGCGGCGATGGATGCCCGTGCCTACAGGGATGGTCATGGAGAGCGCATCGCGCACACCGGGGATGGCACGCACAGCCACGGAGTGTCCCATGGAGCGGCCTGGGCCAAAGTTGGTGTAACTGATGCCCTTCGGAGCAAGGCTCTCCATCAGTGTGCGCACGATGGAGTCGCTGCCTGGGTCCCAACCTGCCGAAATGACACTGACGCAGCCGTGCTTCTTGGCTTCAGCATCGAGCGAGCGGCGCAAATCTACAATCTGAGTGTGAATGTCGAAGGAATCGACTGTGTTGATGCCCAGCGCGAGGCACTGCTTGGCATATTCTTCCACCTTGCGTGTGGGGGTTGCAAGAATGGCCACCTGAACGCCAGAGAGTTCACTGATGTTCCCCACTACAGGAATGCCGGCCAGTTCTGCCGGCTTGTCGAGTGCTCCGTTTCGGCGTACTACGCCCACACATTCCATGTCGGGTGAAGCCTGAATAGCTTCGAGTGCATACTTGCCAATGTTGCCATATCCAACAATGGCGACTTTAATCTTTGTCATAGTTTTTTGTGTTTATGAATTGGAAAAACGGCTGCAAATGTACAAAAATTTACAATTAGAAGACTTGTAAATCACTATTTTTTGCAAAAAGTTTAGAAAAAAACACAGATAATCATTATCTTTGCGGCAAAATTCATATATTGATGAGAGATTAGAGTTTAGAGAGATTGGAGTTGAGCGTTTAGAGTTTAGAGAAGTTACAGTAAAGTCTTCTGGCTTTAAACTTTAAACTCTAAAACCATAAACCCTAAACTCTAAACCATAAACCGAATCATTATGGCTGTTAAAATTCTCAGTGTTGACGACGAGACCGATTTGGAGGTCTTGCTCACACAGTATTTCCGTAGAAAAATCCGCAAAGGAGAATATGAGTTCTTCTTTGCCCACAATGGGTTGGAAGCCCTGCAGACCTTGCTGAAGCATCCCGATATCAGCATCATCCTCTCGGACATCAATATGCCCGAAATGGACGGACTGACACTCCTCACGAAGATTAACGAAATGCGCAACCCTGCCCTGAAGTGCATCATGGTCAGCGCATACGGCGACATGGACAACATACGCCATGCCATGAACAACGGAGCCTTCGACTTTGCCACGAAGCCCATTGACCTGGACGACCTGCAAATCACCATCGAGAAAGCCATCGAGCAGATTGAATTTGTGCGGGCTGCACAGAAGGACAGCAAGGAGCTGCACGACATTCAGGCCGACCTCAGTGTGGCACGCGAAATTCAGCACGCCATTCTGCCTCGCAGCTTCTCGTTGAAGATGCCACAGGCCGACACGGTTGACATCTTTGCCTCCATGATTGCAGCCAAGGACGTGGGCGGCGACTTCTACGACTTCTTCCGCATCGATGACGAGCGGTTTGGCTTCACCATTGCCGACGTGTCGGGCAAGGGGGTGCCGGCAGCCATCTTCATGGCCGTGAGCCGCACATTGATTAAAGCCACTGGCGTTCGCGGTCTGCCCTCCAACGAGTGTATGCAGACAGTGAACGACATCTTGTGTGGCGAGAGCGTGGATTCGATGTTCGTCACCGTGTTCTATGGTGTCTATAACACCAGAACGGGCGAAATAGATTTCACCAACGCAGGACACAATGCTCCCTACATCTTGCACGCCAATGGCAGCGTGGAGGCTGTGACGGGGGACATCAACCTTGTGCTGGGTGCCTTCGATGGCATTCCCTACAAGCGAAACCGAATGCAGCTGGAGCAGGGCGACACCCTGGTAATGTTTACTGACGGCGTGACCGAAGCCGAAAACACTGGCAAGGAGCTGTTTGGCGAGGCACGGCTGGAGGAAGCCTTGGCTGAACTAAAGGGAGCCGACAGCCAGCACATTGTGGAAGCCATCAACCAGCAAGTGAAAGACTATGCGGGTGAAGCCCCGCAGAGTGACGACATTACGCAACTGGTCATCAGACGAAAGTGAACAAACAACGCTTATACTTCTTGTCGCTGGTTGGCCTGACCTGCCTTGCACTGGCTGCAACCATTGCCTACTTTGTGGGCAAGGGGCAGTCGGAATCTGCACTCACGGCAATGAAGGCCGAGGTGGAGGCCCTGAAGGCTGGCGAGCGGGAAGCCGCCGTTGTAAAGCGTGTGAGCCAGCAGATGGAAGAAATTGCCTATCAGCAAAAGGAGATTTCCGACCGTCAGCGCGACAAGGCTGAAGAGTCGTCCCGACTGGCCATCCAGATGCGCGACCGCGCCGAACAGGAATCTCGCTCAGCCCACGAAGCGGAGGGGAAAGCCGTGAAAGCCCTGGAGGAAGCCAAGACACAACGTGCCTACGCCGAGGAGCAACAGAAAATTGCTGTGGAAGAGCGAGACAGAGCCACGCTGTCGAAGACCATTGCCGACACGCTGACTTATCGCACACAAGCCAAGACACTGGGACTGACCTCCAGAAACCAACGCGAAACGGGCGACACCATCTTGGCAGACCTCTTGGCATACGCCAGCTGGTATTTTCTCGACAAATATAAGGGGAACACTTATTATACAGAAACGTTCAGGGCTCTCAGCATGGCTACTGCGGCCAGCAAATCGTATTTCATGGAGAGGCGTGGAGCGGTGAATGCCCTGAGCATCGTACCACCAGAAGCTGGCCAGAAAGGGAAGGACGGCTGTGTGGCAGCCTCCAACTACGGCGAACTGGAAATCTGCTGGTCGGCGGGCGGAAAGACACCGCTGTTGCACGACAATACGTATGACTTTCGCGACGTTTGGGCAGGCAAGCAAGCTGTCTATGCGCTCTCTAAAGAAGGAACCCTCTGTGTGGTGAACTACAATGCCCAGATGCAACGAGCCGTGACACTGCCCCCAGACAACTTCTTCAAGATGATTCGCACGGACAGCAACACACTCTTGTTGGCTGCTCGACAGTCGCTCTGCTGGTACACGTTTTCCAGTGGTGCGGTCTCTGCCCCTGTCCGTTTGCAGAAGACACTTTCTGCTATCTGCAAACGTGAGCACACGCTGTGCCTCTTCTTTGCCGATGGCTCATACGCAGAAATGGACGGCACGGGGAAACTGACAGAAAAGACTCCCCTCGTGAAGCGGGTGGTAACGGCTGCCCACTATGCACCCGACCTGCAGTGTTTGTTTCTGGGGCTGAAAGAAGGTCCCGTCCAGCTGGTGAACAAATATAACCGACAAGTGGAGATACTTGAGGCCCACAAAGCCAAGCCCATCAGCATCACTACCGTGGGGCCAATCATGGTTTCGGGAGCTTACGACAAGGCCATCTACATCTGGAAACTCGACAACCTGCTTTTCAACACAGGGCTGAACTTCTGGCAGGAAATGGAAACCGCAAAAACGCAAAAACGTACAACCGCTCAACCGCAGAACCGTGTCCCCGGCGAATGGCTTTCGCCCGTGGAATACATTTATCGCAGCTGGACGCTTTCTACGCTGGGCGACCCACGGACGGGATGCGTATGGATTGGCACTGCCACGGGGGAGGTTGTCCGCCAAAATGTTTCGGTGGACAACATGGCTCAGCAAGTACACAACAAGTTGAAGCGAAATTTCACGGATGTAGAGTGGTCGCGCTTCATGGGGGCTTCTATCCCCTACGTTCAATTCAAAGAATAGACACACACAGATGAAAAGGCAGATTCTTATCATATTGTTCACGCTCCTGTCCGTCATCCCCGGCATGGCACAGGGAATGATGGGTGTGCCATTCTTCGAAAACTTCACGGCACAACAATATAATGCCCACAACCGCAACTTCGACATTCTGTGTGATGAAACGGGACACACCTTCGTGGCCAACTTTGAAGGACTCCTTGTCTATGACAATGTGGAGTGGCACATTGTTCACACCCCTGGCATTTCGCGTGTGACCGACCTCGACCGCGACAAGGATGGCCGCATCTGCTTCAGCGGCATAAACGTGAAGGGGTATGTGGAATCTGTTGACGGAGACAGCATCCACGTGGTCTATAGCCAAAGCGACAAGGACGCAACAGGCTTCATCCACGAGCGTTTCTATGAATCGCGTGACAGCATCGACCGTTGGAACGGCATAGAAGTATATAGCCGACTACCCATCAGCAAAAACCGCACCCTGCTGGCCACGGCCACTGCTGGCGTGATTGCCATCGATGCACAGGGACGGAAGGTGTGGGAAATCAATGAGCAAAACGGCCTCTGCTCCAACAGCATCACCGAACTGGCTTACGACGGCAAGGGTTCTGTGTGGGGAGCTACGGACAACGGGCTGTTCCGCATCTCGGTATCGGAAATCTATTCCCGCTTCGGCGAGCATGAGGGGCTGGACGGACAAGTCACTTGCATGACGATGGCGCAGGGCAGGCTCTTCGTGGGAACCCTGAAGGGGCTGTTTCTGCTGGAGAACGGACGGTTCATAAAAGTAGAAGAAGTTCAGCAGGCTTGCTGGCAGTTGGCCGAGACTGAACGGCATAATGCCATTGCCGCCACCAGCGACGGCGTGTTTACCTACGGCCACGCTGCCCACCGCTTGTCGAGCAATACTTCACTCTCCATCTTGGTGGAAAACGACGACACGTTTCTCAGCGGCGAACTTGACGGAATCTACCGACGTGGTTATGATGGCTCGGAGCAGAAGGTGGACGACATCAGCAACACGGTGTTGATGCACCGCGACAAACGTGGCGGCGTGTGGGCCATCAACCTGGGCGGTGAATGTTACTATTTGTCACCCGGTGCACAACACTTCAGCCGACAAAAAGAGGGGCATCTCTCTCTGCTGTTTGAATACATCGACGACACAGGTCGCCACTGGCGGAGCCGTGACAATGGCGAGGGGGTGAATACCGAGGGGCTGAAGCGTGACTTTGCCCTCTGGTTTGAGCCTTTTGCCCACTACAACATACAGGCCATGCTCATTGACAAAGGCATTGCATGGATTGGTGGCAACTTTGGCCTTGTGCGCATCAACCTGAAGCAGAGTGAAAAGCAAAAGCCCATTCCGCCACAAATCTACCTCCGCTCGTTCTCCCTCGACGGCCAAAACCTCAGCATCACGGTGGCCACCGATAAGCACGACCCCATCGGTACTACCCAGTATAGCTACCGACTGCACGTCCATGGCGCATGGTCGGCCTGGGATGACGACCCCGACATTGACTTCCGCAACCTGGCTTACGGTACGTACCAGCTGACGGTGCGCTGCAGGGACCCTTACGGACAAATTGCCGAGACGGGCGAGCGGTTCTTCTTTGTGCGTTACCCCATCTATCTGCGCTGGTATGCCCTGCTGCTGTACGTCATCCTGCTGGGGGTACTCACCGTCACCATCTTCAGGTACCGCACCCGACAGCTGAAGCTCCGCCAACAGCAGCTGGAAGCAGTGGTGGACGAGCGTACCATGGAACTTCGACTGGCTCAGAAGCGACTGGTGCGCAAGGAGCGGGAGGCTACGGTGGGCAAGCTGACCAAGGGACTCATTGACCGCATCCTGAACCCGATGAACTACATTAACAACTTCTCCCACCTTACCGTCGGTCTGGCCAAGGACCTGAAGGAGAACCTGGAAGACGATGAAGAGAAGATGACTGCCGACATCTATGATGACTGCATGGATGTGATTGACATGATGAAGACCAACCTGGAGAAGATTGAACAGCACGGCCTTTCCACCACCCGCATCCTGAAGGCCATGGAGGAGATGCTGCGTGAACGGAGCGACAAGGTGGAGGACATCGACCTCGTGCAACTGTGCCAACAAAACATCCAGATGCTCCACAATTATTATAAGGAGGACATCGAGAAGCTGAACATCCAAGTGGAGTGGGACAAGCCGCAGCAGTCCATCATGGTCACAACCAATGCGGAATTACTCAGCCGCACCATCATGTCCATGCTAGCCAACAGCGTCTATGCCATCCAAAAAAAGGCAGAAAAACAAACCAACGCCTCTGGCCCCGTGATACGAGTTACTATCTCGCAGGGAGAAAACGCCACAAACATCACCATCTACGATAACGGCATAGGCATCGAAGACACCATCATCGACAAAATCTTCGACCCCTTCTTCACCACCAAGACTACGGCTGAAGCCGCTGGCGTAGGACTCTACCTCAGTCAGCAAATCATACAAGACTTTGGCGGCAACATTACCGTCGAGTCTGAGAAAGACCAATACACACAATTCACCATTACCCTCTGACCCACACATCATGGAAACCACCGAAAACACCCTTCGTGAACAAATAGCCAACCTGCAAGAACAACTCCACAGGCAGGAAAAGATGGCATCGCTGGGAATGCTCAGTGCTGGCATTGCCCATGAAATACAAAACCCGCTCAACTTTGTCATCAACTTCAGCAAGATGTCGGCCAAACTGACCGACGACCTCGTGCAGCTCATCGACGACTGCGCTGAACAGCTGGACCAGGACGACCGTGCCGACCTTGAAGACATTGCCGCCGACTTGAAGGAAAACATGGAGAAGATACAGGAACACGGAGAGCGTGCCATCAGCATCATCCGTGGCATCCTGCTCCACAGCAGGGGGAAGGCTGGAGAAAAGCTGCCCACAGATGTAGGCAAACTTGTCCACGAATATGTGTGGCTCAGCTACCACGCCATGCGTGCTGGCGACAAGACATTCAACATCAGCATCCATGAAGATATTCAGGAAGGAATGCCCCTCCTCATGGTCGTACCCCAAGACCTCAGCCGCGCTGTGCTCAACGTCATGAACAACGCTTGCTACACCGTCAAAGAGCGAGCCGCAAAAGAAGGGGCGGAGTACACACCCACCATCAGCATAAAGGTGGCACTGGAAGGCGGCACCCACCTCCACATCACCATCACCGACAACGGCATGGGCATGAGCCAAGAGATTCAGCAAAAGATATTTGAGAACTTCTTCACCACAAAACCCATAGGACAGGGCACTGGGCTGGGCATGAGCATCACTCGCGACATCGTCACCCGACAGCACCAAGGACAACTCCTCATGGCATCGGAGCCTAATGTCGGCACGACTTTCACGTTCATCATCCCCGTAAAGACTGTAAAATGAACATCTGCAGACACATATTCCTTTTCTTCTGGCTCCTGCTGCTTTCCGCCACACTCCGGGCACAAACGGCCTTCACAAAGCATCAAGACGAAATGGTACTGGCCAAAGCCATGGAAGCATACGAATACGGACAGTTTGAGAAGGCGGACTCCCTGCTCCGTCCCCATGCCGACAACATGAGGGGTGAACTCAAAATCAATGCTTACCGCATACTGGCTCTCAGCCAGCTCAACATGGACTGCCCAGAGGAAGCAAAAAACTACGTCAGCAAACTGCTCACAGCCGACCCCTACTACAAGGCATACAACGAACCGCCCCGATTTGTTGACCTCGTGGAAAAGATCAAAACAGGAAAGTCGGCCACCATCACCACAGCCTCACAGCAAGCCGAGTCCATTGAGGAAGCCCCTGTGCCCATCACCCTCATCACCGAAGAAATGATTCGCAGCACAGGAACCCGTACCCTGAAGGAACTGCTCATCACCTATGTGCCAGGCATGACCGACATTGCCAGCAACGAAGAGATGAACGTCGCCATGCGTGGCATCTATTCCTCGAATCAGGAGAAAATTCTCATCATGCTCAACGGCCATCGGCTCAACAGCTATTCTACCAATGCCGCCACCCCAGACTACAGCATGAGTCTGGAGAAAATCAAGCAAATCGAAGTCCTCCGTGGCCCAGCCTCCTCTATCTACGGCGGTGTAGCCCTGACGGGGGTGGTCAACATCATCACGAAGGAAGGCTCTGATGTGGATGGCTTCAAAATCAAAGCCACAGCGGGCAACTACGGTCAGCTGAAGGGTGACGTTCTCTTCGGCAAACGCTACATGGGGCTGGACATCCTTGTCTGGGGAAGCCTCTACAACGCAAGTGGCGAAAAACGCTACATTGAAGGCACTGAAGAAGCCCAACCCTACTCCATCCTGCCCTGTTCGGGCAACATGATTATAGGTGGCTACAACCGAAAGCCTACCTACGACATCGGAGTCAACCTGCACTACAACACCTTCAGCATTCTCTACAACCGACGTTTTGCCAAGCCTGTCTCTGCACTGGCTCTCAGCAGCGGATTCACACCTTATTCATATAAACAATACCTCAAGTGGAACGGCAATGCGCCAGGCAACGCCGTCACCTCGCAACACTTTGAACTGGGTTGGGGCGACAAGCACGGCAGATTCTCATGGAGGGCCACAGCCTTTTTCGACAGCCAGTCGCAACAACGCCTTCAAGTCGTAGGCGACACCATCCCCGACCTGAATAATTTCACAACCATCTACCCCTACCACGATGCTCCTGGAGTCAGGATGGACGTAGGAGGATTCCAGTGCGTAAACTGGGATGAATACACCCTCGGCATCAAAGCACTGGGGAGCTACGAATACCATTTTGCTGGAACCCAGCACGGCAACATCCTGCTGGGCGGAGAGTACAACCACTTCCGGCTGAACAACGCCTCCTACTTTGAAGGCGTGAACTACTACGAAATCATCAAAACCTACCACGACGAAAAGCAACTTCAGACGGGAGAAGAACAAAGCGCAAACGTCTTCCTGCAAGTGAAACACTCCTTCGCCAAGTGGCTCTCCGTCAACGCTGGCTTGCGCTACGACTTCAAACGCCGTCGCCTCGGCATGAAGCTAAACCAACTCTCCCCACGTCTCGCACTCGTCTGGAACGCCCCTCGCTTTCAGGTCAAGCTAAGCTACGCCCGCTCCTTCGTCGATGCACCCTACTTCTACCGCAGCAACACACACGACGTAGAAGTGGGCTGGGAAGGACTCCAGCCCGAAATCCTTAACTCCATCCAGCTCTCCTTCCTCAGTGACAACAAGCTGATTAAAAAAATGTTGCTCGACTTCAACCTCTTCTGCAACAAAGGTACCGACTTCATCACATACGACGGAAACATAGCCTACAACAACGGAAAAATAACAAGCGGAGGCATCGAACTCGTAGCCCGATATAAACACAAACGACTGACAGCAGAAGTCAACTGCACGGCACAGTGCGTACTCAAATCCGAATACTACGACAATGCAGACAACAAAAGAATACTCAACATCCCGCCCCTCCAGGCCAACTGCATCCTTTCCTACGACATCCTCCGGGGCCTCAACCTATACGCCAAGATGAATGCCACCACCCAACAGTCCTCCGCCTTCTACTCACTGATAGGCACCCAAGAAGAACTTACCGTGCCAGCCCGCGCCATCTTCGACGCAGGTGTACACTACCGCTACCGCAAACTCGACCTCGCCATGGACTTCCACAACATCCTGAACCACCACTACGTGCAAGGCGGAAGCAGCGTTGCCCCCATGATGCAGCAAGGATTCTGGTTCACTGGAAGCGTGGCATATAAATTCTAATAAATCACAAATTAACAATTCACAATTGTCAAATCCCATGTCCCCTTACCAACTACTCTCACAGCAGATACACGCAAACATAGCCAACACACCCCACAAGGCAGCCTACCGCATCAACGGACAAGACACCACCTATGCAGAAATGGACCAGATGGCAACCAGCATCGCCACTGCCATCACCCAGCAACTCCCCGCCGAAGCCATCACCAGAGAACGCCCCGTCCGCATCGGCATACTGCTGCCACGCAACGCCCACTTCATCGCCTGCATCCTCGCTTGCGTCAAGCTGGGCTGCTCCTACGTGCCCATCGACATCGCCACCCCACCCGAAAGGCTCAACTTCATCCTCGGCGACTCGCAGCTGGACTTCCTCATCAACACCGGCAACCTGCCCACACTCATCGAGACCACACCCCAGAGCCAGCTGCCGTGCCTCCACAAAACCCTCTCCGAAGCCTACCTCATCTACACATCGGGCACAACAGGCAAACCCAAAGGCGTATCGCAAACCTACCTTACCATCTATAATTATATGCAGCGAGCCATGCAGCCCGACGACATCCACGTCACCCCCAGCTCCACCGTGCTCCAGTTTGCCAGCATCAGCTTCGACGTCTCCGTCATGGAAATCTTCGTCACCCTCTATGCCGGCTGCACCTGCGTCATCGCCCAGACCGACGACAAGCAAGACGCACGGCGGCTCTACCACCTCCTCCAGCACGAAGCCATCACCTTCTGCTACCTGCCCCCCTCCCTGCTCGCCATGTTCCCCGACTACAACTTCCCCGCCATGCAGACACTCTCAGCCGGCGGAGAAGCCATCCCCCACAGCCTCGTCAGCAAAATCGTAGGCCACTACCCCTTCCGCTTCGTCAACGGCTACGGCCCCACCGAATCCTTCTACGCCACCACCTACGTCATCCCCGACGAAGCCCATTGGCGTTGCATCGGAGCACCCGTCCCCGGAGTCTTCGGCTACGTCGTCGACGAAAACCTCCAGCCCGTCAGCCCCGGCCAGCAGGGAGAACTCCTGCTGGGCGGCAACCAGCTCTGCAACGGCTACTGGAACCGCCCCGAACTCAACAAAACACAATTCATAGGAATTAGGAATGAGGAATTAGGAATGAGGAATGAAGAATCAAAAATGAGGAATGAGGAATTAGGAATGAGGAATGGTTACCGTGCCGCCTTTTCAGTATCAAATCCTCATTCCTCATTCCTCATTCCTAATTCTCCAATCCGTCTCTACCGCACAGGCGACATCGTCCTCCTCAACCCCGACGGCACCTACGACTACATAGGCCGCCGCGACTCGCAAGTCAAGCTGCGCGGCTACCGCATCGAACTCGAAGAAATCACCGCCCGCATCGAAAGCCACCCCCGCGTGCGCCGAGCCTTCACCCGCATCGAACAGCCAGCCGGACAGCAACAGCTCGTCACCTACGTCAGCACCACCGACGGTAACCCCGACCTCAGCGACATCCGCACATACGCCGGAGAATATCTGCCCCCCTACATGATGCCCGTCTTCTGGAACTACGTCACAGCCTTCCAGCTCAACATCAACGGAAAGATAGACAAAGCCACCCTCAGGAACAAAGCATGGATAGCCACCACCGCCCAGGCAGGTCAGCCCCTCAGCAACATCCAGCAAATCCTCATGAACGAAGTAGCCCGCATCGTCGGCCTCCCCAGCATCAACATCGACCTCGACCTCATCGACGACGTGGGCCTCACTTCCCTTCAGGTCATGCAGATACCAGCCGACCTCGACTCCAGCGGATTCACCTGCACCGTCGATGAAATCTACCGCTACCGCACCATCCGCAAAATCTGCGACCAACACCTCTACCGCATCTCCTTCTGGTACAACGACCCCACCGAGCACCCCGACCGACCCGTCATCATCTACATCTGCGGCTACCCCCACTTCGCCTACAACGAAGAACTCTGCCGCCAGTTCACCGACACCTACAACATCTTCGTCATCGAGGGCTTCCACAACATCTTCTGCTTCCAGCAGTCCGACACCACCACCCCCCAGCTCCTCCAGCTCTACCGGCTCATCGTCACCCCCATCCTCCAGCAATACCGCGTCGTAGCCTACATGGGCTACTGTCTCGGCGGCGAACAAGCCCTGCCCCTCGCCCACGACCTCCACAACGACCAAGCCCCTGGGCAGAAACCCTACGTCATCATCATCGACGGCGAAGTGCGCCGCGACAAAGACCCCGACCACTACATCGCCCTGCGCTGGCCCGTATTCACCCAGCAGCAAAACCAGCTGCGCCTCCAGCTCGACCTCTCCCTCATCTCCACCTTCCCCGACGAAAAAATCTACAACGGCCCCGTAGCCTCCTTCCTCTGCCGCTACTTCGACGAACAGCAAGCCTGGACCCCCGAAGAGCAGCTCACCATCCCCCAGTGGAAGATGGACCTCTACCGCCACCGCCACCAAATCACCCCACAGCTCTGGCGAGCCGACTACCCCCAGGCCGACATCATCACCCTGGAGGGAAGCCACTACACCTGTATGCACAGCCCCGAATGCCTCCGAGTCATTTCTGACTACGTACACGCACACTGCAAATGAAAGTAAGTGAATAGTAAATAGTGAATAGTGAAAAATCTAAGTTACTGAGGCTAAACGCAACCTAATATTGGCTAAACTGATATTCAGATTATTCATTTTTAACTTAATCAGACTCTTCACTTTTCACTTACTTCAGTAACTTAGATTTTTCACTTTTAACTTTTAACTTAAAAAACATGGACTCTTTTGAACTCTGGGGATTCAATCTCCACGCATGGATTACCATCCTGACGGTGCTCGCAATGTTCACCACCCTGCTGCTGACAAAACTGAGAGCCGACCTCGTGTTTTTAGGAGCAATAGCCACCCTGTTCGTGACGGGAGTGCTCGATGCCAAAGAAGCCTTCTCCGGCTTCAGTGCCACGTCAGTAGTAGTCATTGGCGTGCTGTTCGTGGTAGTGGCCGGCCTGACCTACACCGGCGTGCTGCAGTGCGTCGTGAAATACCTCTTAGGCCAACCCGACAGCTACTCGAAAGCCGTCGTCCGGCTGATGCTGCCCGTGGCCGCACTCAGCTCGTTCCTCAGCAACACCACGGTGGTAAGCCTCTTCGTGGGCATCGTAAAGATGTGGTCGAAGAAACTGGGTGTCCCCCCCTCCAAACTCCTCATTCCCCTGAGCTACGCCTCGGGCATGGGCGGCGTGTGCACACTGATAGGCACACCTCCCAACCTGATTATCTCCGGCCTCTATGCCGACTACACCGGCAAAGCGATGAACATACTGGCCACCGCCATCCCCGGCCTGTTTTGCCTCTTCGTCGGCGTACTCTCCATCATCGCCATGCGCCGCCTGTTGCCCAACCGCAAGGCACCCGAAAGCGCATTTGACACCATGAGCGAATACACCCTGGAACTGCAAGTCCCCTCCGACAACCCCTACATCGGCATGACGCTGGCCGAAGCCGGCCTCTACAACGTCAAGAGCGGCACCCTGCTCAAGATGAGCCACTACGACCAGAAGCCCCTCCCCCTCTGTGCCGAAGAACCCCTCATGGGTGGCGACCACCTGCTATATGCAGGCCCCATAGACGAACTCATCGAAATGGCCATAGACCACAAGCTGGTGAGCGCCGACCACCACATATACTCCATCGACGAACTGGACAACTACACCCGTCTGCGCACAGCATACGTCACCTTCGGCAGCAACCTGATAGGGAAAACCATCGGCGGCAGCACATTCGAGAAAGACAACAACGTAATGCTGGCAGCCGTCTCCCGCATGGGCAAGCGAATCAGCGAAGCACCCCGGCAAGTCGTCCTGAAGGCCGGCGACACCCTGCTGCTGCTATGCTCAAGACAATTCAAGCCAGACACCGACACCATGGCCCGCAACCTCCAGTTCTTCGACTCCGACGAAGTCCCCAACATCGGCTACGGCACCCTCATCTCCACAGCCATCATGCTCGCCATGGTAGTGCTCTCAGCCCTCGGCATACTGCCCCTGCTGCAGTGCGCCTTCCTCGCTGCCGCCGCCATGCTCCTCTTCCGCTGCTGCACACCCGACCAGGCCATGCGCTCCATCAACTGGGACATCCTCATGGTCTTTGCCGGCTCCGTCGTGCTGGGACTGGCCATCCAGAAGACAGGCATAGCCGAGCGGATGGCCTTCAGCATCCTCGATGCGTGCGGCACCAACCCCATCGTCGTAATGACAGCCATCTGCTTCGTAGGCACCTTCATCACCGAATTCATCTCCAATACAGCCGCCGGAGCCATGTTCTGCCCCATCATGCTCGAAGCCGCCGAAAAGATGGGCTACGAACCCTACCCCTTCCTCATCGCCCTCATGGTGAGCGTCAGCAGCAGCTTTGCCACCCCCATCGGTTCGCCCACCCACATGCTCGTCTATGCCCCCGGCGGCTACCGCTTCAGCGACTTCATGCGTATCGGCCTCCCGATGAACCTCATCATCCTGGCCGCCAACATCCTCATCGTCAACCTCGTCTATCCGCTAACACCGGTGCACTAAGACCAATCGGGCAGAGGTTTTAGTGAAAAGTGAAAAATCATCGACACTTCGCACAAAAATTGCTGACACTTCACACTAAAATCGTCCGTGTCCGCAAGGAAAGTTGACGCAACGGCGTTGTTTTTACAAACAACGCCGTTGCGTCAACTTTCTAAGCTTATGGTAACCGTTTTAGTGCGAAGAGGGGGAAAGTTCTGTGTGAAGCGGTGGCGGCATGGCACTGAAATGCAGGGGGAAAAAGAAAAGCCACAGCCTGCTGCAAGAGTAGGCTGTGGCGGAGTTGTACCCCCCGAAAAGTTAAAAGCTAAAAGTTAAAATGGACGGAGGGTGTCTTTACCCAACGATTAACGTGTGAATCCTTTCAGCACCTTGCGCCCGTTCTGGATATAGATGCCGGGGGCTGTGGGCTGGCCGTTGATGCGCTGACCGCTGAGGGTGTAGTAGGCTCCTGCGGGCTGAGCCTGGGCTGGCAGCTGATTGATGGCTGTAGCGTCGTCGTCGCCGGGCTGGTCCTTCTGGTTGGTGAGCAGGTAGAGCTGGCCGCCGTAGAAGGGGTTGCAGGTGCCGATGTAGAGGCCTTCTTCGGTGGCGAGGAAGGATGGGCAACCGTAGTTGTATTTGTCGTTGAAGCCTGTGCGGGTGATGACCTCGAAGTTTTCTGCATCAGAGGTGCGGAAGAGGTCGAAGCCCCAATCGCTGCTGACAACGATGTTGTTGATGTAGTTGTACATGACGATGCCCTTCATGTCAATCTTGCTGCGCAGGTCGGCTACAAACTGGCGGAGCTTGCTGCCAAGTTCTGGGTCGGATTCAGAGATGGCTGGGTCGTCGGCTGCTGTCTCGATTTCTCCGGCGATGGCTTCGCTGCTCTGCAGTTCTTGCAGGGCTTCGGGGCTGACGGTCTCTTTGTCGAGGAAGCCCTGGAGGAATGACTTGATTTGGCCGAGCTTTTCGGCGAGGATGGCGGCGGGGTCAATCTTGGATGATGCGGTGGCGAGGAGGCTCTTGATGACTTTGTCGAGGTACTGAATCTTGGTGACGCGCTCTTCGGGTGTCATCAGGAGGAAGTTGCCGTTGGTGAGCTGGGTGAGGTAGCCGTAGAAGATGCCTGCGTCCATGGTGGCGATGTAGAGCTGGTCGTCGTATTCGCCCATGCGCCAGATGTATTCGTTGGTGGTGTTCTCCATGTACTTGGTGAAGTTTTTGCATTCTTCAAATTTGCCTGTCTCGTCGTTGAGCCGCCAGATTTTCTGCGGGTTCTGGAGGGAGTTGTACATGTAGTAGAGGTAGTCGGAGGCTTTCACGTCGGCCCCTGTGAGCTGCTGGATGATGCCGGCAAAGGCTTGGGCTTCGCCGCCGAAGGAGTGGTCGAAGTTGTAGGCGAAGAGCTGGCCTTTGTATTCATAGACTGAGCCGATGAGGGAGCGCATGGTGCCGGGTTCGCCACCCACGATGTCGCTGAGGCCGGGATTGTTGATGCCGTTGTTGAGTCCGGCTACTTCTTCCCAGTGCCAGCCGTATTCATTGGCTTCCTCGCCGTCTTGTGCTGGACGGCCACGGAAGATGACGAAACCTGGGGTGCTGGGTGCTGTGGCGTAGATGTAGCCGTTGTGGCTGGCCAGTTCCCAGAAAGGTGCGCCTGCCCAGCTGCTCATGATGCCGTCGTAGGGGATTACGCCGAAGTCTTTGTAGTCGGCCACGCGGTCCCACTGGGTGTCGTCTTCGTTGCTCTTGCGCAGGATGGCCATCTTGGTGGGCACGGGCTGGCCTTCGGCTACTTCTTCGCGTGCGTCTGCTCCAGCAAAGAAGAGGTGGTCGTCATAGACGCAGTTGGCGCGGAGGGAAACGGAGCCTGTGGTCTGGAATACCTTGGTAAAGTTGCCCTGGGGGTCGAGACGGAGGATGTACTGACCCACGTCGGGACGGGCTGTGTAGGAGCCGAAATAGACGTTGTCGCCGTAGGTGACGGCCATGCGGAAATAGACTGCGGACTCGGCGGTGTAGATGACTTTGAATTCGCCTGTCTTGCGGTTGTAGGAGATGATGTTGGCTCCCTCGTTGGCGTCGTTGCGGGGGATGTCGCCGTTGCTGACGAGGTTAATCATGTCCCAGAAGGCATCGACGGAGAGTCCGCCTGCGGCAAATGCGGGGGCGTACATGTTGACCAGTGCGCTGGCAATGTTGCGGGTGGTGGCAATGTAGATTTCGTCGCCGCGCATGGCCAGTCGCCATGTGTAGCTGTTTTCGCGGTCGCCGCCTGCGATGAGGCCGTCGACTTCGCGCTCGCCACGGTCGGGGTTGGATACTTTTACTACAGTGTAGGGTGTTGCTTCCTGTGCGTCAGCAATGGTGGCTGCCGTTGGCAGCAGGGTCAGAAGACCCATGAGTAGTTGTTTCTTCATGTTTTTTTGTGATTTTAAATTGTTGGTTGTTATTAATGTGGGAGAGATGATAGTTTTTTATAGGGAAAGCTCCACCTCCACGGGGCAGTGGTCGCTGCCGAAGATGTCGGTGTGAATCTTGCTGCAGACGAGCTGCGGCTGGAGGCGGTTGGAGCAGAGCCAGTAGTCAATGCGCCAGCCGACGTTTTGTTCACGGGCATGGAAGCGGTAGGACCACCAGGAGTAAACGTCGGTCTCCAGCGGGTGGAAGTAACGGAAGGTGTCGGTGAAGCCAGCGGCCAGGAGGTCGGTGAACTTCTGACGTTCTTCGTCGGTGAAGCCTGCGTTGTGGTGGTTGGTCTTGGGGTTCTTGATGTCAATCTCCTGATGAGCCACGTTCATGTCGCCACAGACGAGGACGGGCTTCACGCGGTCTAACTGTACAAGATATTGACGGAAGGCATCGTCCCAGGTCATGCGATTGTCCAAACGCCGCAGACCGTCCTGCGAGTTGGGCGTATAGACAGTGAGGACGTAGAAGTCGGGGTACTCCAGCGTGATGACGCGCCCCTCGGTGTTCATGTCCAGCCAGCCGTCGTTGGGCATGGAGTCTATGACCGACAGGGGCAGTCCGTAGCTGACAGCGAGGGGCTGGTGGCGGGTGTAGATGGCTGTGCCGCTGTAGCCCTTCTTCTCGGCGTAGTTCCAGTAGGACTGATAGCCCGGAAACTGGAGGTCGAGCTGCCCTGCCTGCAGCTTGGTTTCTTGCAGGCAGAAGATGTCTGCGTCAAGCTGGGCGAAGGTTTCGCTGAAGCCTTTGCCGAGCACGGCGCGGAGTCCATTTACATTCCAGGATATGAATTTCATGCCTTCACTATGCAAACTTGCTTAAATCCACCTTGTGCATGTCGCCTTCCTTGAGGAATGTGTCGTGGAAGGAGTGGGTGGCAGCAAGGTTGTGGCACGACTGGCCTGTCTTTGAAATCTTGAGGTAGTCCCAGAGCAGCTGCTTGTAGTCGGGGTGTGCACAGTTCTCGATGATGGCATGTGCACGCTGGATGGGACTTTTGCCGCGCAGGTCGGCTACTCCTTGTTCGGTGACGATGACGTTCACGTCGTGTTCGGTGTGGTCGATGTGGCTGCAGAAGGGGACGATGGACGAGATGAGTCCGTCTTTGGCCACAGAGGAGCAGGTGAAGATGCTGAGGAAGGCGTTGCGCTCGAAGTCGCCGCTACCACCGATGCCGTTCATCATCTTGGTGCCGCATATCTGGGTGGAGTTGGCGTGGCCGTAGAGGTCAACCTCGATGGCGGTGTTGATGGCGATGAGTCCCAGTCGGCGGATGACTTCGGCGTTGTTGGAGATTTCGGACTGACGCAGCACGAGCTTGTCCTTGAAGAAGTCGATGTTGTCGTAGATGCTCTGCAGCTTGTCGTTGGTGACGGTGAGGGAGCAGGTGGATGCGCATTTCACACGGCCCTGGAACATGAGGTCAACGATGGCGTTCTGGAGCACTTCGGTATAGACCTCCATGGCTGGCATGTCGGGGTCGCTGCCCAGGGCGAAGAGGATGGCGTTGGCTGTGGTGCCGACACCGCTCTGGAAGGGCAGGAAGCCTGGAGGGATGATGCCGCGCTTGCGCTCGGCAAGGAGGAAATTGGCCACGTTTTCACCAATCTTGTCGGTGATGGGGTCTGCGTCCTTGAAGGAGCGAGCTTCGTCGGGGATGTTGCATTCCACCACGCCCACAATCTTCTTGGGGTCAATCTGGAGGTAGGTAGTGCCGATGCGGTCGGTCACTTTCTCTATCATGATGGGCTTGCGCTGTGGGGGGTCGAGGGGTTCATAGACATCGTGGATGCCGATGCTCTTGGGTGAATGGAAGGCGTTGAGTTCCAGAATGACACCTTTCTTGGCCAGGCGTGCGATGGTGGGCGAAATGCCACCTGCGGCAGTGAGATAGACTTTGCCGTCGTCCTCGATGGCGCAGACTTCGATGATGGCCCAATCTACGTCGCCCAGGAAACCGTAGCGAAGGTCTTGTGCCATCATGCCGAGGTGGATGTCATTGTAGGCAATCTCGCCAGCATTGACGTGTTTGCGGAAGGTGGCGTTGGTGGTGTAGGGAGCGCGGTAGCGAATGGCATGTTCGTCGCTCAGCACGCCGTCACAGGACTGTCCGGTGGAAGCACCAGTGAAGATGCCAATCTGGTAGGGACGGCCAGCTTCGTGTTCGGCGTGTGCCACCTTTGCGATTTCAGCCGTCACCGCCTTGGGTGTTCCTGCTGGTGTGAAGCCCGAAAGACCGATGTTGTCTCCGTTCTTGATGAGTGCTGCAGCTTCAGCAGCTGTGATTCTTGTAAAAGCCATAATTTTAATTACGAATTACGAAATACGAGTTACGAATTACGAAATACGAAATACGAACCATCCGAATGGCATTTCGGATTTCGGATTTCGTAATTCGGATTTAATCTTTAACTTATTATCTTATTTGCTCCGCTGGTTATCTTCACAAATTCGGGGTGCTCCTTGGCAAAGTTGTCGATGTAGCGGATGCGCTTTTCGTCGTAGATTTCACTGACAGCAATGAGGATGCCAGTCTCCTCGACATCGCCAAAGCCGTAGTTGATGGCTGTGCCGAACATCTTCATGGTGGGCGACAGACACATGTAGGCATTGACCAGCGGCGGGATGTTGTAGCCCAGGGCACGGATTTCGTGGTTGAGCACCTTGTAGTCCTCCTTGAAGTCGTCGTGGCAGAAGAGCTGCTCAAACTCCTTCGGGTCGTTCTCCAGCTGGAGGGGCTTGACGGGGAGCACCAGCCCCTGCTTGTCGCCAAAATGTTTGCGCAGGAAGTAGAGAATCATGTCGCGACCACGGCGGTTGTAGGAGGGGTACATCGTCACCTTGCCGAAGTAGTATTTGCAGTCGGGCATGATGACAGCCAAGGCTCCCAGACCGTCCCACAGGTTGTCGAGGGCAAAGATGGCCTTGCTCCCTACACGGGTAGATTGGTATTCGAGTGTGACAAAAGAACGCCCCAGCTCAATGGTGTAGGGGAGGTAGTGCTGAATGAATTCGTCGGAGAAATGGAACATATGGCTGGTGGCCAGCACGGGTTGTCCCTTGGCATCCAGCTGGATGTTGGGTCCCTGGATGTAACGATAGCCACCAATGATTTTCTCGGCTTCGGGGTCCCACACAATGAGTTGCCTGTAGGGATTCTCCATCGTGTCGAACTCGTCGAGGTCGCAGTCAAGCCCTGTGCCACCGCCAGCAGCACGGAAGGCAATCTCACGCAGACGGCCAATTTCGCGGAGGACATGAGGGGAGTCTTGCCACGTGACAATGTAAATCTCGTTGTTGCTGCGGCTCGTCATGCGCAGCTGCTTGTCTGCCGTCAGTTCCGACTTCAGTACCTCCACAGGTATTGGATCTATGATCGGTTTTTCCATATTCTCTTTGATTTTTCCTTACAACTCATACACCTTTTCTTGCACCCACTGTGCCCACTCGGTTGCCGTCTTCGACTTGTCGGTAAACGTCTGCCAGGGAATGGGTTTGCCAAAGGTGACGGTAAACTTCTTGCCCACGTTCTTATACATTTCATCGACCAGGAAGAGCATGGCCAGATTGACCTTCAGCTTGTGCTTCTGGCAGAAACGGGCAATACGATAGAAACGCTCAGAGTTTTGACCAGAGAAGTGCACGGGGATGACATCGCGGTGCGTCTCGACGCTCTTGGTGATGAAGGTCTTCTTCCAGGGCAGGTCGCGAATGGAGCCGTCGTCCTGCTTGCGCGAACAGAGTCCTGCGGGAAACATCACCACGTTTCGCTCGCTCTGGAAGGCAGCTTCCACCATCTTGGGGAAATTGCGGCTCTGTCTGCCAGTCTTGTTGATGGGCACACAGAGCGGAGCCAGCCCCTTCAGGTTCATCAGGATGTCGTTTACCAGATAGACCATCTTCGAGTCCCACTTGCCGCAGACGATGCTGCCCAGTGCCACACCGTCCTGGCCACCCAGCGGATGGTTCGACACGATGGTGAACCAGCGTCCACCCTCGTTGCCGGGCAGTGCGTCAAGCCCAGACTGCACCACGCCGTCAATCTTGGTTTGCAGCGTGATGTCCATTTCCAGATACTTCACACATTCGTCCAGAAAGTCTTTCCCCACCTTGCCCTTTCCACGGCCTGTGAGGAAACGGTTCGCTTCATCTTGATGCAATATCTTCTTGAGCCAACCGACCACAAACCCAGGGATGTACTTCGCCTTTGCGCCAGCCTTGTCCTTGATAATTTGGTCAATGTCAACTCTGAAATCCTGCACTTCCGTTGTCATGCTGATACTCTCTTTTCTCTTTTTTGCCCAAACAAGCAAAATTCGTGCAAAATTACACGTTTCTTTTGACTCTTTCAACAAAAATGCCAACTTTTTAGGCCAACAACTACCATTTCGCCCTTTTCCCTACCCTTTTGCAGTCATTTCTCATAGCGTAAAAACCAATCCATGCAGACTTTTGAAGACCTCGTCAACTACCGCAACATCGGTTCTGAATACGGAACAAGCGAAAAAATTATGATTATCCGCAAAAATACCACCAATGTTTTTTCAACACGAACGACACGAAACTTCACGAAAGCATTGCGGCATGTGTCATCTCACGAAGCACCTCGACGGTGACGAACCACACGAAACCATCCGGCAGGCTTTCGTGTCATTCGTAGCACCGCCCAAGGTGCTGTTCGTGTAATATGAATGTTTCGTGAAGTTTCGTGTTATTCGTGTTGAAAACAAAAAAAACTTCGTGTCGAAAAAGTGTTGGCGGTACCTGCCTGTTAACAAAACTTTTCTTTTTACGCACCAGACACCCACTTTTCTCCCCTTCTGAACCCACATAAAACACGCCCCAAAAACGCATACGACTATTCCATTGTTAATCAGCAACCTTTCGCATCCTCATGCACAACCCTTCTGAACGACGTAGGCGATGCGTCGCGCTCACGTAGGCAATGCTGCCGACTTGATTGCCTACACGAGCGCAACTGATTGCCTACGCGGGAGAAACGGAAACCTACAATTTTTGCAAAAACATCAATACATTTTTAAGGTATGTTCTATCATTGGAATGTTGAACACAGAGATGGACAATTGGACGATTGGACGATTTCAATATGATTATCCACTGGTCGTACCACCAACACTTTTTCAGGCACGAAGTTTATTTGCTTTTTCAACACGAATTACACTTCACGAACCATGCATATTACACGAACAGCACCTTGGGCGGTGCTACGAACCTTTAGCTCGACGGAGTCAATTTCACAAAGCCTTCCGGATGGTTTCGTGTGGTTCGTCACCGTCGAGGTGCGTCGTGAGATGAACACATGGCGCAACGCTTTCGTGAATTTTCGTGTCATTCGTGTTGAAAAAACATTGGTGGTATTTTTGCGGATAATCATTATTTACAATTTGACAATTGGAGTATCAATTGACTTCGTCGAGCTAAAGGTTCCTTATTCCTAATTGTTATCTCTGTGCCTCTGTGTCTCCGCGTTCAATTTATAACGCAACCCGCTAAAAAAGCCCGGAAAATTTGCGTAAAAACCTATAACGCAGTATATTTGCAACCAAAATCAAAGAGAATCAGTAACAAGAATATTCACCATTTAAAACAGCTCAAAGAAATGAACAAAACTAAGCACACCCTGCTGCTGCTTGTAGCCACCCTGCTGCCTATGGCCATAAGCGCACAAGTGATTAACGGCGACCTAAACCACAACAACAGCCTCGATGTAGGCGACGTGACCCTGCTGATTGACGGCTATCTGACAGGTGAGACTGAACTCGTCCAGACAGGCGGGGCACCTTTCTCTGTTGACAACAGCTATGTGGTGGGCACATGGTACAAGTCAAGCACCGAAAGCATCACGTTCCGTGAAGACGGCACGACGGATTACATGGAAGGTTACACCTACAAGTTCCTGCCCCTGCAAGGCTATCTCCAGTTCTACGACTCCAACGCTATACCCGTGTATGCGGTCAAGGTGACAGAAGTAACAGCCGACTATCTGGCCATTCTGCCCGCTGGTAGCAATGTCCCCATTGTCTATACCGTTTCGCGCCCTGTAAGCATTACGCTGTCTGCAACCTCCCTTGAGATGAAGTCCGATGAAATTAGCCGTCTAACAGTCACCGTTGTTCCAACAGATGCAGGAACCGTGACCTGGAGCAGCAGCGACGAGAGCGTGGCCACTGTAGCCAGCGGCTTTGTCACAGCCATTGCTGAAGGCACAGCTGTCATCACTGCAACAGTGGGCACTGCTACTGCCACTTGCACCGTGACCGTGACCAGTGCATCAACCTACGAAGCCGTTGACCTCGGCCTCTCCGTAAAATGGGCAACGATGAACATCGGCGCATCAGCCCCCGAAGAATACGGTGACTACTTCGCCTGGGGCGAAACCACAGCAAAGACGGACTACAGTTGGAGTACCTACAAGTGGGCCAATGGTAATGACTCTTACCTAACGAAATACTGCACCAATTCCTATTTAGGCCCTGTTGACAACAAGACCGTTCTTGAGCAGTCCGACGATGCTGCCCACCAAAACTGGGGCAGTAAGTGGCGTATGCCCACCAAGGATGAATTTGAGGAATTGCTGAATAAATGTACCTGGACTTGGAGCACGCTAAATGGCGTAAATGGTTACGTGGTGAAAGCCTCGAATGGCAATTCCATTTTCTTGCCTGCTGCTGGCTTTTTTAATGACAGCCCGCTTGAAAGAGTGGGTGACTTCGGCATCTATTGGTCAAGTTCGCTCGATGATGACGACGAGTCTTATCCGAATAATGCATGGTTCTTGGAAACATCTTGGAGCTACTTCCATCAGTGGTACGGATCTCGCCACAGCGGATATAGTATTCGCGCCGTCTGCGAGTAGCTACTTCTTCACTAAACGAAAAACAGGACATCCGCTTTTTTAAGGGCGGATGTCCTGTTTTTAGATGATGTGGTAAAGACTACTTGTCGTCGTAATGGCCGTAGGCTGCAAGCACATCTACATGCACTTCGGTCTCGAAGATTTCGTAAATCATACGGTGCTTCTTTGTAATGGTTCGGCTCCATTGACCACTTCGGTCTCCCTTCAGCTGCTCAGGATGACCTGTGCCCGTTTTGGGGTGCAGCTTCAGCTCTTCGATAAACTTTCCTGCTTTCTTGAATGCAGCAGGTTCATCACGTCGAAGTTTCAGGAGGTCTTCTTTTGCCTTGGGTGAATAGATAATCTCGTACATCAGCCTACTCTCTTCAGAAATTCATCCAATGACTCGCCTGGAAGCATTTTGATGCCTTCGCCTCGGCGAATCTGTTCCCTGGCTTCATCTACGCGAGCAAAGAAGTCTTCTTTTGTCATCAGCGTGGGGTCTTCCTTTTTCGCTGTGAGCTTTCTGATGTACTGGATGAGCCTTTTCATCGCTGCCTCGCTGTCGAGCAGCGGATTGATTTCCTGGAGCAGTTCTGCTCGCAATTGTACTGCTGTCATTGTTGTTACGTTTTTAATTGTTTTCGCTCGCAAAGGTATGGATTATTCTTGACGCGGCAAAGTTTTTAATGCTTTAAGTGCCTTTTTCTGTGGCAATAAGGGGCTGCTACTTCAGGTAAGCGTCCATGATGGTCTTGGCATTCTCGTCGCCGAGGTCGATGGCACGTTGCAGACTCTGGCGGGCAGCAGCTTTGTCGCCTTGCTGAATTTGCGCGTAGCCCAAGATGCGGTGAGCGTCGGGCTGGTTGGGGTCGAGCGCAAGGGCGGCTTGACAGGCTTCGATACATTCGGCCACCTGATTGACACGAAGACAGATGGCTGCCTTCTCTACCCGATAGACCACATCGGAGGGAGCCGCCGAGACTGCCGAGGTGATGTCGTCGTAGGCTTGCTGATACATGCGTGCATTGACCTCTATCTGGGAACGCTCGTAGTAGAACCGCGCATTCACTTTGCTGTTGACCAGATAGGCATATTGGTTGTAGTCGAGCACGGCTTCACGATATTTTCCGTTGTTGGCCAGCACCTGCCCACGGCGCAAGACGTAGTTGGCCGCCTCGCGGGGCAGCGGAGTGCCGAAGCTGGCAATGGCGGTGTCGAGCGGAGAGAGGATGTCGGACAGGCTGTCGCTACGGGCTTCGTGCAGTGTGCTCATGGCATAAAGGATGCCTGGCGACTGGTGGCCTTCGTTGCAGAGGCGTTCATAAAGAGCCAGCGCATCATCCACCTTGCCCTGCACGGTGAGAATCTGTGCGCGCAGTGTGGAGGCATAGACGCTGGCTGCATCCTTGTTCTCTGAGAGCGACTCATACTGACGGAGGTCGGCCTCGGCCTCATCATACTGGCGGAGGTCGGCACGCAGGGTGGCACGACGGTAATAGCCTTCGGCATTGTCGGGATAGGTGCGGATGAAGCGGTCGATGAGTTCGCTGTATTCTGCGTTGCTGGCCGATTGCGACTTGAAGTAGGTATAGACCAGGGCTTCCTCCTTGGTGTCGGGCAGTCCTTTGACGATGTTGATGCCACTGAGGGCCATCACGGTGGAGGTGGGCATGAAGGCCGAAATCTTCAGTTCCTCACGGAAACGGATGTCCATCACGTAGCTTTTGCCGCCCACGGCTGACTGCAAGATGCCCACCAGTTCGCCACTCTCGTTGAAGACTGGTGCACCAACGACCTCCGCGCCCAGATTGGCCGAAAGCGCGTAGTAGCTGTACTGGTCTTTCACAGGCGAGGTCTCCACCACCGTGCCCGACGCACAGACCTTGGACTTCTGCTGCGTAAAAGGCAAGGCATAGACTGCAGCCCCCTGCGCCACAGCCGTTGTGCTGACTGTAAGCACAGCATTGCCCTTGGTGTTCACCAGAAAACGCACCATGGAATAGGTGTCATCGGCTCCCTTGATGCAATCCACTTCTGCCGTCTTGCCGCTCTGGTCGGTCACGGTAGCTTTGCAGGCATCTTTCATCAGGGCGTAGTCGGCCAGGGCTTCGCCGTTCTCTCCCACATAGAAGGCAGTGCCTGTGTGCAGCTGATTGCCGTCCTTGTCGAAAGTGGTCAGTTGCACAATGGCCTTCTGCACCTTACTGGCAAACTTAGGGAGGGGAGCCTGCTGAGCGTGGGAAACGAGAAAAAGAAATTGGAGTATGAGAAAAAGAAAAAACTTGCGTTTCATGTTCAATGTACTTTGAGCAACGAGCGCGCATTCTGCAAGGCTGCCTCGGTGAGCGTTTCGCCCGACAGCATGTGTGCAATCTCCTCCACGCGCTGGTCGGGCGTGAGTTCCACGATGTGCGAGAGGGTCGCGTCTTCGTTGTCTTCCTTATATACTTTATAATGTGAGGTGCCCATGGCGGCAATCTGCGGCAAATGAGTGATGGAAATGACTTGGCGGTCCTGTTCACCCATGGTGCGCATGATGCGAGCCATCTTTTCGGCGATGCTGCCACTTACGCCTGTGTCGATTTCATCGAAGATAATGGTGGGCAACTTCACGGCTCCAGCGATGAGTGCTTTGAGCGAGAGCATCACGCGAGCTATTTCGCCGCCCGATGCTACCTTGGCAATGGGCTGCAGAAGTGCCGACTTGTTGGCGGTGAAGAGGAAGGTCACGTTGTCAAGCCCTGTGGGAAGAAGGTCGGGAGCCGCATTTATCTCCACCTTGAACTGCACGTGAGGCATTCCCAGCGGTTGCAGCATTTCCACCATCTGTGTCTCCAATGTTTTGGCCACTTCCTTGCGCCGCTTGCTGAGCCGCTGGGCATGACCAGAGGCCACAGCGTACTGGGCATCGCGCTGCTTGGCCAGCTGTTCGAGCACAGCTTCTGAATTGTCGGCCAAGTTCAACTTCTTCTCCATATCGCGTTGCAAGGACAGCAGTTCCTCTATGGTATCAACGTGGTGTTTCTTTTCGAGCGTATAAATCAGGTTCAAACGCTCGTTGACTTCATTCAGCCGTTCTGGATTATACTCGATGGATTCGCATTTGGAGTCGATTTCATCGGCAATATCTTTCAGTTCGATGTAGCAGGCATCGAGCCGTTGTGCCAATTCTTCACCAGCCGAAAAGACGTTCAGAATCGATTCCATCGACTGTTTTCCCGATTTCAGCAACTGGAGTGCGTCGATTTCATCGGCCTTCGACTGCAAGGCGTTGCTGGCTGCATAGAGCGATTGCTTGATTTCTTCGGCGTGCTCCAGCTCGGTCTGTTCAGCCTCCAGTTCGGTCTGTTCGTTTGCTGTGAGGGCAGCTTCGGCAAGCTGGCTATGCTGAAAGCGCAGGAAGTCTTCGTTGTCTCGGTTGCGCTGAACAGCCTCCACTGCCTCGTCGTATTGGCGCACCAGCGCATTGTACTGTCGGTAGGCTTCCTGATAGGTCTGTAGCAGTTCGGCATTGCCGACCAGGATGTCCAGCACATTCAGCTGGAAGTTTTCTTGGGAAAGCAGTAGGTTCTTATGCTGCGAGTGCACATCTATCAGCTGTTCGCCCAAGGTCTTCATCAGCGAAAGCTGCACAGGCGTGTCGTTGATGAAGGCCCGGCTTTTCCCTGCGCTGGTAATCTCGCGGCGGACGATGCATTCGGTTCCATCGAAGTCCAGTTCGTGTGCGGCAAAGAAGTCAGCCAAATGATAACGGGACAAGTCGAATGTGGCTTCTACGACACATCGGTTTGCCCCGAACTTAATGCTTTTGGAGTCGGCACGTTGCCCAAGCAACAGCCCGATAGCTCCCAGAATGATTGATTTGCCCGCACCCGTCTCGCCCGTAATAACCGAAAAACCTGCGTGCAGGTCAATGTCCAGATGCTCGATGAGTGCGTAGTTCTCTATATGTAGGTGCTGAATCATTTTATCTTATTCCAATAGGTATTTTGACTGGCATTGATATTGGAACAGATTTCCTTCACGCTTTGCTTCTCCTTCTCTGTTCCATGCCCCTTGTAGATGCTGACGATTTCATCGCGCTTAAAGTCGGTGAAAATCTGCGGAAGCATCGACATGGGCTTGTTGTGATGAGCCTCATCCAGCATTTCCAGAGCCTCGGTGATGGCTGTGCGGCCACGGTCGGCGTTGTTGGCCATTTCGTCGAGTCCAGAACGGTAGTACTTGTACTGCATCTGGCGGAACGGTTCCATCGAGCTTTCCATGTAATCGTTGATGATGGCATGGCGATTTTTCGAGTCCTTGAAAGCAGCCCAACCTGGTTCCGAAAGGGTCTGGGCATTGTTCACGATGTTCTCCACGATGTGAAGCACTTCGGTGCCACCGAGCGGCGAGAAGGTGTCGAGGTCAAGCCCGATGAAGAGGTAGGCATAGTAGGCCAGTACAGCCGTGAGATTGTTGTCCAGGTTGTTTTCGTTCCACTCCAGCGGGTCGTACTCCTTGTAGGTAAACTCAAGGCTGGCATCCTTCATGGAGAACACGGTGGTATTGTAGGAAGAATTGAAAACAGGGCGTGCCAGCTGGAAAAGTATTTCGCCCGAAAAACGGTCGGAACTGGCATCATACTTCGTCAGCGTAATGTTCATGGTGCACTCGATGCGCTCGTCTTTCTGGTATTGCAGGTCGGTCCAGGCGTGGTTGTTCATAAACTCCGTGATGGCCGTTTCGAGCGTCTCAAACACAGAGGTGCTGGTGCCCTGAATCTGTGAATGAATCACCTTCACCGTGCAGTTCAGTTCTTGCGACAGTCCCTTGGAGGGCAAGAGGCAAAAGGCCAGTATTGCAAATAATAAGGTACGCATAAGCAGTGGAGAGGGAATAGAGAGAGGTTTCGTGGAAACAGAGGCAGCATCACTTCATGAGGCCAGCGAGTGCATCAATGATGTCCTGCGCCACTTCCGCTTTCGGCTTCAGCGGGTAGTTGTGTTTATCAGTGGCCGTGATGATGCTCACTTTGTTGGTGTCGGTGCGGAAGCCCGCACCCTGGTCGTTGAGGGAATTGAGCACGATGAAGTCGAAGTTCTTCTTCTGCAACTTACTCTGCGCATTGGCTTCCTCATCATTGGTTTCGAGGGCAAAGCCCACAAGCAGCTGGCCGCTGGACTTGATTTTCCCCAGTGCAGCCGCTATGTCGCGGGTGGGCTTCAGGCGTATCACCATGTCGTCGCCCTTGCGCTTGATTTTCTGGGTAGCCGTAGTTTCGGGCGTGAAATCGGCAACGGCGGCGCACAGGATGGCTGCATCCATACGGGGGTAGATGTCCATGCAGGCATCGTACATCTCCTGTGCACACTCCACGTCGATGCGCTTCACATGGGGATGGGCTGTCTGCATGGCTGTAGATACAGGGCCACACACCAATGCGACCTCTGCCCCCCGACTGGCACATTCTTCTGCCAGCGCAAAGCCCATCTTGCCAGAGGAATAATTGCCAATGAAGCGGACTGGGTCAATCTTTTCGTAGGTAGGCCCCGCCGTAATCAGGATTTTCTTTCCGGCAAGGTCGCCTTGACAGGAAAAGAATTGCTCAAGGCAGCGGACAATGTTTTCGGGTTCTTCCATCCGGCCCTTCCCCTCCAGCTTGCTGGCCAGGAAGCCTGTGCCAGGCTCTATGATGTGATTGCCATAAGCCTGAAGGGTCGCCAGATTCTTCTGCGTAGAGGGATGGGCATACATGTCCAGGTCCATCGCTGGAGCAACAAACACAGGGGCCTTCATGCTCAAGTAGGTGGTAATAAGCATATTGTCGGCCACACCATTCGCCATCTTGCCAATGGTGCTGGCCGTTGCGGGAGCAATGAGCATGGCATCGGCCCACAGACCCAAATCTACATGACTGTGCCACGTGCCATCGCGCTGCGAAAAAAATTCACTAACGACATGTTTGCTGGTCAAGGCCGACAACGTGATGGGTGTGATAAACTCCTTGCCGGCGGGCGTAATGACAACCTGTACCTCAGCCCCTTTCTTGATGAGCTGACGTATGACGAGGCACGACTTATAGGCGGCAATGCTGCCCGTTATGCCCAGAACGATTTTCTTTCCTCTTAACGACACCCCTCTATATTATATATAATGTGTTAATCTTGCAGCATCATGGGCATGAGCAACATGATCAGGTCTTCCGACTCGCTTTGCTCTGCTGGCACAATCACACCTGCACGGCTGGGGTCGGCAAGCTCCAGCACCACGTCGGGACTGGTCACGCTGCCCAGCACTTCCAGCAAGAATGGGCCATTGAAGCCAATCGACATGGGGTTGCCGTCATATTCGCACATCACGCTCTCTTCGGCAGAAGTGGAGAAGTCGATGTCCTGCGCACTGACGGTCAGCGTATTGTTCTCGATGTGCAACTTGATGAGCGAGCTGGAGGCACTGGCAAAGACGCTGACACGGCGCAATGCACTGATGAAAGCCATGCGGTCAACAGTCACACGGAAAGGATTGTCTGTCGGGATGACCGAATTGTAGTTAGGGTAACGGCCCTCAATCAGTCGGCAGCAGATGCGGTAGTTTGCCAGCTGCACCTTGGCATTGCGGTCGTTGAAGTCAATCTGCACATCGCCATCCTCCTTCGGCAGAATCGTCTTCAGCAGCAACGAAGGCTTCTTGGGCAGAATAAAGGAGCGAGCCTCATCGCCATGCACCGTCAGCAAGCGGTCGCGCACCAGCTTGTGTCCATCGCTGGCCACCAACGTGAGGTATTCAGGAAGGATGTCGAAGAAAATGCCGTTCATCTGCGGACGCAGTTCATCGTCAGCCGTAGCAAACAGAGAACGAGTAATGCCATCGAGCAGGAGGTCAGCCCCGACGGTCAACGACGCACCAGCCTCTTCACTGTCGGCAGGGACAGGATACTCAGCAGCATTCTGCCCCATCAGATTGTATTTACCGTTTTGATAATTGACTTCCACCTGAAATGTGGCAGGGTTTATGTTAAAAGTGATAGGCTGATCTGAAATTTCCTTAATGGAGTTAATCAACTGTTTCGACTCAATGGCAAAACGGCCTTCACCCTCAACATCGTTCACCTCAAGGTTTGTTACAATAGTAGTCTCGCTGTCAGATGCTGTCATAGACAGATTTCCAGCCGAAAGCTCAAAAAGAATGCAGTCGAGAATGGGCAATGAGCTCTTGTTGCTCTGTACACGACTGATGGTCTGCAAACGGTTGCAGAGTGCTGTACTCGATACGTTAAATTTCATTGTGCACAATAGTTATTTTGTTCACAAAGGTATGGAATAGTTTTGAAGAGACAAAAAAAAACCGTAATTTTGTCGCCGATTTTAAGAAAACAAAATAGTTAATAACAAAAATAACAGACAAAACTATGGAATTAGAAGGAAAAATCATTCAGGTGCTCGAAGCCAGAGGCGGAACCTCAGCTCGCACCGGTGCCCCCTGGAAAGTGCAGTCATACGTGCTCGAAGTGCCCAACGGACAGTTCCCACGCCGCATGGTGTTTGAAGTCTTCGGCGAAGACAAAATCACCCAGTTCAACATTCAGGTGGGACAAGACCTGAAGGTGTCTTTCGACATCGACGCCCACGAATATCAGGGACGCTGGTACAACTCCATCCGCGCATGGAAGGTAGAGCCACCCACAGCAGCAGCCCCCGTAGCCGAGACTCCCGGTGTAGCACCCGCTGTCGCAGCACCAGCAGCACCGGCAGCCCAGCCAGCATCGTTTGCCAGCGAAGCACCGGCAGCACCGTTTGGCGGCGACGAAGGTTCTACCGACGACCTTCCATTCTAAAAAGAGGTGTTCAAATTATGGTTCTACGAGATTTTGTGTTGGTTAGTACAAATCCAAGTCTCCATAGAAGAACAGTATTGCAGTCCTAAAGCGCTTGGCCGTAGCATAGCCTCTGCCAATGGTTCTGATTTCCTGAATAGCTCCATTCATCCGCTCTG